>JAJDUQ010000337.1 GCA_022826505.1 Gammaproteobacteria bacterium
GGCCATGACACCTCACCCATCGCTGGAGAGAACATGGCCATTATGCTGAATCCTCCCACGAAAGTTTACGAGAACATTTTTTTCTCAGCCTCCCAACCCCCTGATTCCTCTGCTATCTCTCAGATAGCGGGAATTGCTGCATGTGCAGGGGATGGACCTATGAGGGATTCCAGTCTCCGGACGCCGGTCCCGTCTCCGGACCGCGCTTGCCATCGGCGGCTTCGAAGGTTTCGACGCTTGACTCGCCGATGTGCGTGCCGGCACCGGTGCGTGAACCGGATCGCCTGCCGGGATTTGCCTCGGAGCGGAGAAGAATCCCGTGCGGGCGTGAACCCGCATCCCACTCACCTGAAGATGTCGTACAGGACGAGACCCCACACCACCGCGCAGCTCACGAGGCTCGTCAGCACCGCCGCGCTCGCGATGTCCTTGGCCCGCTTCGCGAGTTCGTGCTTCTCGAGGGAAATGCGATCGACAGTCGCCTCCACCGCCGAATTGAGCAGCTCGACGATGAGTACCAGCGCGACCGCAAGGAGGAGCAACGCGGTCTGCACGAGGGTGGCCGGCAACGCCGCCGCGACCGCCACAAGCACGATTCCCGCTGCGACCTCCAGGCGGAACGCCGACTCCGTTCGGAACGCGCTTGCAAGTCCCGCAAGCGAGTACAGCAATGCGTGCCAGAGCCGGACCAGGCCGGTTCGGCTCTTGCGTGGATTTGTCCCTTCGTCCGACCGGGTCATTCCAGGCTCCCGTCACCCGAGCAAGGGCGAAAGACAGGTTCCGATTGCGACATGAGAGTGACTGCGAGGATATGATGCACTCCTCCCGCACAGCGATCCCGACCCGCTCATGCCGCATTCCCCACGGCAATCCGAGCGTAGCGACAAGCCTCGCCTCCTGATCGCGGTCGGCGGCAATGCGATCCATCCCGGACGCGGGCCGGGCACCGTCGAGGAGCAGCGCGAGTACGCGGCCCGCACCGGACGGGCGCTGCTGCCCATCATGCGCGCGGACAACGAGCTCGTCATCACCCACGGCAACGGACCGGTGGTCGGGAAGATCCTGATGCGCCAGGTGCTGAGCCGCGAACGGGTGCCTCCGATGAGCATGGACGTGTGCGTGGCCCACAGTCAGGGAGGAATCGCATATCTGCTGATGCAGAGCCTGGAGAACACCCTGCGCGAAGCGGGAAACGACCGGCACGTGGTGTGCCTGCTGACGCAGGTCGAGGTCGACCCGGACGACCCTGCGTTCGAGAATCCGACGAAGCCGATCGGGTTCTTCTACGACGAGGCCGAGGCGAAGGAGATCGCCGACAATCTCGGCTGGACGATGCGCGATGACGTGGGGCGCGGCTGGCGATGCATGGTCCCCTCCCCGCGCCCGAAGCACATCGTCGACATCTCGCTCATCGATGCGGTCGCGAAGAGCGGCGCGGTGGTCATTGCCGGGGGGGGCGGCGGGATACCGGTGGTGCGGGACGCGAACGGGGTGCGGCGCGGGGTCGAAGGGGTGATCGACAAGGACTTGAGCTCCGCGCACATGGCGCAGGTGCTCGGCATCGGCGAGTTCATGATCCTCACCGCGGTGGAGCGGGTGCAGGTCGGATTCGGCTCACCGCGAGCCCGCGGTCTCGATGACGTGCGGGTCGACGAGCTGCGGCGCCATCTTGAGGCCGGGGAGTTTGCCGCGGGGAGCATGGGCCCCAAGGTCGAAGCCGCCATCCGATTCATCGACGGCGGCGGGCGGCGGGCGGTCATCGCGCACCTCGACGAGGCCGAAGCCGCGTTCGCGGGCGAGGCGGGGACGCAGATTCTTCCCTGACCGGAGCGTCGCCGGTCCGGTCGGCCTGGCGCGGATATGTCCCCGATCCGGGTCCGCAGGCGCGAATCGGCGAAGGATTCGCGCTACCCGGCGACCCCGAGGCGCTCGTGCAGCAGCGAGCTGGTGGTGGTGTACTGGACGTTCTGCTTCGCGTTCGGATCGAGGTGCTTCTGCACCGCGTAGGCGACCAGCGCCGCTTCGTGAAAGCCGCTCAGGATGAGTTTCTTCTTTCCGGGATAGGTGTTGATGTCGCCGACCGCGAAAACCCCCGGGATGTTCGTCTGGTACTTCTCCGTATCGACCGGAATGTGGCGCTTCTCCACTCCGAGTCCCCACTCGGCGATTGGCCCCAGATCGGGCGACAGCCCGTAGAACACGAGCAGTTCGTCGAAGCGAACCTCGTACGCCTGCGCATCCCGCTCGAACGGCCGGACGTGGATACCCGCGAGCCTGCCGCCTTCCTCGAGGAGTCCGTTCACCCGCCCGATTCGGATTCGGAACCGTTCCGGCTCCGCCGCGGCCATCGCCCGCAGTCGCTCGACGGAGACCGGCTGCGCACGGAACTCCTCGCGCCGGTGCACCACGGTGAGGCGTCTGGCCGCCGGAGCGAGCTCGAGCGCCCAGTCGAGCGCGGAGTCGCCACCGCCGAGCACCGTCACCGACTTGTCCCGGTAGCGCGCCTTGTCGAGCACCTTGTACTCGAGGTTGATGCCTGCGTGGCGGTCTGCTCCGGGAGTGCGCAGCGGACGGGGCTCGAACGAGCCGACTCCGCCCGCAACGACGACGGCGCGGGCGCGAAAGTGCGTCCCGGCGGACGTCTCGAGCGAGAAGGCGCCGTCGACCGTGCGTTCCAGCTTTGTCACCGTCTCCCCGAGGTGAAAGTCGGGCTTGAACGGCCTGATCTGCGTTTCCAGTCGATCGATGAGCTCGCGCGCACCCACCACCGGAAGCGCGGGGATGTCGTAAATCGGTTTCTCGGGATAGAGCGTGACGCACTGCCCACCGATCTCCGGCAGCGCGTCCACCACGTGGGCGTGGATACCGAGCAACCCCAGCTCGAACACCTGGAAAAGACCGCACGGGCCGGCACCGATGATGACTGCGTCGGTCTTGATGTTCATCGCGATCCGGTTCTCCGGGCACCATGACGACTCGAGGCGCAACGCGACGCGGCTCCCAACGCCGGCAGCGCGGTGCGTGTCGTCGAGGGTGGTGCCATCGACCCGCCAGGCCATTTTCGCTCGGTCATTTCGACTGAAGGGTGCCGAACGAATCTGCATCGTACACCGAGTATCTGGTGTCAACGCAGTGCGCGGTCCGCACGGGAGGCCGGCCGGACACACCGCAACACGCCGGGGCTCAGGGCTATTTCATGCTAGCTGCAAAGAGGTGACGGCATGACCGTGAGGTTGGGGTCTGGCTTTTTCGCAGCGCCTCGTCTATAAGGGGGATATGGCGGATGCGTTCGACAAGGCGCAGGTGGTGGTCGGCGAGGTCGA
>JAJDUQ010000345.1 GCA_022826505.1 Gammaproteobacteria bacterium
GGGGGCGGCGAAGAACCCTGATTCCGATGGGGACGACGCGCCGCGGTGGTTCTCGGGTGCGTCGGACGGCTCCGACGCCGGGACGCAACACGACGACAGCCCGAGAGCCGGCGAGGGCACGCCGAACACCATCGTCGGCACACGGTGGTCGGACATCCTGGACGGCAGCGCTGGTGCGGACGAGATGAAGGGCCGCGCCGGGGACGACTTCCTGTACGGGAACGCGGGCGATGATGTCCTGTACGGCCATGCGGGGGCCGACCATCTGTACGGCGGTGAGGGCGCCGATACCCTGGAAGGCGGCAGGGACGGCGACGAGCTCCGGGGCGGCGGGGGAGACGACAAGCTGCTTGGCGGCAGCGGCGATGACCGACTGGAGGGCGGTGGGGGCAACGACCGCCTTGTGGGCGGCGGCGGGAGCGACCGCTTCGTCTACGGCGCGGACGATTTCGGGAACGACCGGATTGGCGGGTTCGAGGATGGAGCGGACCGGCTGGACTTCTCCGGCTCGGGGCTGACGTGGAGCGACCTTTCGGTGTCGAGCAACCGCCAGGGCGATGCGGTGGTGCGGGTGAACGGCACCGACGGCAAGATCGTTCTGGAAGGTGTCGACGCGGCGCTCGTCGGCCAGGACGACTTCATCTTCTGAGCGGGCATCATTCCCGTGCGAGAGATGACCGGATGCGGAAGAAATCCAGGATCACTCGCGCCATGTCGATGCGCGCGGACAGGAGCGTGCCGTGGGCGATCTGGTTGCGAACATTGTAGAGCTGCATCGCCCTCTTCCAGTCGACGCTGTCCTTGTCGATAACCAGCGTCAGGCGGCTCTCGAAGCTCAGACCCGATAATCGGCGGTCGTCCGGATTGTACAAGGACCAAGCGCGGCGATATCGCCAGTCATCGTGCGTTTGTCCGTGGCGAATGGCGTTCCGGCACGCCTCCTCGATATCCGCCTCCAACTGGCCCCATGCGAGCACGAAGTAAGCCTGGTCGTTGATCCTCTGCTCTCGATCGATGCGCTCCGGCACCGGATCCTCGCCAGTCGAGCTCTCCGCGTTGCGCAAGCTCTCGAGATAGTGGTCGACCTGCTCGTACACGGCCGCAATGGCCTGGAGACCCCTCACTGAAGGATGCGCCTCAACCAATCGCGCGTCACCACCTCGCGGTCGCACCGCCGTTCGGAGCGAACGGCCTCCCAATTCGGCTGCGCGAAGTTCTCGGCCGTATCGACAATGAAGTAGTGGCAGCCGTCGTGTTTGAGATCGATACGACCGTTCTCCCCGATAATCCACAGTGCACGCGGTTCGAGTCTGGCGGTATGGCCTGCCCGGTCGCGAAGATCGAGTGTCGGCATCCGCTTCGCAGGCACGCCGAACTTGCGCATCAACTCCTCATGCATGACGACCGGGACGCCCCGATGGGCATGCCATCCATCCGGCAACCAGTCGTCGAGCATGGCGTAGAGCCGGCTCACACGCTCTTCCCAGTCCTCGACACGTCGCCGTATGTGCGCCGCATCGACCGCTTCGCTCGTGACCTCGTCGAGAACCGTGCCCATCGGATCCCCCGGGCTGCTGCCTGTCCGGCAGAGTCGGCATTATCCACCTCGCAGCAACGATTGAATACCGTCGCTCCTCACCGTCGCTCCTCACTATTCGGCGGTGTTCCCGGCGGCATTGCTCCGCCGCGCTCAGACCCGCTCGACCTCGAAGGCACTTGGAGGTATGTGGAAATGTTGGAGGTATGTGGAAATTGCATCCCTTCCGGAGCGAGGATAGGATGCCTCTCGTCTTCAGGACCTTGCACCTCGGCAGGCGGACGGTTCGACGCGCCCGGCATCGGGCTCTCGTCGAGTCGTCGAGCGAGGGGATGACAATGGTGGCAGACATCACATTACAATGGAGTCCCGGAGTCCCGGAGTCCCGGAGTCCCGGAGTCCCGGAGTCCCGGAGTCCCGGAGTCCCGGAGTCCTCTTGATGCGCTGACGGGTTGCCTGCCTCGGCGCCCCTTCTCTCCTCGGTCGCCCTCGCTCCATCCACAGCCGCTCCCTTTCCCCCGAGCGGCGGATCGTCCGTGTCGTCCAGCGCATCCTTGCGGGCGTGGATGCACCGTTCTCTTTCCACGCCTGCCCTCACCGCCCCCCCGCTCGCACTCGCCTCGGCGTCGGACCGGTGGCGGCCGTCCCGGCGCGCACCGCTGCGGGCGGTGTCCCGACATCCCGTCCGCACACCGCTCGCCCCGCGGGCGGACGTGACCTGGATACCTCGCCGGTGTTTTCGCGCAAAGGCGTCGAAACGGCGCCGCACGGGGGATGGAAAGCAATGAGTCGGTGCATGTTCACAGCGACGACGCAGAACGACATCGACGACTACTTCCTCACCGATTAAGCTGAACTTCGAGAGTATGCACGAATCAACCCGTTGTTTTTCGGGATAAAACAAAAAAATGGCAGGTGCGCTACTGGGTACGTTCCAGCCGAACACCGAGCAGCTTGAAGGCGCGGCGCTGCTGCGCAGTGGGTCG
>JAJDUQ010000187.1 GCA_022826505.1 Gammaproteobacteria bacterium
GGCGCTCAGCTCGTTGCGTTCGGACTTGTAGTGGCCCAGCACGTAGGAGCGCAGGGTCCGCTCCCGGCTTCCGGCCCCGGCCGCGCGGTTGTAGGCGGCCCGGTGCGCCGGCACGAGCAGGGTGGTGACCGCGTCCACGAGGGTGGACTTGCCGGAGCCGATGTCGCCGGTGAGCAGGTGGTTCCGGCCATCGAGGGCCAGGGTCCACACCCGTGCGTCGAAGGTGCCCCAGTTGAAGACCTCCAGTCGGTGCAGCCGAAAGCCCGAGCGCGTGTCGTCCGCCACGAAGTCGAGGCGAAGGGGCTCGGCGTCATTCCTGCCCACGGTCGGCTTCCTCTCGCCCGTCGAGCTCCGCCCGGTACGCGGCGAGCCGTGCGTCGAGCCCGGCCTGCCACTCGGCATCCACGAACGCCTTGAGAATACGCCGGATCTCGAACGTCGTCTGCGCTAGAAATTCACAATCGCCGCCGCGCTCGCAGTTCTGACGGGGTAATGCCGGACCAACGCTGACCATGGTCTGGCCAGCGTCGAGTTCGTCCACAACGTATTCTGTGAACAAGCCTTCCGATGGCCTCCGACGGGCAGCGTCGAGAAACCTCGAATCGACCATGGTTCCAGACCATGGTACATTCCGCTCCATGGAAGAGATTCAGATCTCGAAGTTCAAGGCGACGTGTCTGGCCGTTCTCGATCGCGTGGGAAAGACGCGCCAGCCCGTTCTGGTGACCCGCTTCGGCAAGCCGGTTGCCCAGGTCCTGCCGCCGCCGTCGAGTCCGGTCGGGGATTGGCTCGGCGCAATGAAGGACTCCGGCGAAATCCGTGGTGACCTGCTCACCCCTGCGGCGGATCTCTCGGAATGGGAAGTCCTCCAGTAGATGGGGCTGCTGCTCGACACGCACATCTGGCTGTGGAGTCTCCTCGATCCGGACCGGCTTGCCGATTCCGCAAGGCACGCTCTCCTCACTGGAGAGGACCAGCTCCGACTCTCCCCCGTCAGCGTTTGGGAAGCGTTGCTGTTGGCCGAGCGCGGCCGCGTGGTGCTCGACCCCGATCCCCACCGCTGGCTTCGGAGGGCGATGTCGACTTCCCCGATAACCGAGGCTCCGCTCACCATCGATGTGGCGCTCGCCAGCCGCACGGTCGACGTCGAGCACCAGGATCCCGCGGATCGCTTCATCGTCGCCACCGCCAAGGTGTACGGCCTGACGCTGGTGACCGCGGACGCACGGTTGCTGCGGTGCCGCGACATCCATGTGCTGCCCAATCGTTGAGTCGAGGCGAAGGGGCTCGGCGTCATTCCTGCGCACGGTCGGCTTCCTCTCTCCCGTCAAGCTCCGCCTGGTACGCGGCGAGCCGTGCGTCGAGCTCGGCCAGCCACTCGGCATCCACGAACGCCTTGAGGATACGCCGGACCTCGTACGTGGTCTGTGCTCCGGGCGCGGCGGCGCCGGCCGCGGCCTTCATGCGCCGCAGAAAGCCGAGGTCCACGATACGGTTCAAATGAGTGTCGATGCGCTCCACCACCCGCGCCTCGTTGCTGCTCTCGGGCAGGAACACCCGCAGCATCTCCACGATCTCGTCCCGAGAGAGCACCAGACGGGTATCGCCGCCGCCCGCGTCTAGCTCCGCGAGCTTCTTGCGCAGCAGGGCCAGGATCAGGCTGACGTGGAACGAGAGCGGCCGTCGCGCGACGAGGCGCGGCGGCCGGAGCCCCACGTCCGGCGCGTCCTCAGCCTCGGGACGGGAGCGCAGGAAGGCGTAGCCCTCGGCCTCATCTAGCATCAGCTCCAGACCCAGCACCGCCACGTAGTCCCGCACGCGGGCCTGCCATTCGAGCAGGGTGCTCCACAGGGCGGGATCGCTCTCCTGGTACAGGACCCCCTTGAGCAGGGGGATGGCGAGGGAGGGGAGCGCGTCGGGCGGGGCGGGGGTGCCGCCGGCGGGTGCATCGGCCATGGTCATCTCACGAAGATCACCCGCGGCACCCGCGCCCGGCGGAGCACCGGTGCATCGTCCGCGCCGGCGCTCCGCCAGGAGACGCTGTCCACCACGGTCTCGTCCACCGTCGCTTCGAACCCTTCACCGGCGAGCTGAAGGTACGCCACCAGCTCGGCCAGCCCCTGCTCCAGGGGATGCAGCTCGCAGACCTCCCGCAGCGTTACCTGTGAACGTTCCTGCAGGGCGCGCCGGACCTGCCGCTCCAACCTCGCCCTGTCGACCACCACCTGGGAGAACAGCGCGGCCGTATCCAGCTCGGCGTCTCCCGACTCCAGCTCGACGTCCGCGATGAGCGGCTTGACGGGCGGCCGGTACAGGGGCCGTTCCATCGGCAGGCGGATGTCGGCCGCAGTCCCGGCCATGTGCATGACCGTTCCGGACGGCGGGGTGTCGCGCAGCGCCAGGGCCCTGGACTCGATTCCATGCAGGAGGTCCATGATGCGGCGGTTTTCCAGCCACGCCCGGTCGTCGAGGAATCGCCGAAGCTGGTGCGAGAGCAGGGCCACGGTGCGCTGGGTGTGCTCCCCTGCTTCCAGCCAGTCGTAGTGCACGCGCCGGGTTCGGGCGTCCGGGTTCATTTCGGTGACGGGGGGCAGGTCCAGCACCCGTTCGAGGAGTTGCGTCAGCTCTTCCTGCCGGGCGCTCGACATCAGGAAGTCCCAGAAAGCGCGAAAGCTCCGCCCCTGGTCGGAGTCTCCGATGGCGTCGCGCTCGGTCATGATGTCCTCGAGCAGTGCTCCCCTGGAACCCTCCCAGAGCGTGATGCGCTCGCGCACCTCGCGGTCCAGCGACCGGAAGTTCTGCTCGACCTCGCGAAAATCGGTGAGGAGGTCCCGCGCCGTCTGCATGAACTGCTGGAAGCGGTCCTTGAGCGCGGTATCGTCCAGCAACGGGAGGTCGCCGGAGCGCGCGCGCTCGATCTCGGCGTCGATTGCGTCCCTGCGCCGGCGAAGCTCCGCGGCCCGCGCCTCGGGGTCGGTCTCCGTGCCCTCGCAAATCTGCCGGAGCAGCTCGAACAGGGTGAGGAGCCGCGATTCGGTGCCGACGAAGCTCCGCTCGGTCAGCGACACCAGCCACGCGACCGCCTTCTCGGTGGCCGGGGTCAGGTCGAACTGCGGCTCGTCGGAATCGTGCCGGTAGAACTTGCGCAGCCATCCCCGCTCCGGGCTCGCCCAGTCGTTCAGATAGTCGAGCGCGGACCTCGGAAACGCCTCCGGCCCGAGGCGCTCGCGCAGCGCGAACAAGGTGTCTTCGAGCGCCTCGGCCAAGTCGCTCTGCGCGAGCACGCGCTCGTTGGGGGCGATGAACGTGCGCTGGAGAAAGCTCGCAATCAGCGCCGCGTGATCCGATCGCAGCAGGCGCCATGCGGGATGGTGCCGGCGGAGGTGATCGAGGGTGTCGTGGTCGAAGTCCAAGGGGCGACAGGGCGACGGGCTGCGGCGGCGTCGCTTCCGAGGTGACGTTGTCGGGGGCATTGTATGTCGGGATTGGCGGCCCTGCCTTGACGGACGGAACCCGCGCAACAGCTTTCCCCGCCCTGCCGCAGGGAATTGGAGATGCTCCATTCGACATACCTCCCCATCGCATGGGCAGCACCGCCATCGATCCCACTGGACGCTTCCAGACTGGATCGTTCCAATCGCTCACGCTGACCTGTACTGCCGGCTACTTCGGCATCGACGACACCGGCAGCGGGACATTCATCGTCGGGCTGACGCTCCCGGGCGAGCGCTTCCGCGATGTCGAGCTGGTGGCCGCCAACGCGGTGTTCGCGCTCCTGTTCGGCCTGGGCGGATTTGCGGGGCCGGTCCTCGCCGGCGCCGCGATGGACTGTTTCGGCCCACCCGGCTTCCCCGCCGCGCTGATCGCGGTCGCGGCGCTCTACACCGTCTTCGCCGCCTGGCGGCAGGCGACGCGCGGGAGGCGGGTGGAAGTAGATGCCTGCGACGGGACGGCAGATTGAATTCGGGACCGGTAGCCGACTATGACAGGGCGTCCAGGATCTGCCGCGGCGTCCTGTCGGTAAACGCGAAAGGATCGATCACCTGGACCATGTCGAACTCCTGGCCGTGTTGCAGATCCTCGGTCAGCAGCACGCGGCACTCGCACCCCTGCGCGGCCGAAACGATGAGCGCGTCCCACCAGGACAAGGCGAACCGCTCCTCGAGGAACCAAGCGCGTTCGAGAACCGGCAGGTCGATGGGAACCGGTCGCCACGCCGCCAGACCACGGACAATGCGCTGTGCCTCCACTGCAGCCATCGCCGGTCTCAGCTCGCGTGTGGTCGTGGCGTAGAACTCCTGCAAGACCTGGAAGCTCAGGCGGCCTGAACGGCTGCTCCAGACCAGCTTCAACCAGTCGTCGGCGCGAGACTGCTTCGCCGGCACACGGGTGTCGTACCGGTACACGATCACGTTGGTATCAACGAAGACCGGCCCGGTCATGCAGCTCCTCCCGCGTTGGCTTGCGGCCGTCGATCCACTCCATCCGGCGCGGCTCGACTGCCAGAAACTGTTTCATCGCGATCGCGTATCCGTCGTCCTGGCGGCGCATGCCTTCGAGGAGCTCGGCCAACCATCTCGAGACGCTGCGCTCGTTCTCCGCGGCCCGAATCCGGACCCATCGGGCGAGATCCTCGGGCAATGTGACTGTAATGTTCTTCATCGGGAAATTCTCGGAATTGCAGGACACGAAAAAAGCGTAACACGAAAACCGTGTCATTCGGGACCGTTTCCCGCAGTCATGCCCCCGGCGTACGGATCGACTTCCTCGGGCTCGCCGTCGACCGCGGGACCGCCACCGCGCACCGGCACGGCGAGCGTATCGACTAACGCCCGGTTCATGTTGACTCCGTCGATGGGCGAAACGCGCGTGCCGCCCATGACAGCCGCGTAGTCGAGGGTCAGGATCACGATCACGCGCCCCGACACCCGCGAGGGCTCCAGGGCGCGCACCAGATGAGCACCGGCACTCGTTTCTCTCCCCCTTGACGGCGCACGCGAAGCGCGCTCGGGTTCCATTCGCCTCGAATCAGGGTCCGTCGGTGGTGTCCTCGGCTCCTGTCGTAACGGGCGCCAGGCCTACGAAGGCCGAGCCCCAGGGCGCACGTCCGGGCAAGGGGCTCCTGCTAGTCTGCCGGCCCCACGGTTGGCATCGCCCGGCGGACAAGCGATTCGATTCGGGTCGAGGAGGGCTGTTCCATTGGAATGGTTGGCTGAATTCGGTGAGTGGTTCGTACTGGTCGCCCTGGCGTTCGGCGGACCGGCCGTTGTCCAGCACCATTTCTCTCCTGCCAGCACCACGCGCCGCAAGATTGCGCGCACCGAGCGACGGATCCGGCTGTTACGGCAAGTCACGGAGCGGTTCGAGCGGATGCAGGCCGAGCAGCGTTCCGTGGAGGCGCTGCAGGCGGCGCTGGACACGCCCGATCTGGAGCATCTCGGGACACTGCGGCAGCTCTGCGCCGATCTTGCGGTGCGTGCGGCGGCGGAGCGCCGAGCGCCCGGTTCGACCACCCTCGCGCAGGACATCGAAGCGCTGCTCGACGCCGCCGCATCGCTCGACAACGAGTACACGCGCAGCGCCTCCCTCGGCCACATCCTGGAGCTCTACGTCCACGCCGGCCTTCACGAGCAGGCCAGGAGCCACGCCCGATGGGTGACCGACGTCACGGTACGGGATCGTCTCCACCAGGATCCCCTGCTCGCACCGATTCTCCGGCGCGACGGACCCGCGCTCCTGCTGCTGCGAGCATCAGCCTCCCCACCGGCGGTCGGCGACGCGTCCTCGTCCCTGGCCAAGGCCAAGTCTGCGGACTGACAAGGCGGCCTCCCCCGCGTCCACGGCCGTGAATCCGGGAAATTCCGGCCTGGAGACCGGACCCGCCCATGCGGCTACGGACGCGTCCGAACCCGCATGGTGGCCTTCGAACGATTCGCGGCCGACGGTCTCTCACGTGCGGCGGCGACGCGTCTCACCTGCTCCAGGGTCTGAATCCGTCGTGTCCGTAGCGTCACGATCATCCTCCAAATGCTCTCCGGACCCGCACCGCTACAGGCTCATCTGTCGCTGGATTCAAAGCCTCCCTTCAGGCTCACTTCTCATTGGACAAGGCGCTTGATTCACCACAATGCCGCATGGAATTATTCTCGGCGGGCAGCCAGCGATCGTCGCCGGAAAAGCGAGCACATCCCGGAGGAGGAACAACCGCATGGAAACGACTGAACCCGCCGGCTCGGCCACCACGGACGCAGTCGACGAAATCCACGAAGGAGGCTGCGTCTGCGGTGCGGTCCGTTTTCGCACCACCGGTCAGCCCGCCAATGTCATCGTGTGCCACTGCAACTGGTGCCAGCGCCGGACCGGGAGCGGTTTCGCGGTCATTCCGAAGTTCACCAAGGCACAGTTCGAGCTCGTCTCCGGTCATCTCAACCACTATCGATCCATTTCCGACGAATCCGGCCGGTGGCTGGATCTGGAGTTCTGCCCCAACTGCGGCACCAACATCGGCTTCCTCCAGGAGCTGCGCCCCGATGCCCATGCCATCGATGCCGGCACGTTCGACGACCCGAGCTGGCTGGCCCCCGATCGGCAGTGGTTCCGGTACATCTTCGTGCGATCGTCCCAGGCGTGGTCGGCGCTGCCCGAGGGCGTCGAGCACCACCACGGGCACTTTCTGGACAAGGAAGGGCCCGGCCTGCCCTGAGGACACCGCCGCCGGACCCTCGGAGCCCGCGTGAATCTCACGGTTCGTTCGCGCACACGTCGTCGCGCCGGATGCACTGGGAACCGGGTGGCCGGTCGGTGAAATCGGTGACTCCCCCCACCGTACGCATCGACGACCGGAGACGCACGTGACCATCAGGCGACGCATGCATCTCGGCGCCTTCATGCGCCCGGTCAGCATCCATACCGCGTGGTGGCGCTATCCGGGCAGCTACCCGGACGCGAACTTCAATCTCCAGCACCTCGTCTCGTTCGCCAGGACCCTGGAGCGAGGCTGCTTCGACGCCTTTTTCATGGCGGACCACCTGGCCGTGCTCAACATGCCGATGGACGCGCTGAAGCGCAGCGCCACCGTCACCTCGTTCGATCCGCTCACCCTGCTTCCCGCCCTGTCCATGGTCACGCGGTACCTCGGCCTCATCGCCACTGCGTCGACCACGTTCGAGCCCCCCTATCTCATCGCCCGCCGATTTGCCTCCCTCGATCACATCAGCGGCGGCCGGGCCGGCTGGAACGTGGTCACCACCTCCAACCCGGAGGCGGCGCTCAACTTCGGGATGAGTGACGAGATGGAGCACGGGGAACGCTACCGCCGCGCCCGGGAGTTCGTCGACGTGGTCACCGGACTGTGGGATAGCTGGGCCGACGACGCGTTCATCCGCGACCAGAAAAGCGGCGACTTCTTCGATCCCGCGAAGCTGCACGTGCTCGACCACGAGGGCGAGTTCTTCTCGGTGCGCGGTCCGCTGAACGTCGCCCGGCCCGTGCAGGGCTGGCCGGTCATCGTGCAGGCCGGCGCATCGGATGCGGGCCGGCAGCTCGCGGCGGAGACAGCCGAGCTGATCTTCACCGTCGCGGTGACCCGTGAGGCCGGGCAGGCGTTCTGCGCCGACATCCGGAGTCGGATGGAGCGCTGCGGCCGCAATCCGTCCCACATGAAGATTCTGCCGGCAGCGCTGGTGGTGGTCGCCGACAGCGTCGAGGAGGCGCGCGAGAGGCGGTCCCACCTGGACAGCCTCGTCAATTCGGACAGTGCGATTGCCGCCCTGTCCATCGCACTCGGCCACGACGCGTCGAAGTTCGACCCGGACGGCCCGCTACCCGATGTGCCGGAGAGCAATCAGAGCCGGAGCGGCCGCCAGCGCGCGTACGCGCTGGCTCGGCGCGAGAACCTGACCGTCCGCCAGGTCGCGCAGCGCCTGGGCGGATTCGGTGGTCCTTCCATCCTCGGGACCCCGGAAACGATCGCGGACGAAATGGAGGAGTGGCTGACCACCGGCGCCTGCGACGGATTCATCGTGATGTTTCCCTATCTGCCGGCGGGTCTCGAGGACTTTGTCGAGAGAGTCGTCCCGGAGCTTCAGCGCCGCGGCATCCTGCGAACCGAGTACGAAGGCGCGACGCTGCGGGAGAACCTGGGCCTGCCGCGCCCGCCGAACCGGTTTTTCTCCGGCACCCCCTGAGCAGATTCCGCAGGGGACACGGGAGTCGCGGCGCACCGAGGCAGATACGCGTGTGTTTCGCAATGCGCCTATCGCGATCCCCCTCCAGACAGGCTCTCTCTCGTCGTAGCGGCCTCCGAAGGCCTGCGCCGCTTGACCTCTTCAATCAGCACCTCGAAGTCTTCGGAAGTCAGGTCCATGGCCTTCGCCGTACGCAAGAATTCGGAAACGTTCGGCGTGAGGTGAATGTAGTCGGCAAGGTCGGGATCGGTGCTCTCCGCGAGCCGGAACAGCAGATCGGGATCGCCGCCGAGCAGCGTCGCTATCCGCTTGACGAGCTCAGGTTTGGGTGGGCGCTCCCTCCCGCGCTCGATGCGGCTGAGGTACGCGGGCGAAATCCCGAGGCGTTGTGCCGCCGCGCGTAGGCCCATCACCTGCGCTTCGCGCATCTCCCGAATCGTTTCACCGAAGTTCCGGGTCATCGTTCGCTTCCATCCAGGGTGTGTTTAGAGTTGCGCAACAGGTAACGAAACTTGAAGCCGCAGGTCAAGTCCATCCGATCGGACCGCACGACGCATCGACTTTGGATATTCTTGCGGCATTACCCCCGCGACATGGGGCGAGAGAGTCGCGTCCGGGATGTCCACTCCGGCTGTGAGCGGTAACGGAACGGGATAGCTGTATCCCCGCTCGAGGAGTGAGGACCCTGCAGTCGAGATCCGTGACAGCATCTCGCCAGCCGCAACGACACCCGTCGGTGCATTGGTCCAGCGGCAGAACGAAGCCATCGAGGAGGGACCCAATGCCCAGAAGGACTCCGGCGAAGACGAAGAACCGGCGAAAACGTGGCGAAAACGGCGTCGGCGTCGCCACTGTCGCGGCGCCCGAACGCACCGACAACGAGGTCGAAGCCAACCAGGACGTCGTTCGCGACGGCTTCACCCTCGACTTCATCTCCGGCACGAAGGAGGTCAAGGAGACACCCAAGGAGCTGGTGCGTCAGCGGATCGCCCGCGCCCTGTTTCACGAGTACGGCATTTCCGTGGAGGACATGGCGGCCGACTTCTCGGTTCGGATCGGAGGCCGTCGGCGGCGCGTGGACATCGCGATCTTCGCGGCCGGCGAATCGCATACGCCCGAGCACATCCAGCGCGTGGTGGTCTGTCGCCCCGAGCCGAAGCAGAACAAGCGAGGCGCGGTGAAGATGCGCGACTACGACCAGGCGGCGCAGGACCTCGCCGAGGTCAAGCCGTTCTTCGAGGAAATCGACGCCTGCCGGTACGCGCTGTGGACCAACGGTCTGGAGTTCTTCTTTCTCCGGAAGAAGGCAACGAAGTTCCAGGTCGATGCCGAACCGATTGGCGACTGGCCTCCCGCCGACGAGTCCATCGACGACCGCAACGTGCGGTCACGGGCCCGCGCGCGCCGCGCCGACCCGGAGATGCTGCGCACCGCGTTTCGCCGCTGCCACAACTTCATCCACGGCAACGAAGGCATGCCGAAGGATGCGGCGTTCTGGCAGTTTCTCTACCTCATCTTCTGCAAGATGTACGACGAGCGAACGCGCAGGGACTCCCGTCGTTTCTGGGCCGGGCCGAAGGAGCAGTTCACGGATGCCGGCCGCAGGGCGATCAGGAAGCGCATCCAACCGCTCTTCGGCGAGGTGAAGCAGGAGTACAAGGCCATCTTCAGCGGAGGCGAGGAGATCAGTCTCTCCGATCGCGCTCTCGCCTTCATGATCTCCGAGCTGTCGAAGTACGAGTTCTCCCGCATCGACGTGGACGCCAAGGGTGCCGCCTACCAGGAGATCGTTGGCACCAACTTGCGCGGCGACCGGGGCCAGTACTTCACCCCACGCGGTGCAATCCGGCTCGTGGTCGAGATCCTCGACCCGAAGGAAGACGAACGGTTGCTCGATCCGGCGTGTGGTACCGGCGGCTTTCTGGTAGCGGCACTCGCCCACCGGATGGACAGGTTGCGCGAGGAGGAGCGTATCAGCGCCGAGACGGAGACCTCCGAGGAGTTCGAGTCGCTGAACAAGCGCTTGCGACGCTATGCCGCGAAGCAGGTGTTCGGCTGCGACTTCGACCCGTTCCTGATTCGGGCGAGCCAGATGAACATGGTGATGGCCGGCGACGGCAAGGGTCACCTCTACCACCTCAATTCGCTCGAGTTCCCGGAAGGGCACCTGGACGGCGTCAAGTCGGCCCGCAGAGTGGCCCGACTCGGGTCGGTCGACGTGGCGATGACCAATCCGCCATTCGGATCCACCATTCCGATCACCGACGAAAACATCCTCCGGCCCTTCGATCTCGCTCACGTCTGGGAACGGGCGGAGGACGGCGGCTTTCGAAAGACTCCCCGGCTTCAGGGCAGCGTCGCCCCTGAGATCCTGTTCATCGAGCGCTGCCTCGATTGGCTCAAGCCCGGTGGACGCATGGGCATCGTCCTGCCCGACGGCATCCTGGGCAACCCGGCCGCGGAGTACATCCGCTGGTGGATCCTGCGCCACGCCTGGGTGCTCGCCAGCGTGGACCTGCCGGTTGAAACCTTCATCGTGGAGGCCAACGTCAACATCCTCACCAGCCTCCTGTTCCTGAAGAAGAAGCCGGATAACGTAATCGCTCGCGAGGCGATCGGCGGCGCGGCGGACTACTCGATCTTCATGGCCGTCGCCGAGAAGGTCGGCTTCGACCGCCGAGGCAACACGCTCTACAAGCGTTCACCCGAGGGTGAGGAGATCACCCGGGATGTCGACCAAGTGGAGATTATCGCCGTAGGCGGTCGCAACGTGACGCGTACGCTCCGGCGCAAGGAGCGAATCCTCGACGACGATCTGCCGGAGATTGCGAAGCGCTACCGCACCTTCCGGCAGGAGCATCCGGAGCCGGGGGCATGAGGGACGAGTAACGAACGCATGGGAACGGGAACGCTGGACATGACTCACCGTTGTGTCGACGTCGGTATGGCTGAAGCCCGAGTTCGCCGTCACCGATGGTTTCGTTACGACGATTCGACAACCAACGCCTCCGAATAGAGTGATCGGGCGAGTCCCGGAGCAGCTCGTCGGGCAAGTTGGCCGGTGGTCGGAATCAGGCGCCGTGCAGGAGCAGGCTGGGGTGCAAGAGGAGAATCAGGGGGGGGCCAAGCAGGAGGCCGTAGGGTGCAAGTAGGGGGGCAAGCGGGCCAAGCCCAAGGCCATGGGGGTGCAAGTCGGGCTGGGTGCCAGAGGAGTCGCCATGCTGCAGGCTTGTGTTCGACAAAGCGCTACGAGCAAGGAGTTGCAGGCAACCGCCGGGGCGGTGGCGCAGACCTCGGGGGGCAGGCCGGGGGCCGGTGAGGCCGACGGTGCACATCAGCTCGCGCCCTTGGCGGTTCGCGATCTGGCGGGTGACCGGCCATACAGGCAAGCTCGGACCGCCCGGGTGAGCGAACTGTCGCTCGCCGACGAAGGCGACTGTTCCGTCGGCGAAACCAACTGACGGGATGGCATCCAACGTTTTGCATGCGCGGGCCCGGAGTCAATCGTTTTGCGCTGGCGGCCCCGGTCGCGCCCGCGTCTGTGCAGCCTTCGCGGCAAGCTTGTCGGGGCTGCGAAGGCCGAGCTTGGTGAAGATGTTGAAAATGGCGCCGCTGCCGCCGGCGACCAAGAGTCCGGTCATGACCCGACCGATGAAATTGCTCGATGATTCTGTCGCACCCGTGCCGGCGAAGGCGTCGATGACATGCTTGAAGATGTCGATGTCGTAACCCCACAGTAGGGCCACCGCCGCAGCGATTGTGATCGGGGTCTTGATCCCCTTCCCCTCGCAATACTTGGCGAAGAACCGCCAGTTGAAGATCGGCGTCAGCGCCGTCTCGAAGACGAGCGAGATGACAAACAGAAGGACCAGGATGTTGCCGATCTGCTCCCAATTGACGTTTAGGCCGGTCACCTTGTCCCCTCCTCTGTTCGAAATCTGCGGCTAAGTCACCCCATGGACTTCGGAGCTTCACAGAGCTCTGTTTCACAGAATACTTCACACCGTAGTGCAATGGAACGCATCTTTCAAGGGGTTTCGCTTCACACAATGGTTCACATATAGTCAAGACGTAGAGAGGGCTACGACATGATTGAACCGCGACCGTTGAATCCCACGTCGACACCGGAGGTGCCCCTGGCTCGGGCACCCTTGGCGCGCGTCATCGCGCAGGCGCGCTTCCCGCCCATCCTGGCCATTCGCGTCCCCGACAAGGTCGCTGTCGTGCAGGAGGCGTTGCGCGAGACCTATCCGAATCTCAGCCAGGAGCAGGTTCACAGCATCGAGCTGACCGGCGGCGAAACCCCGAACTTTCACCAAGGCCTCGTCTGGCGCCTCGCCGATCGGGAGAAGAACGCCCGCTGGCGGGTGTCCTTGGGGGTGGACTTCGTAGCCCTCGAAACCTCTTCCTACGACAGCCGGAACGATTTTCTCAACCGTCTTGGCGTTGTCGTTTCCGCGGTCGAGCAGGCGTTCAAGCCCGCGTCAGCAAGTCGTCTTGGATTACGCTACATCGACCGGCTCACCGACGAAGCGATCAGTCGTGTCGGTGATCTGATCCACCCGGAGGTTCTCGGCATTGTCCGGCCTCCGGAAAACCCACGCCCCGCGCTGAGAGAATCCCTCATCCACCTGATGACCGAGGCGCAGTTCCTGGCTCAGGACGGTGCCCGCATCCAGGGACGTTGGGGGCAGTTGCCCGAGAACGCGACCTACGACCCCCATGCCCTCGAACCGATCGCCAAGCCGAGCTGGATTCTTGACTTGGATATGTTCACGACGGAGTCGCTACCCTTCGCGAGTGAGCAATTGCTGAAAACCGCGATGGGCTTTGCCGAGTGTCTCTATTGGCTCTTTCGCCAAATGGTGACGGAGGAGTTCCTGAGGTTCTACGGAGGTGAGCCATGACCGCGACGGCATTACGTGAGACACCGGACACCCGCACTTCTGCCGTTGGCTGCATGTATCGCGCTGGCCTGGACACCACCTTTGCCGTCGCGTTGATTGCTACCACCCTTCCAGGGTCGGCGACGGCCAGCACCTACGCCCAGGGCTCGATGGCGATGGGGACGACAGTCGCGCTGTGCTCCGAGCGGACCGCCGCCGGCCCGACCGGTCAAATCGAGCACGTTCCGGCGCAATCCACGGCCGAGGCCATCATGGAAATTCGCCGCCGGTCCGGTCTGACGTGGGAAGAACTCGGCGACCTGTTCGATGTCTCGCGTCGAAGCGTCCATCATTGGGCGAACGGCAAGCCCGTTACTGCCAGTCACGAACGAATGATCCGCAGGATGCTGGCGGCTGTCCGCCACCTCGACCGGGGCGACCAAGTCAGCACCCGCGCCTTGCTCCTGACCGTTGACCAAGCCATGGGAGTTTCCGCGCTCGACCTCTTGAAGGACGGCCGTTTCGACGAAGCCATGGGCCGCGTTGCGGGCGTCTCGGCGCCCGAGCCTCACCGTGTCCCCCTTTCCCGCGCAGCCCGGGACGCCCGCCGGCCGCAAGCGCCAGCGCTTCTGTTGGGGGCCGAGCAGGAACGGCCCGACGTCCCGGCCAGGGCCCGCGCCGTCCGCGCCAGGCGGACGCCCACGACGACAGGCTAACGCTTCATGCCTTTGTCGGAAGAGGACGAACGAACGATCGACCAAACTCTCCAGGCGTGGCGTCAGGGAGATGTCTCTCTGGACGTCGGCCTGGAGTTTCTGCATTTCGCCGATCTGTCCCGTCCGCACAGCCCTGCTTCTACCCAGGTAGCCGAGGAGCTCGCGCACGACCGCGAGGCCATCGAGGCTGGACCCACGCCCGTGCTGGACGAAGTGCGCGGCGTGGTGATGCTCAGCCAGACTTGCGATGTCGTTCGCGGCTGTCGCAACCGGCCATTTGTCGAGGTCGCACCTCTGATCGAGGTGCCGGGGCGATGGGTCGAAGAGATCCGCCGGCTCAAACGACCCGCCTTCGCGTATGTTCCTGCCACCGTCGGCGAACGCCTCGTCGCCGATCTCGACCGCACCATGACCGTCGAAAAGGCCATCGTCGCCGGATGGACCCGCATTTCCGGCTGGGAGACTGACGATGACCTGCGGGACTTCGCTCGCGCCCTGGCTCGCAAGAGATCGCGATTCGCCTTTCCCGATGACTTCGTCGCCGCGGCCCGGAGATTTCAGGAGCATCTGACCGACAAGCACAACAGGCAGACCGACGAGGGGGCCCATCTTCGAGCGCTTCGCGAAATCCGCGTGCGCGCCGCGCCATCGTGGGACGACGGTGAAATCCGCCTGAGCTGGTGGTTCATCAAGGATGCCGACCCGGTGGACACTCCGGCCGATTGGTCGTCATTTGTCGACCAGTGGCTGGCACTCTTCGACCATACCGGCCGGTTCCGACTCGAGTCGCCCATTGCCTGCCGCTTGGATGACATGACGGCCCGTGATTATGTGGAGAGCGACCGTCTCGACCTTGATCGCCTTTCTGTCTCCTGATCAGTGAGAGCTGCTTGCGATGGATGACGACACTCAATCGGACGACAACTGGGCGGAGAATCTCGCCAACTTGGGCAAGGCGATTGGGCCGTTCTTGCCCAAATTCCGCAACCTTCGCAAGGTGCGCGACCGGTTGCTCGGTGACGTGGCTGAAGCCGCATTCGACGCGCTGGTGTCCCGCCTGCGCCTGTACCGGACACGAAACCAGGCCGTGGCTATCAGGACCGTCGTCGAGCGCTCCGGCCTCCCGCCGTCGGTCGCGCACGAGATGGTGAGCAGGCAGGAGGCCATCGACACACTGGTCGCGGACGCGCTTGGTCGGATAGCCCAGGATGGAAAGCCGAACACTGGTCCGACTGCGGAGGCCAAGACGTCCGATGCCGCCTCCGACGACGAGTGGTTCGATGTCTACAGGCGAGAGGCTGCTGACCGAAGCGCTGGCGAGATGCGCGAGGCCTTCGTCCGTGTGCTCGAAGGCGAAGTTCGGCAGCCGGGGACGTTTTCCGTGCAGACGCTGCGCGTACTCGGGACGATCAGCACTGCAACAGCGGCGAGGTTCCGCCGTGCTGCGTCCGTCTGCATGTCGCGAGACCCCGGTGACGCCAGGATTCCCGCAGTGGATGGGAGGCTCGGCGACAATTGCTTGAAGGACGTGGGGTTGTCCTTCGACGTGCTGACCCTGCTGACGGAAAACGGACTCCTGCACCCCGACTACTCATGCCAGATGCCGTATGGGCCGATACATGACGCGAACCCCGGGGTGCGTATCCCACCCAACACGCAACTACCGTTTCGACACCAAGGCAGAAGATGGGTCTTGGTTGGTACCTCGGAAGAAATGGGGGTGAAGTCCGTACGCGTTGCTGGAGCAGCCTTCACGACGGCTGGCCGTGAACTCCTGAAGGTTGCGTATTCCGGTCGAAACCGATCACCCATTCCAGCCCAAACCGATCACTGATTCCATTCCAAGCCGATCACCCATTCCAGTCGATGCCGGTCACTGATTCCAGTTCCATGCCGATCACTTTTGGGATGGCCACTGG
>JAJDUQ010000323.1 GCA_022826505.1 Gammaproteobacteria bacterium
TACGGCCGACCTGCACGTCGATTCCGGCGACACTGGTGAGCGCCTCCTCGGCCGGGAACTTGTACGCGACTGCCCACCGCGGCGCCCGCGATACCTGGCCGATGATCTCGCGCATCCGCATGTCATTCAGCTTGAACACCACGCCGTCGATGTCGTGACCGAGTGAATCGCGCCGGCGCCCGATTTCGGCGTGGTACGCGAGGCATGCATCGACATCGTCGAGCACCCGCGTGTGCGGCGACACCGGCAGTCCCCAGGCCGACAGCATCTCGAGCATGTCGCCGTGCCGGTGCGGCAGCACCGCGTCCTCGCTGACCAGACCGGTGCCGTAGCAGTACAGGCTCAGCGGCCGGGAGGCCGTCACCCGCGGGTCGAGCTGCCGCAGCGCGCCGGCCGCCGCGTTGCGGGGATTCGCGTACGTCCGCTCACCGCGCGCGCGCTGCGCCTCGTTCATCTCGTCGAACCCTCTCCGGGTCATGAAGATCTCGCCCCGAACCTCGATCAGCGCGGGAGGCGCCGGACCGAGAAGCTTCAGGGGAATCGCCCTGATGGTGCGCACGTTCGCGGTGACGTCCTCCCCGCGGACCCCGTCGCCGCGGGTCGCGCCGCGCACGAGCTTCCCGTCCTCGTACACGAGGCTGATCGCCACGCCGTCGATCTTGGCCTCGCCGGCATAGTCGGGCGTGAATCCGCCGTCCTCTTCTTCGCCGAGCCGCTCCCGGATCCGTCGATCGAACGCCCGCACCTCGTCCTCGTCGAAGGCGTTGGCGAGAGAGAGCATCTGGACATGGTGCACCGCCTCGGCAAACGACTCCGACGGCGTGGCACCGACACGCTGCGTCGGCGAGTCGGGGGTGAGGAGGTCGGGGCGCTCTGCCTCGATCCGCTCCAACTCGCGCATGAGCCGGTCGTACTCTCGGTCCGGAATCTCCGGATCGTCGAGGACGTAGTACCGGTAATCGTGGTTGCGGATCGCATCGCGCAACGCGACGACCCGCGCGGCGGCGTTTCCCGACTCCATGACCGTGCGAGCGTTCAGGTCCGATCCCGACGCAGGATGTCGGCGACGGACTCCCGAAGGTGATTCTCGGCCTGAGCGGTCAACGTGCTGCGAGTCTCGTCGCACAGCGTCGCGTCCATTCGGCGCGCAAGCCGGCGGCTGACCGCGACCATCGAGTCCAGAATCCTGAACGCGGACGCGGAGTCCTGCGGCACGCTCATGAATGTCACGAGCCCCGGTGTCTCCATGCCGGGCAGCTCGTTCGGGTCGAGTATCCCGGGCTCGACCATGTTGGCTACCCCGAACCTGATGGACGGCTCCGCATCGGAGCGCCAGTAGTAGAGCCGCATCAGGCCCGGGCGGAATCCTTCTGCACCGAGTGCATCCAGCACGACTCGGCCAGAAACGTGTTCCTGCTTCGCGACCAGGGTGAGGTAGACGAGTGGACGCGTCATGTCGATCGAAATCGGTTCCTCGGCGCCGCGGCCCGTACCCGCGGTGGAACGGTCCGCATCCGCGGGGCCTTCGTCGCAATCCTCGGCGGCCCGGTCCACGTCCAAAGGGGACTCGCCGACATCAGTCTCCGGCGACGGTTCGGACAGGACGGATTCCTCGATCGTGCCGTCCATGGTGCTCTCGTACGTGGCCCGCAGTCCGGCGAGAATGCTGACATCGACCGACACCTCCGCGTTCGAGGTCTCCCGCGTCGGTGTGAATACTCCGCCGAGATCGCGTACATCGGTGTCTGCGTGAGCCTCGTCTCCAGTCGAACCGGACGCGGTCCACCCGCTCTCCTCGGAATCGGATACGACCGCGTCCTGCGAATCCCACGCATCGAGGTTCAGATCCTCCCTCTTCCGCGCGGCCCTGCGGCGCGCCGTCCTGGCGAACGCGTATACCACCGCCACCACGACGACTCCGGCTATCAGCAATGCGAGACGTAGGTCGTCCAACCGTCACTCTCCCCTGCAATTCGCGGCGCGCCGTGGCAAGTCGAACTCGCGAAATTCCCGTCGCGCGTCGGCGACTCGCGCGGGAGATTCCGATTCGGCCACTCGGGGGCAACGCCGGACACTGGAGCACGCGGCCACCTCGTCGTCCCGAATCCGAGCGAAAGCACTCACGCCTGCACCATCTCGAGCGCCTCCTCCACATCCACCGCGACCAGGCGCGAAACGCCCGGCTCGTTCATGGTGATTCCAACGAGCTGCTCGGCGCTCTCCATCGTAATCTTGTTGTGCGTCACCAGCACGAGCTGGACGCGCTTGGCGATCTCCTCGATCAAGTCCCGGAATCTTCCGATGTTCGCGTCGTCGAGCGGTGCATCGACCTCGTCGAGAAGACAGAATGGCGCGGGGTTCAACCCGAAGATCGCGAAGACCAGCGCAAGTGCGGTGAGTGCCTTCTCGCCCCCCGACAACTGACTGATGCTGGTGTTGCGTTTGCCCGGCGGCCGGGCCATCACCGTGACGCCGGCTCCGAGCACGTCCTCGCTCGTGAGCTGCAACGACGCACTGCCGCCTGCGAACAGGCGCGGGAACATCGTTCCGAGGCCTTCGTTGACGCGCTCGAAGGTCTCACGGAATCGGGTACGGGTCTCGCGGTCGATTTTCTGGATGGCGGAATCGAGTGTGGCGAGCGCCTCTTCGAGGTCGGCATGCTGATCATCCAGGTATCGCTTGCGCTCCGCCTGCTGCTCGTGCTCCTCGATTGCGGCGAGATTGATCGGGCCCAGGCGCGCAATTCGCTTTTCCAGCGCTTCGAGCCTTTCCGCCCACGCGCTGACTTCCGCCTCGGCTCCGACCCTCGCGAGCAAGGCATCGAGCACCTGCCCGGACGCGTCGAGGCGCTCCTCCACGGCCTTGCGCAGTACGACGGTCTCCTGGCTTTCGACCCGGAGGCGCTCCAGCGCCTCGCGCTCCCTGTGCACCTCACCCGCCTGCCGCTGCCGATCCTCGTCGACGTCGCGCACCACTCCTTCGACACGCTCGGCCTCGACCCGCGCTTCGCGCATCACCGATTCCAGCGAGGCGCGTCGGGCGAGCTTTGCGTCGAGCGACTCCGTTGCCCGCGCGAGCGGCGCCTCGGTTTCCTCAAGACCCTCGCGCAGCCCCCTCACGCGATCCTCGAGCTCTTCGAGCCGATGTCGATCCCTTTCGCTCGCTTCCTCCGATGCGTCGAGGCGTGAACGCGCACCCTCGATATCCAGCGCCAGGGCGTGGGCTTCGTCGTGCATTCGCTGCCATCGTTCGCGAGCGATGGAGAGCTGCCCACTGCGCTCGCGACGGCGTTCTTCGCAGTTCACGCGCGCGGCGGTCAGACGAGACAGCTCGATCGAAGAGCGTTTCAGGAGCTCGCGGGCCGATGCGAGCTTCTCCCGCTCGACCCCGATCCGGACATCGATGCCCCCCAGCTCGGCGCGAAGCTCCTCGGAGCGCTGTGACGCCCGGTCCATGGCCGCGACGCGGGCGGTCAGCTCCGAACGCACCTCCGCACACCGGCGATGACCTTCGTTCAGGTTGCGCTGAGCCGCGGCGGACGCCTCCTCGGCGTCGCGAAGCTCCTGTGAAAGCGTGCCCACCGCGTGCGCTCGCTCGCCCTCCTCCTCACTCGTGCGAGCGATCTCGCGCCCGAGCGCCTCCAGTGTGCGCTCCCTTTCGAGTACGCCGTGCTCTTCGGCACCGCCCCTGCGAACATGCAGCCAGGCCGGGCCGAGCCACACTCCGTTCCCCGTGATGACACTCTCGCCCGGTGCGAGCTGCGGGCGGACCCTGAATGATTCTTCCAGGTCCTCGGCGCAGAACACACCGTCGAGCAGCCCTGCAATCGGCCAGTCGGTCTCGATCTTCGAACGCAACGTCGCCAGGCCGATTGCACCGGCGGCGACAACCGATTCCCGAACGTCGGCGTCGACGACCGTGAGTCTCCCTTTCCGGAGAGTGGCCGCGGCATCGACGGCGACCGCCTCGAACGCACTGGCCCGCACCGCCTGCAGGCGTGCGCCAAGCACCGTCTCCACCGCGCGCTCCCAACCCGATTCGACTCGTATCGCCTGCGCGAGCCTGGCGGCATGCGCGAGCTCTCTGGCGTCCAGCCAGTCGCCAAGCCCTCCCTCCCCGGTTCCGAGCGCTTCCTGCTGCAACGCATCGAGCGAGGCGTGTCGGCCGCGATGCTGGCCGAGTGTTTCACGCACATCGTGAAGTGACTTCTCCGCATCCTGCACCGATGCCCGCAAATCCCGTACCACGTTCCGCGCGCGGGACTGCTCTGCCTCCGTCGCTTCCAACTCCCGTTCCATCGCCTCGAGCCGACGGCGGACGGGGACGGTCTCTCGCTCCTGCGAATCCAGGTCGATCCCGCCGCGCTCGGCTTCGAGCCCTCGCACCCGCGACTCCAGCTCGCTGATGCTCGATTCCAGGTGCTGCATACGAGCCTGTTCCGCGTGCACCGTGCGCGCGGGTTCGCGTTCGCGTTCACTCAACGCCTCGAACTCCGCCTGCAAGTCGTGGACTTCGAGTTCGATACGACTCAGCTCGCGGTGCGCTCCCGAAGACTGCTCGTGAAGCTCGGCGAGCGCCGGCTCCTCGCGCGCGAGTTGCGCGGCGAGTTCCTCGCGCTGCATTCGTTCGCTCTCGATCTGGCGTCTTGCCGCGTCCAGGCGCTCGTCCTCCTGACGCAACGTACCCGCGATCTCCTCCCGGCGCCGGCGAATTGCCTGAATGGACTCCTCGGTACGCGCCACCTCCGCTCCCGCGTCGATGACGCTGCGATAACGCCGGTTGTAGGCATCCACGGCTTCGGTGTGTGCGACACGCGCCTTTTCGAGCTCCGCTTCCACCCGCCGCTGGACGGCGAGCGCTGCGTCCAATCGGTTCTGCTGATCCGCAATGCGCCGGTCGTTTCGGTTTGCCTGCTCGTCGAAGGTACGCCATTGGAGCGCCAGGTGTTCGGCTTCGAGCTCGCGCTGAACCGCCTTGAGTTCGCGAAACTTCTCGGCCAGGGTCGCCTGCCGTCTGAGATGGGCCAGCCGGCGTGCGAGTTCCTCCCGCAGATCGTTCAGCCGCTCGAGATTCTCGAGTGTGTGACGCATCCGGATCTCGGTCTCGCGCCGGCGCTCCTTGTACTTGGAGATTCCAGCCGCTTCCTCGAGAAAGTCGCGCAGATCGTCGGGCCTGGCCTCGATGATGCGCGATATCATCCCCTGCTCGATGATCGCGTAACTGCGAGGCCCCAGTCCCGTGCCATGGAACACGTCCATGACGTCACGGCGCCGGCACCGCGTCCCGTTCAACCAGTAGGACGACTGCCCGTCGCGCACAATCTGGCGACGCACGGCGATTTCGTTGTACGCGGCGAAGCGACCGCCGGCCCGCCCTTCCAGATTGTCGAAGACGAGTTCGACGCTCGCCCGGCTCACCGGCTTGCGTGACCTGGAACCGCTGAATACGACATCGGCCATGGTGTCACCGCGAATACTGCGCGCGGAAACTTCGCCCATGACCCAGCGAACCGCATCGATGACGTTCGACTTGCCGCAGCCGTTCGGCCCGACGACACCGACGATGTCGCCGGGGAATTCGAGGGTGGTGGGATCGACGAAGGACTTGAAACCCGCGAGTCGAATCTTGCGGAGTCGCATCAGCGGGGGTGCCTGAAACCGACGCTCGCGCGCATGGCCGAATGGTAACCACGCAAGGGTTGTTCGTATAGATTCCCGATTCGGTGGCGGCTTCGCTCGCGCGCTTCGTGTCCCACACCCCATCCCTGTCCCTTCCCCCGGAGGGGAAGGGAACCTGGATTCGAGCTTTGCGTCAACAGCATTCCGGCGGTGAATCCATGAGGGGCGCCTCCGCTCGCCAGTCGTATCCGCGGTGCATGCTCATGCTGCGGTGCGAGCCGAACGGCGATGCAGGTGGGGGGAAGGGACCGGTATTCGAGCCTTGCCCCCATGGCATCGGAGGTGCATCCACGGGGCCCCATGCCCGCGAGCCGACTGCGCGATGCGGGTTCATGCTGCGGTGAGGTCGACCCGGATTCATGGGCAGGGATGGCGACCTCGATTCGAGCGCTGCGCCGATTGCGGTTAAGGTACATCCGGGAAGGGCATTCAAGTCCGCAAGCCGGCTGCGCGATTCAGACTCTCACTGCGTGCGGTCGACTCACCAGCGTGGGTATCGAGAGACTGCAAATGATTCGCAGCGCCATGACCAGAGTCACGGACTCGGCGTCGGAGCCCTCGACCGCAGGTTCGTCACCGCCGCGGCGCAGACGCAACAATCCGGTGAGTGGGGCGGTGTACTTCGTACGTGGCTTCGCCATCGTGACCCGCCCGGGAATCCGGGTCTACGTCATCGCTCCCTTGCTGATCAACGTCGTCGGGTTCACGGCGCTCCTCGTCTTCGGTGCATCCTGGCTCGTCGATTTCGCGAGGGACATGCTTCCGGGCTGGCTCGACTTCCTCGCCTGGTTTCTCGTGCCGACCTTCGTGGCTGCCGCACTCATGGCCGGCTTCTACTCGTTCAACCTCATCGCGACCTTCATTGCGGCACCGTTCAACGGTCTCCTGGCCGCCGCAGTCGAGCGCGACATGACCGGCCGCTCGCCACCGTCGGCCGAGGGCGGCTGGCGAACCTTTTTCGCGGAACTCGTGCCGACTTTCGTCACCGAAATTCGCAAGCTGTTCTACGTGGCGCTCCGCTCCCTGCCTCCTCTGCTGCTGTTCGTCGTCCCCGGGATCAACGTGGTGGCGCCGTTCGTCTGGATGCTGGTGGGCGCCTGGATGCTCGTCGTCACTTACGTCGACTATCCCATGGCGAACCACGGGATCGGATTCGACGAACTCCGGGCGCGAATTCGCGACCGGCGTCTGCTGGGGATCGGGTTCGGCGGTGCGGTCATGGCGGCGCTGGCCGTCCCGGTGCTCAACTTTCTCGTCATCCCGTGCGCGGTGGCCGGCGCAACCGCAATGTGGGTGGAGCAGCTCCGAGCCGATGATCCGTCCACCCTTGCCCGAGGCGAAGATCAGTCGCCGGATCGAATTGCGCACCGTTGAAATATTGGGTATACACCCGCCCCTGTTCAGGCGCCGGCCCGCCGTTCGCTCGACGTGATTCCGTCGAACGGGCGCTGCGCTCGCTGCCGTTGTGAACGTGACCGAATGGGTGTTTGTCCGGAGCGGATGTGATGCCAACCGATTTGAATGTGTCGGGCGTGCTCGACTTCAAGCCCTACAAGGCGAAACGGGGCGAGGAGTACATGAACGACGTGCAGACCGCCCATTTTCGAGCAATCCTGCTCGATTGGAAGCACAAGCTCATGGAGGAAGTCGACCGTACGCTGCACCACATGCAGGATGAAGCGGCCAATTTCCCCGACCCCAACGACCGTGCGACCCAGGAGTCCGAGTTCACGCTCGAACTCAGGACCCGTGATCGCGAACGCAAGCTCATCAAGAAGATCGACGAGGCCATCGGGTCTCTGGACAGCGGGGACTACGGATTTTGCGAAGCATGCGGAATCGAGATCGGGATACGGCGCCTCGAGGCACGCCCGACCGCGACCTTGTGCTATGACTGCAAGGTTCTCGACGAAATTCGCGAGAAGCAGATGAGCTGAGCCATCCCCTCGCCGCATTCCCGCCTCCGAACCCACCACGCCCTCTTCTGCGCTACTGTGCCCGCGAACTGCCGGGCTGCACCGTCCGTTCGCCTGCCGTCGGACTCGACAGCGTGAGGGGTCGGGGACATGAACCCAGGCTGGTCCCTCTTGACGGAATCCCTGGAGACTCGCCGGTCTCGTGTCGCCGGCGAATCTCCGTGCCGTGGTCCCACGAGTCGGCGACGTCGCGGGTACCGCCGTTCTTCCATTGTCGGGACCACACCCCTTGATCTCTGATCCGATCTCAGACCGCGTGCCTTCGGTGTGCGGCCGCTTCGCCCCGTCACCGACCGGCCCGTTGCACTTCGGTTCGCTGGTCGCGGCGCTCGGGAGTCTGGTGAGCGCCCGCCGGCACGGTGGGCGCTGGCTGGTGCGAATCGAGGATCTGGATACTCCACGCAACGTGGCCGGCGCCGTGGATTCAATCCTGCGCGATCTCGAGCGATGTGCAATGCACTGGGACGGCGAAATCATGTACCAGAGTCGGCGTACGGACGCGTACGCCGAAGCGCTGGAACGTCTCGCGGATCGGGGTTGGACATTCGATTGCGGTTGCTCGCGAAGAGACTTGGCGGGAGGCGTCTATCCCGGCACCTGCCGTGACGGCCTTCCTCGCGGACGTTCCGCTCGCTCGGTTCGAATGCGCGTCCGCACCGCGAACATCGGGTTTCGGGATGCGATTCAGGGATCCACCGCCCAGTGCCTGCAAACCGAGGTGGGCGATTTCGTGGTGCTGCGCGCGGACGGCGTCGTCGCCTACCACCTTGCCACGGTGGTGGACGACGCCGAACAACGAATCAGCGAGGTGGTGCGAGGTTGCGACCTCCTCGAATCGACCCCGCGCCAGATTCTGATTCAGCGCGCCCTCGGACTCCCGCGACCCGAGTACGCACACCTTCCCGTCGCGGTCGACGCGCAGGAGCGCAAGCTCGGCAAGCAGAATCTGGCACGCCCGATAGCGTTCCATTCGCCGGGAGCGGTACTGGTGGATGCGCTCGAGTTTCTCGGCCAGCATCCACCCCTCGAGCTGGTCCGGGCCTCGCCCGCCGAGATCATTTCCTGGGCGATCGGGAGCTGGGATACCAGGCGGGTCCCACGGCGGCGCCGGGCACCGGCGCCGGGTTACGTCGACGACCCGTGGCCGCGCTCGTGCCTCCAGTAGACCTCTCCCGATTCGGCTCGCGCGAGTACTCGGGCCGCGACGAACAGGTAGTCCGACAGACGGTTGACATATCGGCGGCTCGCCTCGTTCACGGGCTCGTCCCGCCCGAGCGCGACCATCCCGCGTTCGGCCCGGCGGCACACCGCGCGCGCGACGTGCGCGGCGCCAGCGCCGGTACCGCCGCCCGGGAGAATGAACTCCTTGAGCGGCGGCAAATCGGCGTTGAGAGCGTCGAGTGCGGTCTCCAGTGCCTCGACCCGTCCATCGTCGATGATCGCGGCATCAGGCATCGCAAGCTCCGCGCCGATGTCGAAGAGCGCATGCTGCGCGTCGACGAGAGTGTCGCGCACCGCATCGGGGAGCGGTCCGGCGAGCACGACCCCGAGATTGGCGTTGAGTTCGTCGAGATCGCCCATCGAAGCGACTCGGAGCGAGTCCTTGGCCAGCCGGCTGCCGTCGGCGAGCCCGGTGGTGCCGTCATCGCCGGTGCGCGTGTAGATCCGAGACAGTCGATTTCCCACGGTAGCGGATACCTCATTCGACGCCGACCGGGCGGGTCCGGATGGTCGCGCCCGTCGCCGGTGCAATCACGTCGTAGCTGCGGGTCCGGGTCTCGATCCGTACGCCACGTTGGAAGGACGGACGCCGCTCACGCATCGAGATCCGGAATCAACCGACTCTCGAGCAGTGCGATGAAGTCCTTGAGCTGCAGCTTGCGCTTCTTCAGCCGACGAAGCTGGAGCTGATCGACGTACGGACCCTGCTCCATTCGTGCAATGGCGTCGTCGAGGTCGCGATGTTCCGTCTTGAGCGACTCGAGCTTTTCGACGAGCGTGCGGTCTTCGTCGGTCATACAATTCGCCCGTCCGACCCGCCTTGTTCAGCGAACGATACTCCAAATTGGACGGGGGCGCCGGGGCGGGCGCTCTGTCCCCGCCATCGGAGCCGAGAATGGATGATCTTCTGCTCAACGAACGCGATGTCGAGTCGATCGCCGTCGTACCCATCGAACCCGGACGGCTCGATGAATGGCGCACGAACGCCGGTCCGGAAGCGTCGACCTGGATCGCCAGCACCGGCTTCTCGGCCAAGCCCGGCTCGACGTGCCTCGTCCCCGGCCGCAGGGGCAAGCTCGCGCGTGTCCTCGTCGGCGTCGACACCGGAGACGACCCCTGGGCACTGGCAAGGGTCCCCGACGCAGTTCCGGGTGGGTCCTATCACCTCGATCCGACATGGTGCTCGCGCAGGCTCGAACGGGCCGCGCTCGGCTGGGCTCTGGCCGCGTATCGCTTCGATCGGTACAAGACCGCAACCTCGCCCGCCGCGCGGCTGTTTCCGGGAACCACCGCGGCCGCCACATCTGCGCGTGTGCTTGCCCGCGCGGTGGCGCGGGTCCGCGACCTCATCAATACGCCGGCGTGCGACATGATGCCGAAGGATCTCGCCGCCGCGGTGTCGGAACTGGCGAACATGCGCGGCGCAGACCTTCGGGTGGTGACCGGAGAAGCTCTGCTGGACGAAGGCTACCCCGCGATCCACGCGGTGGGACGGGCGAGCAGCCACCGTCCACGCCTCATCGATCTGACCTGGGGCGATGCGCGGGCTCCCCGGCTCACGCTGGTTGGAAAGGGAGTCTGCTTCGACTCGGGCGGACTCGACATCAAGCCGGCGAGCGGAATGCGTCTGATGAAGAAGGACATGGGCGGGGCGGCCCACGCCATCGGACTTGCCGACCTGGTGATGTCCAACGCGCTACCGGTCCGGCTGCGCCTGCTCGTGCCCGCGGTGGAGAACGCAATCGCCGGCAATGCCTATCGGCCCGGCGATGTCATTTCGACCCGCAAGGGTCTGACCGTCGAGGTGGACAATACCGACGCCGAGGGACGGATCGTGTTGAGCGACGCGCTGACCGACGCAGCCGCGGACGAACCCGAACTGATGATCGATTTCGCCACCCTCACCGGTGCGGCACGCATTGCGCTCGGCACCGAGCTGCCCGCGATGTTTTCCAATGACGAGGCGGTTGCGGCCGGCATCGCGGATGCGGGACACGACGTTCACGACGAGGTCTGGCGCATGCCGCTGCACGCACCGTACCGCGAACTCATCGAAAGCAAGGTGGCAGACATCATGAACGGATCGGGCCAGCCGTACGGCGGGGCGATCACGGCTGCCCTCTTCCTGCAGGAGTTCGTACCGGACGAGTTGCCGTGGGCGCACTTCGACATCATGGCGTGGACCACTCGCGCGAAACCGGCGCGGCCGGTGGGCGGCGAGGCGACGGCGTTGCGCGCGGTGTTCGAGTTTCTGGAACGGCGCTACCACGCCTGATTCGAAGGCCTGCCCGAACGGTCGTCGGCAACGCGGTACAACCGTGCCGCAGGCACGCCGAATCGGTCGCCGGGTGCGCTGGCGGACGCTGCCGGACATGCGCCAGCGGCGGTGAATCATGTTGAAACCGGGAAGCTAGAAATCGAGGTCGATCCAGACCGGCTGATGATCGGAGCCGATCGCTTGCGAATCCACCCGCACGGCACGAATCCGTTCCTTCATTCCTGCGCTGACGAAGCAGTAGTCGAGTCGGGCCGGATGACCCTTCACCTCGGCCGTCGGACCTGCATCGTCGGCATTGCCCGCCTCCACCCAGGCATCGACGAATCCTTCCGGGTTCGTGATTCGACCACCGTACCGAGAAACCGGACCGACAATTCGCTCGTACTCCTTCGAATCCGGCTGCATGTTGAAGTCACCGAGGAGAATGGCATCCCGCGGCATCGGTGGAGGCATGCCATCCAGTGTCCACTCCTCCCCGAGACCGACGCCTGATACCGGTGGTCCCTCGCGGACCGCGTTTGCATGAATCGCGAGCACCGTTTCCACCTGTGGCAGCCGCGTCTCGGCCGAAAGGTGTGTCAGGTGAATGGAGAACACCCGTATGTGCCCGCCGGGCACTGCGGTGACGGCTTCGAGGGCCGAGCGCTGCAGGCTCATCGGCGGCCCGAGGCTTGCATACTTCGGCAGCAGGTGGTGGCGCACCGTGAGCAACGGCGTGCGCGAGAGCAGCATGTTCCCGAACTGCCGCCGGCGGCCGGCGCCGTCCTCGCCCGGCCCCTGTCCGGAGAGATGGAGATCGACTCCCGGCCCGTATGCCCAGTAGTGGTCGGGGAAGTGGCGTGCGATGAGTCGGGGTTGATCGGTCGCACCCGACCGGGACCAGAATCGCTCGACCTCCTGCAGCGCCATCAGATCGGCTCCCGCGATCTCGTCCGCGATGCGATCGAGATCGAATCGGCCGTCTTTCCCACGGCCGTACTGGATGTTGTAGGTGACGACCCTCATGGCGGACATCATCCGTATCGGCCGGTGGCCACGTCAACTTCCTGCGTCACGACTCTCTGTCAATCTCGCCGGGGTTCCGCTCGCCGGACGACGCCGGCCACCGTTTCGGGTGGTTCCACGAACGTTCATCAGCCATCGTCCAGCAACCCACGGACGGCCTCGGTGAATCCGTCGTCGTCGTTCGTACGCACCACCTTGTAACGCACCCGCATGGATGGAGGGGCATTCAATACGACGCACGAACGCTCCGCCCACTCGAGCATGTCCAGGTCGTTGTAGTCATTGCCGACGGCAATGGTGCTCACCGAAGTGATGGCGTGACGTTCACGTATCCAGTCCGCTGCGTGCGCCTTCGACACTCCGTCGGGGAACAGCTCGATCCAGGTCGACGCATGGTCGAGCGGCGAGGTGGTGCGCACCACGTGCACGTCCTCGAATTCACGGGCCAGAAGTTCGAGGTGCGATGCCGCTCCCGGAGGTTCGACGACCACGAACTGGCTGACCTCGATTGCGTGGATGACGCCGTCGCGCCAGGGTTGCGCGAATTGCCGGTAACGCTTGATGCGGTGCTCGAAGTCGACATTGCGGCGCGCCGACCGCACGAAATGAAAGCGGTGCGAATCCGGAGCCGCGTGCTGCACCATGAAGTCGAGTTTGAGGTCACGCAGGCGCGCAACCAGTCTGGAGACCAATGAGGGGTCCATCACGGGCGAGCGAAGAAGGCGTCCGTCATTCCACGAGACAACCCCGGCTCCGCTCGAGAATGCGAGATAGTCGATGGGGAAGTCGTCGTGCATCACGAGGCGCGCCGAGTAGAGCGAGCGTCCTGTCGCCACCGCGCGCACGATTCCGCCGCGCCCGAGCGCCTCGAGCGTGCGGCGGTTCACCTCGCTGAGCTGCGAGGCCGAATCGAGCAGCGTGCCGTCCAGATCCGTGACGACTAGCCTGGAATGCATCGCCATCCCTGCGATGTGCGCACACACCGGCAGCCCTCGGGCGAAGCGGGCGGTCGTGTCGTGTCCGTCATCCGATTCGGGTCCTCGCGCAGAACAGCCTGCTCACGGGCACTGTGGGCGGAGCGTATTGCCGCTGCGCATGCATCTCACTCCACCACCGCCAAGCCGACGAATTGTTGACCAATTTGGTCGGGTAATCGTACGATACCCGAGTGTTTTGGTCAGGAATTCGGCGCCACTGCGCGCCCTCCGAGGAGCAACTGGCGCATGGACACCCCCAATGCCCAAGTCGACGCCCTGGTCCGACGGGAATACCAGCACGGTTTCGTCACCGACCTCGAGTCCGACACGGTGCCGCCCGGCCTGGATGAAGACGTCGTGCGACTCATCTCGCGCAAGAAGGGAGAGCCCGGGTTCCTGGTCGAATGGCGCCTGAAAGCGTACCGCCACTGGCTCACGATGTCCGAGCCCCGCTGGGCCAACGTCACCCACACCCCGATTGACTACAACGCGATCTCGTACTACTCCGCTCCGAAATCCAAGGACGACGGCCCCAAGAGCCTCGACGAGGTGGATCCGAAGCTCCTCGAGACCTATGAAAAGCTCGGAATTCCACTGGAGGAACGTGCCGCGCTGGCCGGCGTCGCGGTCGACGCGGTCTTCGACAGCGTTTCCGTCGCCACCACCTTCAAGGACAAGCTGGCCGAGCAGGGCATCGTCTTCTGCTCCTTCTCGGAAGCGGTGCGTGAGTATCCGGCGCTGGTCGAGAAGTACCTGGGAACCGTGGTTCCATATACGGACAACTTCTTCGCGTCGCTCAACTCGGCGGTCTTCAGCGACGGCTCGTTCTGCTATGTCCCCAAGGGCGTGCGTTGTCCGATGGAGCTGTCCACGTACTTCAGGATCAACGCGGCGAAGACCGGTCAGTTCGAGCGCACCCTGGTCATCGCGGACGAGGGAAGCTACGTGAGCTACCTGGAGGGATGCACGGCTCCGGTACGTGACGAGAATCAGCTCCACGCCGCGGTGGTCGAGCTGGTCGCCCTCGAAGGCGCCGAGATCAAGTACTCCACGGTGCAGAACTGGTATCCCGGCGACGAGGACGGTGTCGGCGGCATCTACAACTTCGTCACCAAGCGCGGCGACTGTCGAGGCGACAGGTCGAAGATCTCCTGGACCCAGGTCGAGACGGGATCGGCAATCACGTGGAAGTACCCGAGCTGCATCCTTCGCGGCAATCACTCCGTCGGCGCGTTCTACTCCGTGGCCCTCAGCAATCTGCGCCAGCAGGCGGACACCGGCACGAAGATGATCCACCTGGGGCGCAACACGCGCAGCACCATCGTGTCGAAGGGCATTTCAGCCGGGCGGGGACAGAATTCCTATCGGGGCCTCGTGCAGATCGGCAGGGGTGCGGAGAACGCCCGCAACTACACTCAGTGCGACTCGCTGCTCATGGGCGACCGTTGCGGGGCTCACACGTTCCCCTACATGGAGGTGAAGAATCCGAGTGCGAAGGTCGAGCACGAAGCGACCACCTCGAAGATAAGTGACGACCAGCTCTTCTACTGTCGCCAGCGCGGCATCGGCGAGGAGGACGCGGTCTCGATGATCGTCAACGGATTTTGCAAGGAAGTGTTTCGCGAACTGCCGATGGAGTTCGCGGTCGAGGCGCAGAAGCTGCTGGAAGTCAGTCTGGAAGGCGCGGTCGGCTGACCGGGCCTCGAGCCGACCCGGACAGGCGGCCCACTCGTTCAGGAGCACGAGCGATGCTCGAAATCAGGGATCTGCGCGCCGCGGTGGACGGAAAGGACATCCTCACCGGGGTCAATCTGAACGTCGCGCCAGGAGAAGTCCACGCGATCATGGGACCGAACGGCTCGGGCAAGAGCACGCTGGCCCACGTGCTCGCAGGCCGTGACGGCTACGAGGTGACCGGAGGGGAGATCCTCTTCGAAGGAAGCTCGTTGCTCGACCTCGCGCCCGAGGAACGTGCCTGTCAGGGCGTGTTTCTCGCATTCCAGTACCCGGTCGAGATCCCCGGAGTCAACAACACCTACTTCCTCAAGGCGGCCGTCAACGCGATCCGCAGGCATCGCGGCCAGTCCGAGCTCGACGCGATGGACTTTCTCGCACTGGTGCGCGAGAAGCTCTCGGTCCTGCACATGGACGAGTCGCTGCTCAAGCGAGGGGTGAACGTAGGTTTCTCGGGCGGCGAGAAGAAACGCAACGAGATCTTTCAGCTCGCGCTCATGGAGCCGAAGCTCGCGATCCTCGACGAGACGGATTCCGGCCTCGACATCGATGCGTTGAAGGACGTGGCGAACGGTGTCAACGCGCTGAAGAGTCCGGATCGGGCCACGATTCTCGTCACCCACTATCAGCGCATGCTCGACTACATCGTTCCCGACCACGTTCACGTGCTGAACAGAGGGCGCATCGTGGCCTCCGGCGGGGGCGAGCTGGCGCTGGAGCTCGAGTCGCGAGGGTACGAATGGGTTCGCGAGGCGGCGGTCAGCGCATGAGCGGCGGCGACCTTTCGATCGCCAGATACGTCGAGGCGTTCGCTGCGCGCGAATCGGCGCTTCCCGGCCATCATCTCGCCTGGCTGCGCGGGGTACGGCGTACGGGTATCGACGCCTTTGCGCGTACGGGCTTCCCCACGCCACGAAACGAACACTGGAAGTACACGAACGTGTCTCCAATCGAGAAACGCGCGTTCGACCTCGCGGTGCCCTCCTCCGGCACCGTCGCGGCCGCCCGCGACCTGGCCGAGCGTCTTCCGAACGTCGGTGACGAGCCTTGCATGGTCTTCGTCGACGGTCGCGTCGAGCGCGAGTTCTCGAACGTCCATGCACTGCCTCCGGGTGTCGACATCGAGGAGTTCGGTGGCTTCATCGAGCGAGATTCGGAATTTCTCGAGGGCAGGCTCGGCGGAATCGTGGCTCCGGAAAAGACCGCGTTCACGGCACTCAACGCCGCCTTCATGGACGCCGGTGCGGTGGTGCGGGTCGCTCCGGGGACCATCGTCGACACTCCGGTCCATCTCGTGTTCGTGTCGGGCTCACACGAGTGCGAGCGTGCGTACTCCCCCCGAATCGTCATCGCGGCCGATGCAGGATCGCGAATCGCCGTCGTCGAGCACTTCATCGGTCTGGACGACACCGTGTATCTCGACAACGTCGTGACGGAGATCGAGGTCGCCGAGGGCGCCACGGTCGCGCACCACAAGGTGCAGCGAGCGAGCGCCGGCGCGTACCACGTCGCTGCGCTTCAGGCGAAGCTCGCGGCGGGAGCATCGTTCCACTCGTGGGCGGTCTCTCTCGGGGCCCGACTCTCGCGGCACGACATCGAGGTCTCGCTCGAACACGAGCATGCGCGGTGTTCTCTGGACGGCCTCTACCTCGCGAACGGGCGCCAGCACGTCGACTTCCACACCAACGTCGAGCACCTCGCGCCGCATTGCGAGAGCCACGAGTATTACAAGGGCATTGCGGGCGGCCGCGGGCGCGGGGTGTTCAACGGGCGCGTGCACGTGCATCCGGATGCGCAGAAGACCGAAGCCCATCAGACGAACCGAAACCTGCTGCTGTCGCGCAATGCGGAGATCGACACCAAGCCCCAGCTCGAGATCCACGCCGACGACGTCAAGTGTTCGCACGGCGCCACCATCGGACAACTGGATGAGCAAATGCTGTTCTACCTCCGCTCGCGCGGCATCGAGGAGAGCGCGGCGCGCGGCATGCTCACGTACGGATTCGCGCGAGACGTGGTCGATCGAATCGCTCTGCCGGCATTGCGCGAGCCGATCGGAGCCGTGGTGCTCAAGCACCTCCCGGGCGGGGACGGTCTGCGGGAGATGTTCCGGTGACCCATGCACAGGGCCTTTCGCCGCAACTGGCGGGGAACATGTTCGACGTGGAACGGATCCGCGCCGAATTCCCCATCCTGGCGCAGACGGTCAATGGCCGGCCACTCGTGTACCTCGACAACGGCGCCACGAGCCAGAAGCCGCGCCGGGTCATCGAGGCCATCCGCCGTTACTACGAATCCGACAACGCGAACGTCCATCGCGGGCTGCATGCGCTGAGCGAACGGGCCACGAATGCCTACGAGGGGGCCCGCGATACCGTCAGGACCTTTCTCAACGCGGCGGATCGTCGCGAAATCGTCTTCGTGCGCGGCGCCACGGAAGGGCTGAACCTCATAGCACAGAGCTGGGCGAGGCCTCGGCTGCAACCGGGTGACGAAGTTCTCATCACGACCATGGAGCACCACTCCAACATCGTTCCCTGGCAACTCGTGTGCCGGCAGACCGGCGCGCAGCTCCGGGTGGCGCCGATTCACGACAGCGGCGAGCTCGACATGGAGGCGTTCGCCAATCTCGTCAGCGAGCGCACCAGGGTTGTCGCCGTCGCCCATGTTTCGAACGCGCTTGGAACCATAAATCCCGCCAGGCAGATCGTGGAGACGGCGCACATCGCAGGCGCGATCGCGGTGCTCGACGGCGCCCAGGCGGCCGCTCATGGCCCTGTCGACGTCCGGGCGCTCGGCTGCGACTTCTACGTTCTCTCGAGCCACAAGTGCTACGGTCCGACCGGGATGGGCGTGCTCTACGGCCGTGCCGAGCTGCTGGAGGCGGCTGAACCGTACCAGGGCGGCGGGGACATGATCCGCACCGTCTCGTTCGAGGAGTCGACCTGGAACGAACTCCCGTACAAGTTCGAGGCAGGCACCCCGAACATTGCGGGGGCCATCGGACTCGGCGCCGCGGTCGAGTTCATGACCGAGCTCGGGATGGACGCCATCGCCGCGCACGAGCGCGAGGTTCTGGAGTACGCCACCGAAAGACTCGACGAACTCGACGGCATTCGAATCATCGGTACCGCGCCGGAGAAGGCCGGCATCCTGTCTTTCGTCGTGGAAGGAGTCCATCCGCACGACGTCGGAACAATCGTCGACCAGCACGGGGTCGCGATACGGGCCGGGCACCATTGCGCGATGCCGCTGATGCGCCGATACCGGGTGCCGGCGACCTCGCGCGCCTCGCTCGCGCTCTACAACACCCGGGCGGACGTCGACGCGCTCGTCGAGGGCCTGCACGGGGTGAAGGAGATTTTCGACCGATGAACGACCTCCGCGATCTCTACGAGGAAGTCATCCTCGATCACAATCGAAATCCGCGGAACTATCCGCGGAAGCCCGAGAAGACCAATCACTCCGCCCACGGCTTCAACCCCGTGTGCGGGGACGAGTTCTTCGTTCATCTGCACGTCGACGACGGGATCATCCGGGACATCGGCTTCGACGGCGCGGGCTGCGCGATCTCGACCGCGTCCGCGTCGTTGATGACCGAGGCGCTGAAGGACAAGCCCGTTTCGGACGCGGAGCGACTGTTTCACGAAGTACACGAGCTCCTCACCGACGAGCGCCAGGTGGGTGGCCCCGGTGACTTTCTCGGGAAGCTCACCGTGCTCACCGGGGTCAAGGAGTACCCGATGCGCGTGAAGTGCGCGACACTTGCGTGGCATACGATGAAGGCCGCGCTCCACGAAGACAGCGAGACGGTATGCACCGAATGAGCACCATCGAAGATCACCAGAGCCGCGGTACGCATGCGCCGGCGCCGGAGAGCGGTGCGGCGGTCGATTCGGACCGCGACACGTCGCTCGATGACCGAATCGTCGCCGCGCTACGCGAGGTCTACGACCCCGAGATTCCGGTCAACATCTACGATCTCGGACTCATCTACCGCATCGACTGCGACGAGATGGGAGTGGTCGAAATCGACATGACCCTGACCGCCCCCGGCTGCCCGGTCGCCCAGACCTTTCCCGGCACCGTCGAAGCCGCGGTGCAGAACGTGGAAGGCGTCGCGGCGGCAGAAGTCGAACTCGTCTGGGAGCCTCCGTGGACTCCGGATCGAATGAGCGAAGCGGCAAAGCTCGATCTCGGCTTCTTCTGACCCGCCTGCCGATTCAAACGATCGGAAGGCGTTCATCGCCCGACCGGTTTCGAACCGAGTCATCGACCATCATGCTGGACTTCCGACAATGAGTGAATGGACGAACGTGGCCGCGGCCGATGACATCGGTCCAGGCGAGTACCGGGTGATCGAAGTCGACGACGTCGAAATTGCGGTGTTCAATCTGGAAGGCGAATACTTCGCCATCGAGGACGTGTGCACGCACGACTTCGGCACCCTCACCGGCGGATGCCTGGAGGACGGCCAGATAATGTGTCCGCGGCACGGAGCCCGCTTCGACGTTCGTACCGGAGAGGCACTCACTCCGCCGGCCTACGAGCCGGTCGCCACGTTCGAGGTACGGGTCCACGACGGCGTCGTGCAGGTGCGCGGCGACTGACCGCCTCGCCAGCGAGAGCCACCGCCCGACACCGGGAAGCCCGCGTCCTGCGCGGGGTGCCTACTGGCAGAGATACAGTCTCTGACCCGTCTCCAGGACGATGTCGAGGAGCTCCTGCGCCGGAAATTCCCCCTCGTTCTCCTCGATCCATGCATCCCACACCGGCCTGCCCGCATAGTGGCGGAACCGTCTCAGCTCGGACTCCGGAATCTCCACCATCTGAATTCGGCCACCGCTCCTCCAGCGCTCCTCGTTGACGATGTCCTGTTCGGCATAGCCCTTGCGCATCGCAGTGTATGCGCCGAGCCTCAGGTCCTCGAGCAACTGCTTGTACGGCAGGGGCAGCGAGATGTAGGCGTCACGATTGAACACCGTCGGGCAATTGATCGTCCCCAGCTTCAGATTGGTGGTGGCCCAGTCCGCAAGTTCGTCAATCTTGTACGAGGCGAACGCGTAGCTGTACGGGAATCCGATCGTGTCGGCCTCGCCGCTCTCCAGGGCCGCCCGAGCGGTCGGCGCCGGCCTTCTCAACGTGGTCGCACCCAGCAGCTCCATCGCCCGCTTCTGACCGCCGAAAGCGGTCACCCGCCTGCCCTTGAAGTCGGTATACGCTCTCGGCGCCTCTCCCACACCCATGTACTCGTACTGCGGCACGATGTTGGACATGTAGAGGACTGCGTTCCACTGGTCGAACACGTCCTGCACCGCCGGGTGTGCGTAGATCGTCTCGTGCACCTGACGCACGATGTCGAAGTTCGCGAGCGGCAGGAGCGGAAGGTCGAGCACGTTCAGTGGCTTGTTCTTCTCGGGATGGTAAAGCCCGCACACCACCGCCCCTTCGAACGCACCCGAGGTGATGCCGTCGAGGTTCTTCGGCCCCTTGGACAACTGCTCGCCGTAGAAGAGTTCGATGGTGAACTTGCCGCCGGTACGTTCGCTCGCGTGTCGCGACACGTACTCGATTCCCTCGGTAAACGAACGGCGGTCACCCCAGAGCGAGAACCTCCAGTGCACCTCGGGTCCGTCGACCGCTCTGGTGGTGCCCGCACTGTGGGCAGGGTTCGGTGCGGCAGTCAGAATCGATGCGAGCGCCAGCGCCACGGCGCTCGACAGCGTGAATAACGTCTGCATGGTGCGATCCATCAGTGAGGTTGTCGTGAAACTTCGCGGGCCCGGGAGAAATCCTGATGTCCGCGGCAATCCCGGTCCGGGTCTCGGCCCGGTTCTCGCGGTGCACTGAGACGGCATCGGTGGCGGATGCGCGGTCCGGTCACTACACGAATTGCTCCTGGACGAGAGTCGGCAGCGCGACGTCACGATGCCGCATTCCTCTTTCTCTCACGCAGGATACGCACGGCGAGGTGCATCGTGCGGCGTATGCGATCGAGAGCGCTGGCGATTTCCGAGAGTTCATCGTTGGTATCGAGCTGCACCGCACCGGTCGCCTTTCCCTGGCTCATCTGTTGCGTGACCTCGCGCAGGTAGTCGATGGGACGCATCATGCGCCTCGCCATCCACCAACCCGTCCCGAGCGCGAGCAGGATCACGACGACGAGGCTGCCACCGAGAACGGCGGCCAGGACCTTGCGCCAGGCCCCCACCGTCACCGCCACGGTCTCGATCTCCGGGCCGACAAGCGCTCCGCTCCCTTCGCTCTGCACGGTGACGCCCCAATTGAACCCCGGGAACCGGAAGCCGCCCGTGAGATCGGCGTAGAAGTCGCCGCCTGCGGTCCGGCTGTAACCGGTCACCCACGCGCCATCCACGACCTGCCCCCAACGCTCCGATCCGAACACCACCTGGCGCGCATCGGCGTCTTCATCTCGCACATTCACCTTCTCGTTCATGATGCGTGCGCCGGAATGGCCCGAACTGGTCTCCGCGAGCAGCAGACCCCGGCTGTCCACCACGGTAATTCGCTGCCCGGCGTTCTGTTCGATGTACTGGTTCGTAATGTCCTGAAGCAGGGCGATGCTGAGCGCCGCCTGCATCACTCCCACCGGGTTCTCGGTCGCGGGATCGTCAATTCGCACCGAGATGTCGATGGCCCATGCACCCATGCTCTCGTCGTACTGCACGGTACTGAGGGCAAATCCGTCGTTCCACGCTCGCTGCCACCAGCCTTCGTCCGACTGGACGAAGTCGGAGCTCACGTTGGTGACGACGACGTTGTATCCGTTTCGGTCGGTGAAGAGTACCCGGTCGAAATGCCTCGAGCGGGCGAGTTCCGCGCGCAGATAGCTGTCGGCAATGGGGAATCGTCCCAGACTCTTGCGGATCTGGAACTTCTCCTCCAGCTCTTCCACCGAACGTGCAAGCAATCCCGACTTCTCGTGCACCGAATGGGCTTGCCGAGCGGCGGAGACGATCGTCGGACTCGATGCCCAGCCTTGTACATCCGAAATGCGTTCGCGCATGAACTCGTCCAGTTGCCGGGAGAGCATCACGCTCGCCTTCAATTCGGCGCTTTCGTCCTCGAGCCCGGCAAGAGCGTTCGTGAGATCGTGTCCCACCGACCGGCTCCACTGCCATGTGACGACATAGGCGACCACACAAACGGCAAGTGCCGCGCCGATCCCGAATGCAGCGAATCTGCGCGCAAGCGCGGACCGCATACTGCCCGTGACCAATGCGTCTTCGTCCATGGTGATTCTCCGTCAGGGACGACCGGCTGACTTCAGTGTCCCAAGGCCCTCGTCTCGTTGCCCATGGCGCGGCGCCGGATGTCGTCGCCCGCTACGCGGCAAATCGCCGCCAATCCGGCGTATTGCTGGAACGCACGCGTCGGCGGGGGATGTTCGATCCTCCCGCAGGCGTCGTCGGGCCGGCCGCCGATGGAAGCAGCCGCAGCGGTGACAAACCGGACGGAACCATTGATGCGCGAGACCGGCAGATTCGGATGAACCTGCCGTCCCCGAAACACAGCGACAATCGGGTCAACGGTCAGAGGCTAATGCGGCCGGATGTCGGGGACAACCCGCTCCCGCACACCCTCGGTCGTGACCTCGCGCGCCCTCGGTATGGGCGCGCGAGGAAGTTGCAACGGTTCGAATTCGCAACTGCTCGGAGTGCGGCGACGTCCAAGCCGACGTCAGGGGCCTTTCTCGTCGCGTGCTTCGTCTTCGTCGAGCAGCAGTGACGCCGAGTTCAGGCAGTACCGCAGTCCCGTCGGTGGCGGGCCGTCGGGAAACACGTGGCCAAGATGCGCGTCGCAAACCGCACACAGCACCTCGGTGCGACGCATCCAGAAGGAGTCATCCTCCTCTTCCGCGATACTGGCGGTGTCGATGGGTTCGTAGAAGCTCGGCCAACCGGTACCGGAATCGAACTTGGCCGCGGAACCGAACAGCGGCGCCGCGCAACAGCGGCACCGGTAGACTCCGGCACGCTTGCAATCATGGTACTCGCCGGTGAAGGCGCGTTCGGTGCCCTTCCGGCGCGCCACCTGATACTGCTCGGGCGTCAGCATTGCACGCCATTCCTCGTCACGCTTCACTACCTTGTGCATGTCGTCGTTCCTCGTCGTCCAGGAGGTGTGCGCAACCGGTCGTGCGCCACCACCCGCGCTCGATCCATCCGGACGTGCATCAATCGCGCGCTCGGTACGCGAGCGAAGTGTCGCACGAAATGCGTCGCTCGCTCCGTCTCGTTCGGCGCTGCAATCGGCTCCTTGTCCCGTTGAAGCGATGTTCCCGGAGCGATGTCGTCGCGAACCGGACCAATCATGCCGACGGCAGCCTCAGCGCGACCACGAGGTCCAGCACGTTCGTGCCGGTGGGACCCGTGTGCACGAGATCTCCGCTCGCCTCGAGAAACGTTCCGGCGTCGGCGGTGCCGAGGGAGCGCTCGGGGTCCAGACCGGCTGCAATCCCCCGCGCGACCGTGCCGGCGTCCACGATCGCTCCGGCGTCCACCCCGGGTCCGTCGGTTCCGTCGGTCCCGGCCGCAAGCACCCACACGCCCGCACAGTCCCGTATCTCCCGCGCCGCGGCCAGCGCGAGGCTCTGACACCTCCCACCCCGTCCGGGCCTTGGCGGAAGCGTGACCGTGGTCTCGCTCGCCCACACGTGGGTCTGCGGACCCGCGCCCGCAATTTCGCGACCGATGCGGCGTCCGACGTCCAGTGCATCGCCTTCAAGCAGGTCTCGGTGCTCGACGACGTTCATGCCCGCGGTCCGGTACGTGGCCACGGCGGCGGCACGCGCGTCAGCCGGGCGGGCGACGACCTCCGTGCGAACCCGATCCGTCGCTTCCGCGCCGGAAAGCGGCGGACACCGGTCGCCCATCTCCGCCAGCCACGAGGGAAGATTCAATCCGTCGATGGAAACGTCATCATCGGAGTGAGCAATCAGCAGTCCGGATCCGATGACCCTCGGGTCGTCGCCGGGAACATCCGATATCGCCAGTCCGAGGGTGCGGCGAGCGGCCAGACGTTGTGCAAGCCGTCCACCCTTGATGCGCGAGATCCGTTTGCGCACGCGATTCACGACGCCGATCGGGTGACCCGCGGCCAGCAGGTACTCGTTCACGCGAGCGAGGTCCGAAGCGTCGAACCCCTCCGGAAGAACTTCGACCAGCGCGGAAGCACCACCGGAAATCAGCGCCAGTGCATGGGCGCCGGATGGAATCGCATCGACGAAATCGACGAGCGCACGACCGGCCACGAGACTGGACGAATCGGGCACGGGATGCGATGACTCGACGACATCGACAGGCCAGTCCGGATCGAGCGCGTCTCCCGTGTGTCCATGCTTGGTGACGACCAGCGCGCGATCAAGGCGCGGTCCGAGGCTCTCGAACGCCCCCGCCATCATGGCCAGAGCCGCCTTGCCCACCGCAAACGCGAAGCGTGGCGCGAACTCCTCCTCCCGGGCAAGGCGGCGCCGCACGCTTTCGCGTCCGCCGGTAGCATCCAGCGCCGAACGAAGGCCGTCGAGCAGCAGGCGGCGGGCCACCGGCGCTGCGTTCGCCCTGTCCGCTCTCACACTCGCCCCCCGGGGCGTCAACCGCGACCGACGCCGGGCATCGACCCGCCGCTCGCCAAGGCATCGAGTCCACGAGCGAGATCGGTACGAATATCCTCGAACGAATCGAGGCCGACCGCCACACGGACCAGCGATTCGTCGATTCCGGCCGCTTCGCGCTGCTGCGGCGTGATCCTGCCATGGGTCGTCGATGCGGGATGAACGATGGTGGTCTTCACGTCTCCGAGGTTCGCCGTGATGGACAGCACGCGCGTGGAGTCGATGACACGCCACGCCTCGGCTCGGCCACCGTGCACTTCGAAGGCGACGATTCCACCCCCGGCTTTCTGCTGCCGCGCGGCGAGCTCGTGGCCTGGATGCGTCTCGAGGCCGGGATAGTAGACACGCCGCACCGCAGGGTGTTCCCGCAGCCAGCGCGCGAGCCGGATCGAACTCGCACAAATCGCCTGCATGCGGATGCCCAGCGTCTCCAGCCCGTGCAGGAAGACCCAGGCGTTGAACGGACTCATGCTCGGCCCCGCGGTACGCAGCAGCGAGAACAATGTGTCGTGGTGTGTCGCGTCCCGTGTGACCACCGCACCGCCCACGCACCGGCCCTGGCCGTCGAGATACTTCGTGGCGGTATGCACCACGATGTCGGCGCCGAGTTCGAGAGGACGCGACAGGGCCGGGGTGCACAGACCGTTGTCGATGACGAGGGACGCACCGCGGGTCCGCGCGAGCGTCCCGAGTGCGGCGATATCCGCGACCTCCCCGAGCGGATTGGTCGGACTCTCCGCGAAGAGCATCTTCGTCTCGGGACGGATCGCCTCGGACCACGCCCGCAGGTCGTCGACATCGACGAATGTCGTCTCGATACCGAACCGCGAGACGACGTTCCCGAACAGCGACGTGGTCGTTCCGAACAGGCCCTTGGCCGCGACCACGTGCTCGCCGTGGCGCAACAACGCCATGGTGGTCATCAGGATGGCGGACATGCCGGATGCGGTGGCGATGCAGCGGGCACCTCCCTCGAGCGTGGCCAGCCGGTTCTCGAATGCGCGCACGGTGGGATTGGTGAATCGCGAGTAGACGTTGCCGGGCTCCTCTCCGGCGAACCGTGCGGCTGCCTCTCGAGCGCTTGTGAACACGAAGCTCGAAGTGAGGAAAATCGGATCGTTGTGCTCCTGCTCACCGGTGCGAACTTGTCCGGCGCGTACCGACAACGTGTCGAATCCGGACTGGCGAGCGTCGAATTCGTTCATGCCGGGCATCCCTCGGGTCGAAAAAAACCCGCTTCAGCAAAAGCTTCGGCGGGCTCGCCTTCGCTTTAGCCGCATTTGTTGAGCGCCCGCAAGCTGAAGCATCAAATCGGCGCTGGACCGCACTATAGCCCGTATCCGACATCGAATCACGAGCGTTGCGCTTCGGCCGGTCGGATGATGGCACCGGCGAAGCGGGCTGGAAATCATGCCGCGGAGTCAGACCGGGAGTTGCAACTCCCCGTCATCTCGAGTCGACACCGCTCTGGCGCTCCTGGCTACGTCCGCGCGGTGCTCGGCGATCTGCTCCAGATAGCTCGATGATACGCCGCCGGTGACGTACTCTCCGGTAAAGCAGGACGTATCGAAATCCCCGAGCCGCGGATTCCCGCGGCGCACGGCATCCACGAGACCGTCGAGCGACTGGTAGATCAGACGGTCCGCTCCGATGACCTTGGCGACGTCCTCCTCGCTGCGATTGAATGCGACGAGTTCGCCCGTCACCGGCATGTCGATGCCATAGACGTTCTGGTACCGCACGGGCGGCGCTGCCGATGCGAAGTACACCCGCCGCGCGCCTGCGTCACGCGCCTGCTGAATGATCTGCCGCGAAGTGGTGCCTCGCACGATCGAGTCGTCGACCAGCAACACGTTCTTGCCCTCGAACTCGAGTCCGATGGCATTGAGCTTGCGCCGTACGGATCGCGCTCGCTGCGTCTGCCCGGGCATGATGAACGTGCGCTCGACGTATCGATTCTTGATGAATCCCTCGCGGTACTTCACTCCGAGATCGTAGGCGAGTGGGAGGCAGGCGGTCCGACTGGTCTCGGGAATCGGGATCACGACATCGATGTCGTGGTCGGACCACTCCCGGGCGATCTTCTGCGCGAGCGCCTCTCCCATGCGCAACCGCGCCTTGTAGACCGAGACGTCGTCGATGATCGAATCGGGCCTCGCAAGGTAGACGTACTCGAAGATGCAGGGCGCATAGCACGGCTCTTCGAAGCACTGCCGGGTGTGGACCTCGCCGCCGAGGGTGATGATCATCGCCTCGCCCGGCTCGAGATCACGCACCAGCTCGAATCCGAGCGCATCGAGCGCGACGCTCTCCGACGCGACCATGTACTCGACTCCCTCCGTCGTCTCCCGTACACCGAAACAGAGCGGGCGAATGGCAAACGGGTCGCGGAAGGCGACGACTCCGAATCCGAAGATCATCGCCACTGCCGCATAACCGCCCACACAACGCCGGTGGACATTCGTCACCGCATCGAAAATCGTGTTCTTGTCCAGCCTGAGCCGATGCTCGCGTCCAAGCTCGCTTGCAAAGATATTGAGAAGGATTTCCGAGTCCGAATCGGTGTTCACGTGGCGAAGCTCGTCGCGAAACACTTCGTGACCGAGTTCCCCGGCGTTGATCAGATTTCCGTTGTGCGCGAGCGCGATCCCGTAAGGCGAATTGACGTAGAAGGGTTGCGCTTCCGCCGCCGATTCACTCCCGGCGGTGGGGTAGCGGATGTGTCCGATGCCGACCCGACCTCGGAGCGCATGCATGTGGTGAGGCTGGAAGACGTCGCGGACCAGTCCGTTGGCCTTGCGCTGGTGGACCTTCAGATCACAGGTGAAGATTCCAGCGGCGTCCTGTCCGCGATGCTGCAGCGCGGTGAGGGCATCGTACAGGTCCTGATTGACCTCTGTCCGACCGACGATTCCGACGATCCCGCACATTGCAGCCGCACCCGTATGGCCTGATGGCCGGCGGACTCGACAACCCGAGACCCTCCTGCACCGCAGGGCGAGCGCACCAGCCGAGCGGAATGATACCGAGCGAGGGGCCGCGAGAGAATCACGCCCGGTCCGTACGCATCACGATTCCGGCTGGGCGTCGAGCCGCTGCTCCGGATCGCAGTCGGGTTGCTGTTCCGGATCTCAGTCGAGCTGCGGCTCCGGATCGAAGTCGAGCTGCTGTCGGAATTCGTCGGGGAGATAGACGCTCATTTTCTGGGCGATGTCCACGAAGTGCGGCAGGAACGACGATTCGCTCCACCACGGGTCGCGAGGCAGCGGAGTCCGTCCCGCAAGCAGCACCAGCAGTCCCACGATCACAACCCCGCGCAGCACGCCGAACACGATCCCGAGCGTCCGATCAGTGCCGGACATGCCGGTCTTCACCACGAGCGCGCCGGCCGTACGCTGTACGAGCACGCACGCCAGGAGCACCGCGACCAAGAGCACGACAAACCCGATGACCACGCGCAAGGAAGGCACGGCGACGAATCCCTCGAACCACGAAGGCACAGTGACGTATCCCTCGAGCCACGAAGGCACGGTGACGTACCCCTCGAGCCACAGCGTCACCCGCCCAGAGTACGCGATGGCAATCCAGAACGCCGCGATCCAACCGACAAGGGACAGGGCTTCCTTGACGAATCCGCGCCGCAGACTGAAGACGCCGGAGATGCCGACGATGGCGAGGATCGCATAGTCGATCCAGATCATTCGGGACGTGTCCTTCCGGCCATGGCGTTCGAGGAGCGTCCGATCGCGAACGCACGCGGCGCACTCCAGCGTCGGTCAACCGCCGGGAGAACGCAACACGATACCCTCCAACGCCATCTCGCGCTGCAGCTTCGCCGCGGAGGCCTTCGCTTGCCGACGGTCGGGCATCGGACCGACGAAGACGCGAGAGACGGCACCCTGCGCGGACGAGCCGGATTCGATGAACGCGGGGAAACCCTTGGATTGGAGACGTTTGCGCAACGCGAGCGCGTTTTCCGGTTTCTGGAAGCTACCGAGCTGGATCATCCAGCCACCCGACGCTCGTGCCACGCCGGCCTGCCGATTCTCCGTCCCGTCATCCGAGCTTCGTGTCGTGATCGATGCCTCGGATGTCGATGCCGAACTCTTCGCCGGGGTATCGTTCGGCACCTTCTCGGACCCGGAGGCGCTCGAGGAATTCGACGTGACGTCGACTGCAATGTTGTCCGAATCGGCAGACGCGGACGCGATGTCATTCGATACGGTGCCGGAATACTCGTCCTCCCCGGCTGGCGCGTTCCGATTTCGCTCACGTTCGACCTCTGCGTCGACCCGCGGTGTCTGCGGCAGATCGAGGGCGATGCTGACGGTCGAACCGGACTGCTTCTGCGGTCGTTCCGGGATCTCCGAGACTCCTGTCGCGGATTTGCCCTCGTTCGCTTCACGCGGCATGTCGAACAGAAGCGGGACGAACACGACTGCCAGCGACACAAGGACGACCGCACCGACCAAGCGTTGCTTGAGACGCTCCTCCATCGCTCAAGTTTCCGGACAGATCGCTGAAGTTGCAAGGCGAAGCGCCCGCTCGACGGTCACGAACGAGCCGAATACCACAACCTCTTCACGCGCTTCGCGACCGTCGAGGGCCGCCACGAATGCGGCGTCGACGGATTCGAATGTCCAGCTCGGCACCGTGCAGGGGAGTTTCCCGGCAAGTTCCCGTGCATTTCGTCCGCGCGTTCCGGACAACGAAGCGAAATACCAGGCGTCCACTTCGGCTTCGAGCGCATGCAGCATGGCGCCGGCATCCTTGTCACCGAGAACGCCGCACACCGCGCGGCGTCTCGGCCGGGGGCGAACCGACGCCAGATACGCGGCCAGCGCCTCCGCGCCCAGAGGATTGTGAGCCACGTCGACAAGGACACGCGCCGGCGTCTCGAGCCATTGCAGCCTGCCTCCAATCAGTGCGCCGGCGATGCCGTTGCGGACCGCGTCGTCGCTCAACCGAACGCGAGACGACAGCGCATCGAGCACTGCAAGACACGCCGCGGCATTGTCCACCTGGTGGCGACCGGCCAATCCGGGAGGCGGCAGAGCTCCCACCGCGCGGCGGGGACTCCACCATCGCCAATGGTTCGACTCGTGTTCGAAGTCGTAGTCACGTCCGAGAATTCGACACGGGGTCCCGATTGCGCGGGCGCGATCAAGAACGCTCCCCGGCGGACAACGTTCGCCGATGACGCAAGGTATGCCGGGACGCATGATCCCCGCCTTTTCGCGTCCGACCGACTCGCGGTCGTCTCCAAGCCAGGCTCGGTGATCGACGCCGATTGGGGAAATCAGGGAAACACTCGGTTCGAAAACGTTGACCGCATCGAGTCGGCCGCCCAGACCGACCTCCATGACCGCCACATCCACCCGCGCCCGTTCGATGATGTCCGCCGCGGCAAGCGTTCCGAACTCGAAAAACGTGAGCGATACGTCCCCGCGCGCCGCGTCCACCCGTTCGAACGCCTTCACGAGTTCCGCGTCGCTCACCGGTCGCGCCCCGATCCGCACTCGTTCGTTGTAGCGAAACAGATGCGGAGACGTGTACGTCCCGGTACGCAGCCCGGCCGCGGTCAGAATCGATTCGAGAAACGCGACGCACGACCCCTTGCCATTGGTGCCGGCGACCACGATTCGGGGCACGCCGATCGTATCCAGTCCCATCGCGTCCCGGACGTGGCGGCACCGTTCCAGGCCGAGATCGATGGCGCTTGGATGCAGGGTGGACTGCCATTCGAGCCATTCGCCGAGCGAGTGCCGTCGCACCGGATTCACCGCACGCTTGCGTTCCGCGCGCCGCACCGCCACATCGAGCGCCGGCAACCGCGCAATCAGGGTGGCGGCTGATGAGTCAGCATTGCGAGCAGACCCCCGATCGTGTCGCGCTGCTCGCGCCGGTCGACAATCATGTCCACGGCGCCGTGCTTCAGCAGGAATTCGCTGCGCTGGAACCCCTCGGGGAGGGTCTCTCCGATTGTCTGCTCGATGACACGCGGGCCCGTGAAGCAGATGAGCGCGTCGGGTTCGGCGATGTTCACGTCACCGAGCATTCCCAGGCTCGCCGAGACCCCGCCGGTGGTCGGATCGGTAAGCACCGACACGTAGGGAAGTCTTCTTTCTTCGAGCCGCGCGAGCGCCGCACTGGTCTTGGCCATCTGGAACAGCGCGAACAGTCCTTCCTGCATCCGCGCACCGCCGCTGCAGGAGAATGCCACCAGGGGAATGCCCTCCCTGATCGCCGTCTCTACCGCGCGAACGAAACGCTCGCCCACCACGGACCCCATCGATCCCGCCCGGAATCCGTACTCGAAGGCGACCGCGACGACCGCGATACCCCGTACCCGCCCCATCATTGCGACCAGGGCGTCCTTCTCTCCGGTGGTCTTCTGGTCCTTCGCGATCTGGTCCTGGTACTTCTTGCCGCCCTTGAACTTGAGCACGTCGACCGGCTCGACCTCCGCCGCGATTTCCACCCTTGGCTCCTCGTCGAGAAACAGGTGAAGGCGCCGGCGTGCGCTCTGGCGCATATGGTGCCCGCACTTCGGACATACGTCGGCATTGCGTTCGAGCTCTGCCCGGTAGAGCACCGCATTGCACTGCGAGCACTTGGTCCACAGCCCTTCGGGAACGGACCTCCGGCTCGCGCCATCCGTGCGAATCCGGGACGGCAGAAGTCTCCCGAACCAGCTCATGATGTCGCCGCGTCCATCGCGCCGCGCAACTCCCCGATGAAGGCGGCGAGGATACGGGGGAGCGCATCGGGCGTTGCCGCATTCGCCTCGACTCTGGAAACCACCGCACTGCCGACCACGACTGCATCGCTGACCCGCGCGATGCGCGCGGCGGATGCACCGTCGTGAATCCCGAACCCCACACCCACCGGAAGGTCCGTCACCCGCCGGATTCGAGCCAGGCGCTCCGCCACCTCGTCGGTGTCAAGGGTCGCCGCCCCGGTGACACCCTTGAGAGAGACGTAGTAGACGAATCCGCTCGCCTCGCCGCAAATCCGTGCGATGCGCTCGTCGCTGCTCGTGGGAGCGACGAGGAAGACGGGATCGATCCCGTGCGCACGCACCTCGCGCACGAGCTCGCCCGCCTCCTCGGCAGGCAGGTCGACGGTGAGGAATCCGTCGACGCCCGCCGCCGCGGCTCGCCCTGCCGCCCTGGAATACCCGGCCGCCTCCAGGGGATTGAGATAGCCCATCAGTACGACCGGAGTCTCGTCGTCGCGGGTGCGGAACTCCTCCACGATCTCGAGCACCCCGGCAAAGGTCATGCCTGCCGCAAGCGCCCTCTCGCTGGCCCGCTGAATCACCGGTCCGTCCGCCATGGGGTCCGAGAACGGAACTCCGAGTTCGATGAGGTCGGCACCCGCCTGCACCATCGCGTGCATCACGGGAACCGTCGCACCGGGGTGCGGATCACCGGCGGTGACGAACGGGATGAGCGCGGTGCGCTCCCGTGCCTTGAGCGAGGTGAATCGGGCGGCGATACGGCTCACAGGTGAATCCCCTCGATGGCGGCGACGGTCTGGATATCCTTGTCGCCGCGACCCGACAGACCAACCACGATGGCGTCTTCGGAACGCATTCCGGCCGCAATCCTTGCAGCGTACGCGAGCGCATGACTCGATTCGAGGGCCGGAATGATCCCTTCGGTCCGCGTGCACTCGTGAAACGTCGCCAGCGCCTCGTCATCGTTCACTGCAACGTAGCTCGCGCGACCGGTGTCCTTCAGCCAGGAGTGCTCGGGACCGACGCCAGGGTAGTCGAGGCCCGCGGAGATCGAGTGCGCCGGCGTGATCTGTCCGTCGGAGTCCTGCATGAGGTAGGTGCGATTTCCGTGAAGCACTCCCGGACGTCCCGCCGTGAGCGGCGCCGCATGCTTCCCCGTGTCCACACCGGAACCACCCGCCTCGACACCGTAGAGCGCGACGTCCGCGTCGTCGAGAAACGCATGAAACAGACCCATGGCATTCGAACCGCCGCCGACGCACGCGACGCACGCATCGGGCAGACGGCCTTCCTGTTCCAGCATCTGAGCACGCGCTTCGCGCCCGATGACCGAGTTGAAATCTCGCACCATCATTGGATAAGGATGCGGACCAGCAACCGTGCCGATGATGTAGTACGTGTCGTCGACGTTGCTCACCCAGTCGCGCATCGCTTCGTTCAGGGCGTCCTTGAGGGTCTTCGAGCCCGACTCGACCGACACCACCTCGGCACCGAGAAGCTTCATGCGGAAGACGTTGGGTGCCTGCCGTTCGATGTCCTCGGCTCCCATGTACACGACGCACTCCAGTCCGAGCCGGGCCGCGACCGTCGCGGTCGCCACGCCGTGCTGGCCGGCGCCGGTTTCGGCGATGATGCGGGTCTTGCCCATCCGCTTCGCAAGCAGCGCCTGGCCCACCGTGTTGTTCACCTTGTGAGCGCCGGTGTGGTTCAGATCCTCGCGCTTGAAGTACAAACGGGCACCTCCAATGATCTGCGACCAGCGGTGCGCGAAGTAAAGCGGCGAAGGCCTGCCCACGTAGTGCCTGAGCTCCGCGTCCAGCTCTCCGAGGAACTCCGGATCCTTCGCATAGCGCTCGTACGCATCGCGCAGCTCCGACACCGGGCGAACCAGCGTCTCCGCGATGAACGTGCCCCCGTAGGGACCGAAATGTCCGTGCTCGTCCGGATAACGACCGACAATTCGATCTTCAGGCTTGACGTTCGCCAGGTCCGACACCGGCCACCTCCTTCATGAACAGTTCCATTCTCCGGGTATCCTTGACACCCGGGGCAGTCTCGACGCCTCCGCTGACGTCCACCGCGAACGGACGCACCAGTCGTACCGCACCCGCGACGTTCTCCGGCGTCAATCCTCCCGCAAGGACGATTGGATGCCGCACGTCGTGCGGGACGACGTTCCAATCGAATCGAATACCGGTCCCGCCCCACAGCGCGTCATGATGGGCGTCGAGCAGCAACGCACGCGCACTGGAATAGCGGGCGGACGCCCCGACGATGTCCTCGCGGGTGCGCACGCGTACCGCCTTCACGTACGGCTTCCCCGCATCGACGCACAGTTCCGGAGGTTCGTCTCCGTGAAACTGAAGCAAATCGACGGGCAGGCTTTCGACCACGGCCTCCACCTCATACGGCTCGGGATTCACGAATACTCCGACGACCGAGACCAGCGGCGGCAGCGCCACGCAAACCTCCCTTGCTCGTTCGCGGGTGACGTACCGCGGGCTGGGCTTGTAGAACATGAGGCCGATCGCGTCCGCCCCCACACCCGCCGCCGCCCTGGCATGCTCCGGGCGAGTGATCCCGCATATTTTCACCCGGGTTCGTCTCATCGAACAGGATCCGAGATCATGAGCCGGCTCGTGCGCGTTTCCGCAACGTTCCGGGGTTCGGTCGCCGTCGGCCGCCGTCTCCGGCACCATGCCGCCCGCCCAGGAGGACATCCACGGTTCAACGCACGTCCACCGGGAGGGTGACGCTACCAGAGTGCATCCGACAAGGGTACCGCCGGAATCCCGACGCCTTGCGGATATTCGATTCCTGCCAGATAGAGACCACCCGGCGGCGCCGTCACGCCCGCAACCGTGCGATCCCGTGCCGCAAGCACCGATGCGACCCATGCAGGGTCGCGCTCTCCCGACCCGACCGCGAGGAGCGTGCCGGCGATGTTTCGCACCATGTGCTGCAAAAAGGCGTTCGCTTCCACGTCGATGACTATTTTTTCACCAATCCGCCGCACTTCGATGCGCTCGATTCGGCGTACCGGGTTTCTCGCCTGACACCCTGCGGCGCGAAACGACGAGAAATCGTGCTCACCGACCAGATGCTGGGCGCCGAGGTGCATGAGTCGGGCATCGACGGGACGATATTCCCACGTCACTCTGCCGGCGAGGAGAGCGGGGCGCGTGCTCCGGTTGACGATGATGTAGCGGTAACGCCGCCGCAGCGCCGCGAACCGGGCGTGAAAGTCCTCGTCGACCGACCGAGCCCACAGCACTGCCACGTCGGCCGACAGATACGTATTGGTGCCCCGCACCCAGGCATGATTCGAGCGGACCGCGGAAGTATCGAAGTGCACGACCTGAGCCGAGGCGTGAACGCCCGCGTCGGTGCGTCCTGCGCAGACCACCCGAACCGGCGTCGCCGCGATTCGGGTCAGCGCTTCCTCGACCTCTCCCTGTACGGTACGACGATCCGGCTGGCGCTCGAAGCCGCTGAACCGGCTGCCGTCGTATTCGAGACCGAGCGCGATACGCATGCCTGCAATGCCGGTGCCGGGCCACCGCCGCCAACCCGATTCCCGAGCAATCGTCTCGTGGGAGACTCCCGGTGGTTGCGGGTCGCGATTCAACCGAGCCTGGTGAGCATTTCCCGCGCCGCTTCCTGCTGCTCCGCGTTCCCTTCGGCGAGCGCCGCCTCGAGAAATCCTCGAGCACTCTCGGTATCGCCCATTTCCATGTACACCTGGGCGAGGTCGATCTTCGTCTGCACCTCGTCCTCGCCAAATTCCTCGAGCGGGAAAGCCTCCGGTTCACCGTCTTCGGTGGACTCGTCGTGCAGCACCGTCGGCGCCGGATCCGCACCGCCGGATTCGTCATCCACTGTCGAATCGTCATCGACATCGCGGCCGACGGCCGCCTCGGACTCGACATCGCCGTCCTCTGCGGGCGCGCGGGCGACGTCGACATTCCGAGCCCGCGATTCCCGCTCGTCCATCGCCGCCGGGACGCCGCCATCCGGTTTCTCATCCAGCGTTTCGGGGTCGAAGTCGGTCGAGTGTCCCGCGTCCGTCGCCGGCGTGTCCAAGTCCTCGGCCAAAGCCTCGTGACGGCTGAACAGGAGGTCGAGATTTCCGGGCGATTCGTCGGTCGTTCGGTCCGATTCCTCCATCTCGCGTTCCGCGGAGAGATCGGCCAGATCAGCGAGGTCTCCAATGTCGAATTCGTCACTCGCGTCGTCCCCATCCAGATTCAAGTCGGGATCCTCGGCGGTCAGTGCGTCGATTTCGAACGTGAGTTCGGACGAATCGTCTTCCGACCTGAATTCCTCTCCGAGGTCGCGCTCCACGGCACGGTCGTCCTGCCACAACTGCGCAATCCGCTCTTCCGCAACGTCCTCTGGTTCGGTATCCGCCCGGTCACGTCGCTCCGGCGCGGGCTTCGCGCCTGAATCCGGGGGATGAGCCGGCCCGGCACGCAACTGCGGGGCGTTCGGGTCGCCTTGTTCTTCCGAGAGATCCGCGGCAACCGCCTCCAGTTCCAGAAGAAGATCGTCCTCGCCGGGGGGAGACGATTCGGCGGTTTCGAGCGCGTCATCGACACCGATGGCATCCTCACCGGCGGAGGTAGCCCGGCGACGGAGCAAGGCCACGACACCGAGCAGAATCAGCAGCAATCCCGCGCCACCGACCAGAAACACCGGATTGACCGGCAACGAACCGAGACCGAATGGCAACGACTTCGGCTCCGGCCCCTCCGCAGTCGGCTTCGGCTCCGTCTCAGCCGGTGCCGGCACCGAAATCGTCTCCGTATCCGCGGGCGTCAGTACCGGTTTCGTCTCCTCCGACGCAGGGGGCGCGGCCGGTTTCGATTCCAATTCCTCCGGTGCAAGAACCGGTCTCGCCCCTTCCTCGGGCTCCGCATCCGGCTTCGGCTCCACTTCCTCCGGTCCCGCGGCCGCCTCTGGTGCCTTGGGGGCGGCTTCGTGCAGCTCGGACCGCAACGCCGCAATTTCCTCGTTCTTGAGTTCGACGAGTCGATTCAGCTCTCTGATGTGGTCGTCGGCTTCGGCGAGACGCAGCTTGAGCTCGTCGTTCTCTCGACGACCCGCGTCCGCCTCCTCCACGGCGAGAGCGAGTTCCTTGCGCAACGTCGCAACCTGGGTGCGTTCTTCCTGGTTCGGTGTCGTCGATTCCGGCGACACGACTTCGAGCCTGCCGCTCGGCGCCGTCGCGGAGTCGCTCGACGAGGTCTCCTGCATCGGCTCGGAGGGAGTCGGCGTCGCACGCGCCTCGTTTCGGTACCTGGTCCACTCCGAGTGTTGTCGTCGCACTTCGGCAATCGCGGCGCCGAGGTTGTCGGGACCGATCTCGCCCCGGCCGGGAATACGCAACATCGTCCCGGCATTGAGAGCATTGACATTGCCGATTTCGAACGCATTCGGATTCAAACGCAGTATCGCCAGCATCATTCGCTGAACGCTGACGGACTTGTCGGGCCGCATGCGGTCCGCGATCGACCAGAGCGTTTCCGACCTGCGAACCGGTCCGTACTCCACCCCGCCCGACGCGGGTGCGGCGTCGGACGTGCTGGTGTCCGGGACGGGCTGCGCCGGTGACTCGGCGCTGCCGGCCTGATTCGCTCCGGCACCGCGACCGGGTGCCGAAGCGAGCTGCACCCTGTAGCCCCGAACCGTGCGCCCTCGGGGCCAGTCCACGTCGATGAGGAAGGTCAGCGACGGCTCGATGATCGGTTCGTCCGTCCGCACGTGAATGTAGCCGCCTCCCTCGCCCTGTTCGACGATGACGAACCGGAGCAGCTTGAGATGCTGCAGTCGTGCCACGCCCGCGAGTTCGAACTGAGCCGGTGAACCGAGTACGACGTTCAGCCCCTTCAAATCACCGCTCTGGGCGTCCCGAACGGGAATGCGCGCATCCAGCGGCTCGTACAGCACGGACCGGGTCTCGATCGGGCCAAGCTCGAGTGCCGCGGCGAATCGAGGAACGAGTCCGAGGAAAAACACCACGCACACTGCCAGATGGCGCACGCGGGACCCTGCGCCGATCACCATCCACCCCGGTGCGTAGTGGACGATCGGCCGATGGCAGACTCCGTCTTCCCGCCGGTTCGGTGAAACGTTCGCTCGCTGGTCACGGCTTCGTGCGTCGTTTTCGCGTCCTGATTCGGCTGACTCGTCAGTCTCACAGAAAGTCCGTCGCAAGCACCTCGGCAATCTGGACACTGTTCAGGGCCGCACCCTTGCGCACGTTGTCGGAGACGATCCACATGTCGAGTCCTCGCGCACAGGATATGTCCTCCCGTATTCGGCCCACGAACACCGCGTCGGTCCCGGCCGACTCGGTGACTGCGGTCGGGTATCCGCCGTCGGTCCGCTCGTCCATCACCACCACTCCGGGAGCGTCGGACAGAATTTCCCGGGTCTCCTCCGCGCTCAGCTTCTCGCGGGTCTCGATGTGGACCGCCTCGGAGTGACCGTAGAACACCGGGATCCTCACCGTCGTCGGATTCACCCGGATGGAGTCGTCCTCCATGATCTTGCGCGTCTCCCATACCATCTTCATCTCTTCCTTCGTATAGCCGTTGTCCATGAAGACATCGATGTGGGGCAGCGCATTGAACGCAATTTGCTTGGGGTACACGGCGGGGTCGGCCTCGCCTCCGTTGAGCAGGGACGCGGTCTGGTGCGCCAGTTCTTCGATGGCTTCCTTGCCCGTTCCGGACACGGATTGGTAGGTCGCGACGTTGATGCGCTCGATGCCGGCCGCCGCGTGGATGGGTTGCAGCGCGACCACCATCTGGATGGTGGAGCAGTTCGGGTTCGCGACGATGTTGCGATCGCGGTAGGACGCGATAGCGTGCGGATTGACCTCGGGGACGACCAGCGGGACATCGCAGTCGTATCGGAACCGGGAACTGTTGTCGACGACCACGCAGCCGGCCTCCCCCGCCCTGGGTGCATGCCGGTCCGAGACCGACGCCCCGGCGGAGAACAGTCCGATTTGCGCGTTGGTGAAGTCGAACTCCTCGAGATCCCCGACGGTGTACTTCGTTCCCTTGAACTCGATGGACGAACCGGCAGAGCGGCGACTCGCGAGCGGATAGAGGTTGCCCACCGGAAATTCGCGCTCTTCGAGAATCGAGAGCATCGTCTCGCCGACCACACCGGTAGCTCCGACCACGGCGACATCGAACGTGTTTCTCTTCATTCCTTCCCGCTCCTGGTCAATTCTGTTCCGTGTCGCACATGGCCCGTTCGACGAAACGCGAGTTCGGGCATGCCGCTTGTTTCCGCGGTCCACCAGGCTGCCCCGCGCGCTCGCTAAAGGGCGGCGACGACAGCATCCCCCATCTCCCTGGTACCCACCAACGTCGTCCCCGGCGACTCGATGTCCGGCGTTCGCAGCCCGTCGTCGAGCACCTGTCCCACAGACCTTTCGACCCGATTCGCGAGTTCCGGAGCATCGAGCGAGTAGCGCAGCATCATGGCGGTGGAGAGAATTGTCGCGAGTGGATTCGCCACGCCGCGCCCGGCAATGTCCGGTGCGGCGCCGTGAATCGGTTCGTAGAGCCCCTTTCCGAACGCGTCGAGCGACGCCGAGGGCAACATTCCGATCGATCCCGTCAGCATCGAGGCGAGGTCCGAGAGGATGTCGCCGAACATGTTGCTCGTCACGATGACGTCGAACTGCTTCGGAGCGCGAACGAGCTGCATCGCCGCGTTGTCCACGTACATGTGGCTCAGCTCGACATCGTCGTACCGTGCCGCAACCCTCGTCGCGATCTCGCGCCACAGCTCGCTGGTTTCGAGCACGTTGGCCTTGTCCACCGAGCAGACCCGGCCGCCCCGTCTTCTCGCGGCCTCGAACGCGACCCTGCACACACGCTCGATTTCGTCCTCGTCGTACGCGAGGGTATTGAATCCCTCGCGCCTCCCATCCCGTCGCTCACGAATTCCGCGCGGCTGACCGAAATAGATTCCGCCCGTCAGCTCGCGGACAATCAGCACGTCGAGTCCCTGCACGACCTCCGGTTTCAAGGTCGATGTGTCGGCGAGCTGCGGGTACGCGATTGCCGGACGGAAATTTGCGAAGACGCCGAGTTCGGACCGCAGCGAGAGCAACCCCCGCTCCGGACGCGAATCACGCTCGAGTGCGTCCCACTTCGGGCCTCCGACCGCCCCGAGCAGGATGGCGTCGCACGCGCGGGCGCGCTCCAGAGTCTCCTCCGGCAACGGCACGCCATGGGCGTCGAAAGCCGCGCCCCCTATCGGCGATCGCTCGACCTCCAACGCCACTCCCGCCTCGCGATTCAACGCTTCCAGGACCTTCAACGCCTCGGCGACGATCTCGGGACCGATACCGTCGCCGGGCAGCACCAGGATTCTTGCGCTCATGTCGCGACCTTGGCAAAAGAGGCAATGAAGGGAAGAGGACGAGAAATTCGCGAGCCGGGAAAAGAACGATGTCCGATGGCCTGCATACGCTGGCGAACTTTCCTAGAATAGCCAAATTCGCGAATGCGCGCATACTCTTGACGCAACATTCGACACAGACGCCGCACACGACCGCCTTGTCCGGCCACCACCGCCGCAGGAATGTCGACTACACCGCGCTGACCGCTTCGATTCGGCGGCGCGGTTTGGAGCTCGGCTTCCAGCAAGTGGCGATTACCGGCGTCAATCTGCGTTCCGACGAAGCGGCGCTCCTCGAATGGCTCGACGACGGCTACCACGGCGAGCTCGAATACATGTCCCGCCACGGAATACGGCGCGCCCGGCCGGCGGAGCTGGTGCCTGGAACCATCCGGGTCATCAGCGCGCGCATGAACTATCTTCGCGGCGGAGCCGATCCCGAATCCGTCCTGGGCAATCCGAATCTCGGCTACGTCTCCCGATATGCCGTCGGACGCGACTATCACAAGATGGTTCGGCAGCGCCTGCAGCGCCTGGCGGACCATATCGAATCCGAGGTCGGTGAATTCGGCTATCGGGCCTTTTCGGACAGCGCTCCGGTCATGGAGAAGCCGCTTGCACGCAATGCCGGTCTCGGATGGATCGGCAAGCACACCAACGTCATCAACCGCGCGGCCGGGTCCTGGTTCTTTCTCGGCGAGCTGTACACCGACCTGCCTCTCGACCCGGACCCGCCGGCCACCGACCACTGCGGAACCTGCCACGCCTGCATCGATGCCTGTCCGACCGGGGCGATCGTGGCGCCGTATCGGCTCGACGCACGCCTGTGCATTTCCTACCTCACCATCGAACTCCATGGTCCGATTCCGGTGGATCTCCGTCCGCTGGTCGGGAACCGCATTTTCGGATGCGACGACTGCCAGCTCGCCTGCCCCTGGAATCGATACGCCCGAACCAGTGCCGAATCCGACTTCGATCCACGCCACGGACTCGACGCCGCCTCCCTCGTGGAGTTGTTCGCATGGTCGCCCGACGACTACGAAGCCCGGACGAAAGGCATGGCGCTGCGTCGGCTGGGATACGTGCGATGGCTGCGCAACATCGCAGTGGCGCTGGGCAACGCACCGTCCTCGCCGGCCGTACGCACGGCGCTTGCAAACCGACGCGACCACCCGTCGAGGCTCGTCCGTGAACACGTCGAATGGGCATTGTCCCGACACGACACGACCCTGAACGATTCGGCCTCGCCAGCGTGAAGCGACGCGCCGAGGCCAACGCAGCGGCGGTTGTTCGCATGCGTGCGTTCCGACGCCACCCTCCTCCCATTCCTCGGGACGGAACCGCATGTCGTTTCAGTACGGTATCGAACCACGGATAATCGCGTACTCGAGTACCCGGCACCGCCGTCCGGTGCACCCATTCGAGGAGGAACGGTTATGGACGACATCAAGACAGTGATCGAGGCCGCGTTCGAACGGCGCGGTGACATCTCCCCCCAGCGTGCCGAGCCCGCGGTGAAGGACGCCGTCACCGAAGCCATCGCCCTGCTCGACTCCGGCGAGGCGAGAGTGGCCGAACCCGCGTCGGACGGCTGGGTGGTCAACGAATGGTTGAAGAAGGCGGTGCTGCTTTCATTCCGCCTCGACGACAGCGGGGTCATGGAGGGCGGCTTCACCCGTTATTTCGACAAGGTCCCGGCCAAGTACGCGGCCATGGACGATGCGGGATTCCGCGAGCGCGGCGTCCGTGTCGTACCTCCGGCCGTGGTACGGCGCGGGGCCTACGTTGCACCGGAAGTCGTGCTCATGCCGAGCTACGTGAACATCGGTGCGTACGTCGGCTCCGGCACCATGGTCGACACATGGGCGACGGTCGGAAGCTGCGCCCAGATCGGAAGGGGCGTCCATCTTTCCGGGGGAGTCGGCATCGGTGGGGTGCTGGAACCGTTGCAGGCGAGTCCCACGATCATCGAAGACGACTGCTTCATCGGGGCGCGGTCCGAAATCGTCGAAGGCGTGGTGGTCGAACGAGGATCGGTCGTCTCGATGGGGGTGTACATCGGGCAGAGCACCCGAATCTACGATCGCGATTCCGGCCGGGTGACGTTTGGACGAGTACCGGCCGGATCGGTCGTCGTCTCCGGCAATCTGCCGTCCGGCGATGGCAGGTACAGTCTGTATTGCGCGGTCATCGTGAAGCGCGTTGACGAGCGCACGCGCTCGAAAGTCGGCATCAACGAATTGTTGCGGACCCTCTGATCGCGAAATTTCCGCGGTTCGCGGCTGCGAGCTGACGATCAACACGAAAAGGCCCGGGGTAGCCGGGCCTTTTCTCTACAAGCTTCCATGCCTCGAATTACAAGCACCCCTTCTTCCTGACGTGCAACCACACCGGATTGCTCACTGCCCACGACGGGTTGCGAAATCGGCCCGGCCGTGAGGCTCTCGTCAAGTATCGTTCGCTCTGCACGGCACCCGGCAGGTCTGGAACTACGTACTTGTTGGTATGCCCCAATTCGTGTCAAGCAATGCTTTCCTGTCGCCGACGGCTTTCGAATGACATGAGATCTATCGGTTACAAGCGGTTTTTTCGAATTCCAAAGATCTGTTCCGTACCCTTCGCTCCTGCCGCACCCTGCTCCACTCGCGCGGCGAAGCCGGTCCTGGCACCGTCAGTCAACCATGTCCTTCAGACCCTTCAACGGCTGAACCTTCACAACGGTGTGTGCAGGTTTCGCAGCAAACGTCGTCTCCTCGCCCGTGAAAGGATTGATGCCCTTGCGCGCCTTCCTCGCCGGCCTGCGCATCGTCTTGACTCTCAGCAGACCCGGAAGCGTGAACGTGCCGGGCCCCCGCTTCTTGATGTGACGCTGTATCTGGTTGCTCAATGAATCCATGACTTCCGTGACCTGCCTCCTCGTCAGCCCGGTGTCTTCCGCGATCGCCGACAGCAACTGGGCTTTCGTCATCGGTTGCTTGACCGCTGTCACCTTCGCCATGTGTCTGCTCCCCCCTCGACTGAGTTCTTGGTTATGCGGATGTCCCTCGTGACATCACCAGTTTGCGCTCGAATTCGAGCTTCAGAGTACGTCTTGGTGACCCGGGCGACGGCCAACTGAATTGCGCTGCACACGCGACCAGTATTGTGGAAAATTCGTACCGCGACGTCGGGACAATCATAACCACCCCGACTATCGAATACTACCGCTCGCGGGAGGACGGACGCGTAGCGCAACGCGATGGGACCTGCCCGCACCACGCGGGAGATCGTGTCCTCCCGGTCCCCCGACCGGGGCGGCCGTGAGGGGACCCACCGAACGCCTCAGTGCGACAGACGCCGGTATTCGGCAATGAGTCCGGTGGTCGACGCATCGTGCAGCCCGCCGTCCCCGTGGTCCAGGAGTTCACGCGCAATCGACGTTGCGAGCGCCTTGCCCAGCTCGACACCCCACTGATCGAACGAATTCACGTTCCAGATCGCGCCCTGGACGAAGACCTTGTGCTCGTAGAGGGCAATCAGCGCGCCGAGCGTGGCGGCATCGAGGCGGTCCAGCAGCAGAGTGCTGCTCGGACGATTGCCGTCGAACACCTTGTGCGGCACGAGCGAATCGGCGCTTTGGGTCGGGTCCCCGGACGCCTCGAGTTCGGACCGGACTTCATGGGCCGATTTGCCCAGCATCAACGCTTCGGACTGCGCAAGGCAGTTCGCGACCAGCAATCGATGCTGGTCGGCGAGAGTGTGATCGCAGTGCGCCGCAACGATGAAATCCGCGGGCACGAGCCGCGTCCCCTGATGCAGCAACTGGAAGAAGGCATGCTGCCCGTTCGTGCCCGGCTCTCCCCACACGATGGGTCCGGTGGCGTAGTCGGCGGTCGTCCCCTCCAGAGTGACGCTCTTTCCGTTGCTCTCCATGTCGAGCTGCTGCAAATGGGCCGCGAATCGATCCAGCCGCTGGTCGTACGCGAGCACCGCGTGGGTCTCGACACCGAAGAAATTGACGTACCACGTCCCGAGCAGCGCGAGCGTCACCGGCATGTTCCGGTCCAGCGGTGCATCGCGGAAGTGAAGATCCATCGCGTGCGCACCGGCGAGCAACTCGCGAAACCTCTCCATGCCGGTCGCGATCGCGATTGGCAGCCCGATTGCGGACCACAACGAATAGCGGCCTCCGACCCAATCCTGGAACGCGAACATGCTGTCGGGCGATATTCCGAATTCCGCGACCGCGGCGCGGTTGGTCGACGCCGCCACGAAGTGTCTCGCCACTGCCGCGTCTTCTCCCAGGGAATCGACAATCCATCGCCTTGCGGCGCGGGCATTCGTCATCGTTTCCATCGTGGTGAACGTCTTCGACGCCACGACGAACAAGGTGCGGGCGGGGTCGAGGCACTCGAGAGTCGAGGTCAGGTGGGCACCGTCGATATTGGAGACGAAGTGGGTTCGAGGTCCGTCGGCGTACGGCGCGAGCGCGCGACACACCATCCCGGGTCCCAGATCCGAGCCGCCAATGCCGATGTTGACCACGTCGGTGATGCGTTGCCCGGTCCGACCCCGCCAGCCGCCCGAGCGAACCGCCTCCGAGAAGCGTTCCATCGAATCGAGCGAGCTCTCGACGCCGGCCCGCAGTACATCGCCGACGTCGCATACCGGCGAATCCCGCGAATCGCGCAGCAACGCGTGCAGCACCGCCCGGTCTTCGGTCTCGTTGATGTGCGCGCCCGAGAACATTGCCTGAGCCCGCTCCGTCACCCCCCGCTCGCGGGCGAGCGCATGCAGGAGACGCATTGTCTCCGCGGTCACCCGGTTCTTGGAATAGTCGAGCAGGATCCCGCACGTGCGCACGCAAAAGCGCTCGAACCGGCCGGAATCCCGGGCGAAGAGATCGCGCATATGCACTGCCGAAACGGACCGGAAGTGCGCATCGAGGGCGCGCCACGCGGCGGTGTCGGTGAGATTCGCCATCGGATGCTCCAAAGCGCGTTCGCGCGGTTCCGATTCCGTCGTAGCCCGCGATGATATCTCCATCGCATGCTTGCCATTCGCCGACAAATCGAATGCACCCGCCGAGGACGGTCCCAACCGGAGGCCCGCTCGGCGTTGCGCCGAACGGGACACCGGAATTCACGCCGCCGCGTGAATCTCGATCATCTCCGTCGCGCACGGGCGCACCGCGTGATACGGGCAACCCGAGTGTTCTCGGGCGATCGAGCGGCGTGCCCGTCCCCTTCAGCAGCAACTCTCGCCAGCGCCTCGAGGTGCTGCTCCACGACGCGATTTCGACCCGATTCCGGCCGTCCGGGCGCCTGATCCGGTCCGTTTGGCGAGCGATTTCGGGCCTGGCGGGAATTGCTGCCCCTTCAGAGCCTCGTTCGTAAGCAGACACGGGGACGCGTACCATCAGGGAATCGTCGTCCGGATCACGGAATGGAGTTCCGAGAATCGCGCCATGTCCGACACTCCACTGCTGCTCGCCATCGACCAGGGCACGACCAGCTCGCGGGCCATCGTGTTCGACATTCACGGGGAAATCCGAACCGTCGCTCAGCGCGAGTTCACGCAGCACTATCCGGCCGGCGGCTGGGTGGAGCATGATCCGGAGGAGATCTGGTCTTCGACCCTGACCGTCACCCGGGAAGCGCTCGCCGCGGCCGCCGGCCCGGTCGCCGCGATCGGAATCACCAACCAGCGCGAGACCACGGTGGTGTGGGACCGCGCCACCGGAGTGCCGATTCACCCCGCCATCGTGTGGCAGGACCGCCGCACCGCGGCGCGATGCCGGACGTTGCGCGACGCCGGACACGAGCCCGTGGTGAGCGAGAAGACCGGGCTGGTGCTCGATCCCTACTTCTCCGCCACCAAGCTCGCGTGGATTCTCGACCACGTCGACGGCGCGCGTGAACGTGCGGCCGCAGGCGAACTCGCATTCGGCACCATCGACACCTTTCTCGTCTGGCGTCTGACCGGTGGCGCGGTGCACGCGACCGACGCCACCAACGCGTCGCGCACCCTGCTCTTCGACATCCACGCGCAGCAATGGGATGACACGCTGCTGCGGCTCTTCGACGTTCCGCCCGCCGTACTTCCCGAAGTGCGCGACAGTGCCGCCGATTTTGGTACCACGTCGGTGGCCGTCCTCGGTCACGCCATCGCAATTGCGGGTGTCGCCGGCGATCAGCAGGCGGCGACGGTCGGCCAGGCCTGCTTCGAGCCGGGCATGGTGAAGAGTACTTACGGCACCGGGTGCTTCGCGGTCATGAACACCGGCACGGAGGCGGTACGCTCGCGGCACCGGCTGCTGACCACCGTCGCCTGGCGACTCGGAGGCGAACCGACGTACGCCCTGGAGGGCTCGATCTTCGTCGCCGGAGCGGCCGTGCAATGGCTTCGCGACGGACTGCGAATCATCGAGAACGCGCCGCAGACCGAGGCGATGGCGGCCGGAATCCCGGATTCCGCGGGCGTGTACCTGGTTCCGGCGTTCACCGGCTTCGGCGCACCGCATTGGGATCCGGACGCGCGGGGCGCGATCTACGGCCTCACCCGAGACACCGGCCCTGCACACCTCGTGCGTGCCGCCCTGGAATCCGTCTGCCTGCAGACCCGCGACCTGATGACCGCGATGGCGGCCGATCGCGGCGCCACGATCGGTCGCCTGCGGGTCGACGGCGGCATGGTCGAGAACGCATGGCTGCTACAGATCCTCGCGGACATCGTCAACGTCGCGGTCGAGCGTCCCCGGACCGTCGAAACCACGGCACTCGGCGCCGCCTGTCTCGCGGGGCTCCAGGCCGGTGTGTATCGGTCCATCGACGACATCGGTGCACGCTGGGTGCGTGACACGGAATTCATGCCGCGGATGTCGGCCCGGGAGCGCGAACGGCTCGTGCTTGGATGGGAAAGTGCGGTAGCGCGGACCCTGGAGCACCGCGGCTGACCCAGCCGCAACGCCCGGTCGGACCCGCTTCGATGGGCCGCGGTTCGGCCACGAGACCGCGCCGCGGAACCGACCGGTGCGGCACGCCTCCGCCACCGGGACCCCGGCCGCGCTACTGCGCCACCGATTTCGGGGTGGGCACGATGCGGGTCACGCGAATCGCCGAGCGGTCCATGAGTTCGGCCACCCGCGGCGCGACGTCGTTCTTCCAGTAGTCGCTCTGGTAGACCACCTCGTAGAGACGCTCGCGTTCGGCTTCGGAGTCGAAGCGCCGCATCCACACGTAGACGGTATCGTCCTCTTCGCCGCGCCAGCTCCCGGTAATCACCATGCCCCTGGAGACCTGGAACGGAATGATCTCCCCCTCCATGAACTTCACCCACTCGTCCATCCGGCCCGGATTGATCTTGTACTGACGCAGCTCGTAGAACATCGATGCTCTCCCTGGTGAAATGTCCATGCCCGGCCCGGTCCTCGTGACTCGGTTCGCAGCCCGGCGCGCCACCGCGCTTCGGGCCCGGGGTCGATGGCTCGATTCAGAGCCTTTCGCGCAACCGCCCGAGTCCTGCTTCGATCGTCTCCATCGAGCGGCAGAACGCGAACCGCAGATAGCGGTCCCCCTCGTTGCCGGTGGCGTAGAAGTTGTCGCCCGGCACCGTCGCCACCCCCACTTCCTTGATGAGGTGCATCGCGGCATCGGTCGGCGACATCCCCGCGAGTGCCGGTACGTCGCGGTAGTCCGCGAAGAGATAGTAGGCGCCTTCGGGCGGACTCGCGACGAAGCCGGCGTCTCGCAGACCGCCCAGCAGCAGGTCGCGCTTCCTGCGATAGCCTTCCGCGATACCTTCGAAGAACGTCCGCTCCCGGCGCAGCAGCGACACCGCCCCCTTTTGCAGCGGTGTCGGAGCCTGGACCACGAGGTTGTCGTGCACCGCCCGCAACCTCCGGGTGCGCTCCGGCGGGGAGATCACCCAGCCGATCCTCCATCCGGTGGAGCGCCCGGTCTTGGAAATCGAGTTCACCACCAGGGTGCGATCGGCCATCCCCTCGAAACCCGCGAGATACGAATGGCGATGGCCGTCGAACGTGATGTGCTCGTAGATCTCGTCGGTGATCGCGAACAGGTCGTACGTGCGGCACATGTCCGCGATGAACGACAGATCTTCGTTGCCGAGCACCTTGCCGGTCGGGTTGTGCGGGGTGTTCACGACGAACGCCCTGACCCGCGGATCGGAGACCACGCTTCGCACCTCGTCGCGGTCGAGCCGCCAGGTGCCTGCGTCGCGATCTTCGCGAAGCGTCACGAACCTCGGCACGAACCCGAAGATCTCCGCCTGTGACGGATAGAGCTCGTGGTAGGGCTGCATCACCGCCACCGCATCGCCGGGTTCAAGCAGCGAGCGGTACGATACCGCGAGCCCTTCGCTCGCGCCGAGCACCACGGTAATCTGCTCCTCCGGGTCGGGGCGATGGCCGTAGAAGGCTTCCGTGTAGTCCGCGATCGCGTGGCGCAGCTCCGGGATTCCAAACGGGAACGAATACTGGTTGAGCTGGTCGCGCGGATTGCGCACTCCCTCGAGCAGCTCCTTCAGGGTGAGATCGAGGGAATTGCTGCCCGCCCGCCCCTGTGCGTCCAGAATTTCGCGCAGGGTCATCGAGTCGAGCCGCCGAACCCCCTCCTCCGTTCCGCCGAGCATCGCCGCGACCCCACTCCACACCATGTCGTACACGGGCGCTTCGTCGGTGAATCCCTGCGAGAAATTCACGGCCTTGTGCTCGATTGCGAGCCGGGTCATCAGGCGGATGACGGTTTCCTTGACTTCCACGCAACGCCTCCCTCGTCCGGAGTCAGGACCGGAACCTACGCGCGGTTTCCGGTCCGACGTGACGGACGCACCGATGTCCGACCACCGGATTTTCAGAAATTCACTTGAATGTCAAAGAGATATCAATTCGATACGGCGGAACCATCCGGGGCCGCCGCACCGACGATCCGGCAGGCGTCGTGATCGACGCGGCGCTGCCGCGCAACGGGGTGAAGCGCCGCCATATGCCCGCGCTCCCGTACGAGGACGTGGCCGAGTGTATCGCGAAGGCGCGCGACAGCGCACGGGCGAGCGAATCGTCGAAGCTCGTGTTCGAGTTCCTGGTGCTCAGGCGAAAACGCTCACCTTCCGCGCCGCGGCGGTCGCGACCTTCGAGGCGCACCGGCCGCAGTGGCGCTCCGCCCGGACCGCCCGGGCCTGGATGCAGTCGCTGGAGAAGCACGTCTTCCCCGAGATCGGCGCCCTGCGCGTCAACACGATCGGTCAGGACGACGTCCTGCGCATCCTCAAGCCGCTGTGGAGCAGGCACCCGCAGCTCGCTCGCAAGCTCCGCCATCGTCGAGAGGAAGGTCGATTTGCCGTTGGTGGTGATGATCGTCCCCGCCGTTGCACCCATCTGCCGAAGCCGGTCGCCGATGCCCTCGAACCACTGCCCCTTCTCGGACTGGTCCCGGCTGGCCGCGCGGATAACCTGTCCAGAGCCGCACCGGCCCTTGGCGCGCCACTGAACTCCAACTGCAGCAATTCCCGCTATCTGAGAGATAGCAGAGGAATCAGGGGGTTGGGAGGCTGAGAAAAAAATGTTCTCGTAAACTTTCGTGGGAGGATTCAGCATAATGGCCATGTTCTCTCCAGCGATGGGTGAGGTGTCATGGCC
>JAJDUQ010000283.1 GCA_022826505.1 Gammaproteobacteria bacterium
GCTCGCCGCCTTCGATTTCTCTTCGGGGACGCTCGTCTTCACGGAGGCGAGCAAGAAGAAACGCGCGTCGCTGCGGCTCGTCCGGGGGGAAGATGCGCTCGGGGAACTCGATCCCGGTGGTATCGAAGTGCTGGACATCGACCTGCCCACGTTCCTGGAACGCCTCCGCGGATCGCGCCACACCCTGAAGCGCACCCTCACCGACCAGCGCATCTTCGCCGGCATCGGCAACGCCTACTCGGACGAGATCCTGCTGTACGCCGGCCTGTCGCCGTTCAAGCGCGCGCGGGACGTGAACGATGCGGAGGGGGAGCGGTTGTTCGAGACCTGCCGCGAGACCCTGACGCGCTGGGTGGACATCCTGCGCGGGAAGTCGGGCGAGGCGTTCCCGGACAAGGTGACGGCGTTCCACGACGAGATGGCCGCCCACGGCAAGTACCGCCAGCCGTGTCCCGTGTGCGGCGCGCCGATCCAGCGCATCGCGCACGCGGAGAACGAGAGCAACTACTGCGCGCGGTGCCAGACCGGGGGGCGCGTGCTCGCCGACCGGTCGCTGTCGAGACTGCTCAAGGACACCTGGCCGAAGCGGATCGAGGAACTCGAGGGGCACTGACCGGGCGGCCGGAAGCGGGCGGAGCGTCCCAAGTGTCCGGGTGGTGCAGGCCGGCCGAGGCGACCGCGCGCTGTGTTCGCGGCGTTGACACGGGACGCGCGGAAGCGCACAATTTCGCGCCTTTTGTGTTGGATCCCCGGAGGGGTTCCCGAGTGGCCAAAGGGACCAGACTGTAAATCTGATGGCTCAGCCTTCGTAGGTTCGAATCCTACCCCCTCCACCACCCGCGGGATCGGCGGGCCCGGCGGGTGTCCGCGGGGTGTCCGGGGGTGTAGCCGCGGGTATAGTTCAGTGGTAGAACCTCAGCCTTCCAAGCTGATGGCGCGGGTTCAATTCCCGCTACCCGCTCCACGCGACCTCGGGCAGGACATCGGGACAGCTTTGGGCCAGCTTGGGGCCAGCCTGGGGCCAGCCGGGAGAAACGCCGGGCGAGGAATCCGGAAGACCGGGAAGACCGGCGGGGAAGAAGCATACGAACGCTCACATAGCTCAGTCGGCAGAGCGCGTCCTTGGTAAGGACGAGGTCATCGGTTCGAACCCGATTGTGAGCACCATTGTGAGCGTCGACGTGGGCGTTGACGCGGGACGTCGACCGCGGCCGTCGGGCTTCGGCGCCGACTCGCGGGCCGACTCGCGGAAGAGCCCCGCCGGGGATCATTCACTTCAGACGCTAGCTACACCGACTTTAAGGAGAGGCAGGTGGCCAAGGAGAAATTCGAGCGAACGAAGCCGCACGTGAACGTCGGGACCATCGGTCACGTAGACCATGGCAAGACGACGTTGACGGCAGCGCTGACCAAGGTGTGTGCGGCGGCCCGGGGAGGCGAGATCCGGGAGTTCGACCAGATCGACAACGCGCCCGAGGAACGCGAACGCGGCATCACGATCGCAACGGCCCACGTGGAGTACGAGTCCGACGTGCGGCACTACGCGCACGTGGACTGTCCGGGCCACGCGGACTACGTCAAGAACATGATCACGGGCGCGGCGCAGATGGACGGCGCGATCCTGGTGGTGTCGGCGGCGGACGGTCCGATGCCGCAGACGCGCGAGCACATCCTGCTGTCGCGGCAGGTCGGCGTGCCCCGGATCGTCGTGTACATGAACAAGTCCGACATGGTCGACGACGAGGAACTCCTCGAGCTGGTCGAGATGGAAGTCCGGGAACTGCTCGACGACCACGGCTTCCCGGGCGACGACACCCCGGTGATCACCGGCAGCGCGCTGAAGGCGCTGGAGGGCGAGGTCTCGGATGCGGGCACCGGCAGCATCGAGCGCCTGCTCGAAGCGCTGGACGAGTACATCCCGGAGCCGGAGCGGGACGTCGACCAGCCGTTCCTGATGCCGATCGAGGACGTGTTCTCGATTTCGGGCCGTGGCACGGTCGTGACCGGCCGCGTGGACCGGGGCGTGATCCGTGTCGGGGAAGAGGTCGAGATCGTCGGCATCCGGGATACGGACAAGACGGTGTGCACGGGCGTGGAGATGTTCCGCAAGCTGCTCGACGAGGGCCGCGCCGGCGAGAACATCGGGGTGCTGCTGCGCGGCACGAAGCGCGACGGCGTGGAGCGTGGCCAGGTCCTCTCGGCGCCCGGCGCGATCACGCCGCACACGCGGTTCGAGGCGGAGGTGTACGTGCTGAGCAAGGACGAGGGCGGCCGGCACACCCCCTTCTTCCAGGGATACCGTCCGCAGTTCTATTTCCGCACGACGGACGTAACGGGCTCGGTGGAGCTCCCGGCCGGTGTGGAGATGGTGATGCCGGGCGACAACGTCAACATGGACGTGACGCTGATCAGTCCGATCGCGATGGACGAGGGACTGCGTTTCGCGATCCGCGAGGGTGGCCGCACCGTGGGTGCGGGCGTCGTCACCAGTATCAGCGAATAGCCATCGGACAACCGGTGCGGGTTCGCGATTGGAGCAAGCAGCACACAGGCCAGTAGCTCAATTGGCAGAGCAGTGGTCTCCAAAACCACAGGTTGGGGGTTCGATTCCCTCCTGGCCTGCCACTATCCGTTCGGGGCGCGGTGCGGCCGCCTCCGGACGACATGGGTTGGCCCGGCTCGGGCGTGGATCGGGCTTGCATAAGCAGCCGCATCGGCGGCATCGGAAAGAGCACGACTACGGGAACTCGGCGACGGGAACACACCTTGAACACGCGTGTCGACACCAAGACGGGTAGAAACATGCGCGGGTCGCGCTCCGCGGGCTCCCCGGTGGAGCCGTCCACGCCCAACCGCATGCTCGACCACCTCATGTGGGCGGTGGTGGTGGTGCTTGTGGCCGGCGGCGTGGTCGGGAACTGGTACTTCCAGGAGCAGTCGCTGCTCGCCCGGGTTCTCGCGCTGCTCGCCCTGGCCGTGGTGGCGGGATTCGTCGCCCTGCAGACGGAGCGCGGGCACGCGCTCTGGAACCTGGCCAGGGAGGCCCGCCGCGAGATACGGCGCGTGGTCTGGCCGACTCGACAGGTCACGACGCAGACGACGTTCATCGTCGTGGCGCTGGTGCTGGTGTTTGCGCTGATCCTTTGGGGACTCGACTCGCTGCTGAGCTGGCTGGTGTCGTCCGTCATTGGATGACGCGGCGGCCGGTGGCGCGGCGCCCGGAGTCAACAGCCGCGGCGCGGCCGGGATAGCCAGGGTACCGGGGTACGGGCAGTGAGCGAAGAGAGGCACGGAGAGAAGCAATGAGCGACGCGGTGGAGACGACCCAGGAGGCGGGCAGCAAGCGCTGGTATGTCGTGCACGCCTACTCGGGCTTCGAGAAGAACGTCGCCCGGGCGCTGCGCGAGCGCATCGACCTGTCCGACCACGGGGAGTGTTTCGGCGACGTGCTGGTGCCGACCGAAGAGGTCGTCGAGATGCGCGGCGGGCAGAAGCGGCGGAGCGAGCGGAAGTTCTTCCCGGGTTACGTGCTGGTGCAGATGGACCTCAACGACGACACGTGGCACCTGGTGAAACAGACGCCGCGCGTGATGGGGTTCATCGGAGGCAAGGCGGACCGGCCGGCGCCGCTGTCCGCCGCGGAAGCCAACGCCATCCTGGACCGGGTCCGTTCCGGGAGCGAGCAGGCGACGCCGAAGACGCTGTTCGAACCGGGGGAACTCGTGCGGGTCGTGGACGGCCCGTTCAACGATTTCAGCGGCGTCGTGGAAGAGGTGAACTACGAGAAGAGCCGCCTCAACGTGGCGGTCACCATATTCGGGAGGTCGACCCCGGTCGAGCTCGACTTTTCCCAGGTGGAGAAAGGCTGAAGCCGCGGCAGAACGATGGCGAAGAAAGTCGAAGCGTACGTCAAGCTCCAGGTCCCGGCGGGCCAGGCCAATCCGAGTCCGCCGGTCGGGCCCGCGCTCGGCCAGCACGGCGTGAACATCATGGACTTCTGCAAGGCGTTCAACGCGCAGACGCAGGGCGACGAACCGGGCATCCCGATCCCGGTGGTGATTACCGTCTACGCGGACCGCACGTTCTCCTTCATCACCAAGACGCCCCCGGCGTCGGTGCTGCTGCGCAAGGCGGCGGCGGTGGAGAAAGGCAGCGCGACGCCGAACACGGAGAAGGTGGGCAACCGCGTGACCCGCGCGCAGCTCGAGGAGATCGCCAGGATCAAGGATCCGGACCTGACCGCCGCCGACATGGACGCGGCGGTCCGGACCATCGCCGGCAGCGCCCGCAGCGCGGGCATCGAAGTGGAAGTAACGGAAGCAGACGCAATAGCAGGAGCGGAAGCGGACGCAGCGGAAGCAGCCGCAGCCCTCGAGCCCTCGCAGGAAGGAGCAGACTGATGCCCGCCCAAAGCAAGCGCATGCGCGCGATCGCGGAGAAGGTCGACCCGCAGCGCGCCTATCCCGTCGAGGAGGCGGTGGGCCTGCTCGCGGACGTGTCGAAGACGAAGTTCGGCGAGTCCGTGGACGTCGCCGTGAACCTCGGCGTGGACCCGCGCAAGTCGGACCAGGTGGTGCGCGGCGCGACCACGCTGCCGCACGGCTCCGGCAAGGAAGTGCGGGTGGCGGTGTTCGCCCAGGGCGACAACGCCGAGAAGGCCACGAGCGCCGGCGCGGACCTCGTCGGCTTCGAGGACCTCGCCGAACAGGTCAAGGCGGGCGAACTGAACTTCGATGTCGTCATCGCCACGCCGGACACGATGCGCGTCGTCGGTCCGCTCGGACGCATCCTCGGCCCGCGGGGCCTGATGCCGAACCCCAAGACCGGGACCGTCACGCCCGACGTGGAGGCCGCGGTGCGCAACGCCAAGGCCGGCCAGGTGCAGTTTCGGGCGGACCGTGGCGGGATCGTGCACGGGCGCGTCGGCAAGCTCGACTTCCAGCCGCAGCAGATCAAGGAGAACATCGAGGCGCTCATCGCGGACCTGAAAAGGGCCAAACCCGCCTCGGCCAAGGGCCAGTACCTGAAGAAGGTGACCCTGTCCACGACGATGGGCCCGGGCATCCCGATCGACCAGGCCTCCCTGGAGATGTGAAGGAGGTATGAACCCATGGCGCTGAAGATCGAGCGGAAGCAGGAGATCGTCGCCGAGGTGAACGAGGCGGCGAGTTCGGCGTTCGCGGCCGTGGCCGCGGACTACCGCGGGCTGACCGTGGCCGAGATGACCGGACTGCGCGCTGCGGCGCGGGAGAACGGCGTGCAGCTCCGCGTGGTCCGGAACACCCTCGCGCGCCGCGCGTTGGCCGGAACGGAGCACGAGCAGCTCGGCGAGGCGTTCGTCGGTCCGACGATGCTGGCCCTGTCGGACTCGGCGTCCGACCCGGGCGTGGCGGCGCGGCTGATGCGTCAGTACGTCACCGAGTACGACGCGCTCGAGGTCAAGGCCCTGAGCGTCGGCGGCCGGCTCCTCACGCCGGACGCACTGGGGCACGTGGCGTCGCTGCCGACGCTGGACGAGGCGCGCGCCCGCCTGATGAGCGTCCTGACGGCCCCGGTCGGCAAGCTGACCCGCACGCTCGCGGAGGTTCCGGCCCGGATGGTCCGTACGCTCGCCGCGGTGCGCGACGCCAAACAGGCCGGGGGAGACGCCTGAGGCCCGGCGCCGCAGGCACCGTATTCGACGTACTCGTCGTATTCGACAAAAAAGTTCGCAGGTCGTTCGCGGCCGTAATGGAGAAGGAAGGAAATGGCCCTATCGCAAGATGACATTCTGAACGCCATCGCTGAAATGAGTGTGATGGAAGTGGTCGATCTCGTTTCGGCGATGGAAGAGAAATTCGGTGTGTCGGCCGCCGCCGCGGTGGCCGTGGCCCCGGCCGCCGCCGACAACGGCGGTGCGCCGGCCGCGGAGGAGCAGACCGAGTTCGACGTGGTCCTCGCCGCCTTCGGCGAGAAGAAGGTCGGCGTCATCAAGGCCGTCCGCGCGATCACGGGGCTCGGCCTCAAGGAAGCGAAGACGCTCGTCGACGAAGCGCCCAACTCCGTCAAGAAGGGCGTGACGAAGGAAGAAGCCGAAGACATCAGGACGCAGCTCGAAGAAGCCGGCGCAACCGTGGAGGTGAAGTGATCCCCGCTCGCGTGACGCACACGTGACGTTGACACTTCCCCAGACGAGGTCGGACGCGCCCGAGGCCCGGGCCGTCCGCGCCGTGGCGTGCCGGCCTCTCGCCGGGCACGACCGCACTCCCCCGAAGGCTCCGTCCGGCCGCCGCAGGGCCGGCACGGGTCTTCTGTCGCCGCACTAAACGGAGACTCGAATGGCTTACAGGTTCACCGAGAAGAAGCGTATCCGCAAGGACTTCGGCAGGCTGCTGGAGACCATGGAACTGCCGCACCTCCTCTCCATCCAGCTCGACTCCTACAGCCGGTTCCTGCAGCTCGACGTCAAGGCGCGCAAGCGTCGCGACGCGGGCCTGCACGCGGCGTTCCGTTCGGTGTTTCCGATCGTGAGCTACTCGGGCAACGCCGCGCTCGAGTACGTGGACTACCGCCTCGGCGAGGCGCCCTTCGACGTCAAGGAGAGCGTGTCCCGCGGGATGACCTACGCGGCGCCGCTGCGGGTGCGGGTCCGGCTCATCATCTACGACCGCGAGTCGTCCAGCAAGGCGGTCAAGGACGTGAAGGAGCAGGAAGTCTACATGGGCGAGATACCGCTCATGACGGACAACGGCACCTTCGTCATCAACGGCACCGAGCGGGTCGTGGTGTCCCAGCTGCACCGCTCGCCGGGCGTGTTCTTCGACCACGACAAGGGCAAGACCCACTCGTCCGGAAAGCTCCTGTACTCCGCGCGGGTCATTCCCTACCGGGGCTCCTGGCTCGACTTCGAGTTCGATCCCAAGGACCTCGTGTACGTGCGCATCGACCGCCGGCGCAAGCTGCCGGCGACGGTGATGCTGCGCGCGCTCGGGTACTCGTCCGAGGAGATCCTCGACCTCTTCTTCGCCAAGAACGTCTTTCACGTGAAGAAGGACGGCCTGTCGATGGACCTCGTGCCCGAGCGCATGCGCGGCGAGTCGGCCACGTTCGACGTCGTCGACCGCAACCGCAACGTCATCGTCGAAGCGGGCCGCCGCATCACGGCACGCCACGTGCGGATGCTGGAGCGGTCTCGCCTGAAGCGTCTGGACGTGCCCCGCGAATACGTGCTCGGGCGCGTGACCGCCCGCGACATGGTCGACCCGGGGACCGGCGAGATCATCGTCCCCTGCAACGCGACGATCACCGACGAGGTCCTCGACCAGTTGCTGGAGGCGGGCGTCAAGTCCATCGAGACGATCTACACCAACGACCTCGACTGCGGTCCCTATATCTCGGACACGCTGGGCAGCGACATCACGCGCACCCGCCTCGAGGCGCTCGTCGAGATCTACCGGATGATGCGCCCCGGCGAACCGCCCACCAAGGAAGCGGCCGAGAACCTCTTCAACAACCTGTTCTTCTCGGCGGAGCGCTACGACCTCTCCACGGTCGGCCGCATGAAGTTCAACCGGCGCCTCGGTCGCGACAAGATCGAGGGCGGCGGCACCCTGTCCGACGACGACATCATCGACGTGCTGCGCACGCTCATCGACATCCGCAACGGCAAGGGCTCCGTCGACGACATCGACCACCTCGGCAACCGGCGCGTCCGCTCCGTCGGTGAGATGGCGGAGAACGCGTTCCGGGTGGGCCTGATCCGCGTCGAGCGGGCCGTGAAGGAGCGGCTCTCGCTGGCCGAGTCCGAGGGCCTGATGCCGCAGGACATGATCAACGCGAAACCGGTGGCGGCGGCGATCAAGGAGTTCTTCGGCTCGAGCCAGCTCTCGCAGTTCATGGACCAGCACAACCCGCTGTCCGAGGTGACGAACAAGCGCACGGTGTCCGCGCTCGGACCGGGTGGACTCACCCGCGAGCGGGCCGGGTTCGAGGTGCGCGACGTGCATCCGACCCACTACGGGCGGGTGTGTCCCGTCGAGACGCCGGAAGGCCCGAACATCGGTCTCATCAACCGCCTGGCGACGTACGCCCGCACCAACGACTACGGCTTCCTGGAGACGCCGTATCGCCGGGTCGAGGACGGCCAGGTCACCGACGACATCGAGTATCTCTCGGCGATCGACGAGGCGGAGTACGTGATCGCCCAGGCGAACTCGCACGTCGGTCCGGACGGACGCCTCGAGGGAGACCTCGTGGACGTGCGGCACCAGAACGAGTTCACCAAGACCTCCTCGGCCAACGTCGCGTACATGGACGTGTCCCCGAAGCAGGTGGTCTCCGTCTCGGCGGCGCTCATCCCCTTCCTCGAGCACGACGACGCGAACCGGGCGCTGATGGGGTCGAACATGCAGCGGCAGGCGGTGCCGACGCTGCGTGCCGAGAAGCCCCTCGTGGGCACGGGCATGGAAGTGCACGTGGCGCGCGACTCCGGCGTCTGCGTGATCGCCGAACGGGGCGGCGTCGTGGACAGCGTCGACGCGGGCCGCATCATCGTGCGGGTGGCCGACGACGAGACCGAAGTCGGCGAGGCGGGCGTGGACATCTACAACCTGACGAAGTTCACCCGCTCCAACCAGAACACCTGCATCAACCAGACCCCGCTCGTGCGCAAGGGTGACGCGATCGCGCAGGGCGATATCCTCGCGGACGGCCCCTCGATCGACATGGGGGAGCTGGCCCTCGGGCAGAACATGCGCATCGCGTTCATGCCCTGGAACGGCTACAACTTCGAGGACTCGGTGCTCATCTCGGAACGGGTCGTGGCGGAAGACCGTTTCACGAGCATCCACATCCAGGAGCTGACCTGCATCGCCCGGGACACGAAGCTCGGGCCGGAGGAGATCACCTGCGACATCCCGAACGTCGGCGAGTCGGCCCTCGGCAAGCTCGACGAGTCGGGCATCGTCTACATCGGTGCGGAGGTCGTCACCGGCGACATCCTCGTCGGCAAGGTGACGCCGAAGGGCGAGACGCAACTGACGCCGGAAGAGAAGCTGCTGCGGGCGATCTTCGGCGAGAAGGCGTCGGACGTGAAGGACACGTCGCTGCGCGTGCCGACGGGCGTGAAGGGCACCATCATCGACGTGCGCGTCTTCACGCGCGACGGCGTGGAGAAGGACCAGCGCGCCAAGGACCTCGAGGAGGCGGAGCTGGCCCGCATCCGCAAGGACCTCGACGACGAGTACCGCATCGTCGAGACCGCCATGTTCGAGCGTCTCGCCAACGCCCTGACGGGCAAGCCGGCGGCGCGGGCCCCGGGCAGGACGGAGGGCGGCGTCCTCGAGCCTTCCTACCTCGCCGGGCTGCCGAAGGACGAGTGGTTCGCCATCCGCATGGAGGACGAGTCCCTGAACGACCAGCTCGACAAGGCGGAGGCGCGTCTGCGCAAGAGCAAGGAAGAGCTCGAAGCCAAGTTCGAGGACAAGCACGCGAAGCTCCGCGCCGGCGACGAGATGGCCCCGGGCGTGCTCAAGATCGTCAAGGTGTACCTGGCCATCAAGCGCCGCATCCAGCCCGGCGACAAGATGGCGGGCCGGCACGGCAACAAGGGCGTCATCTCGGTGATCATGCCTGTCGAGGACATGCCGTTCGACGACAACGGCCAGCCGGTGGACATCGTGCTGAACCCCCTCGGCGTGCCGTCGCGGATGAACGTCGGCCAAGTGCTCGAGACGCACCTCGGATGGGCGGCGAAGGGCATCGGCGAGAAGATCGGCGAGCTGCTCGCCGAACAGGCGAAGCTGGCGGAGGTCCGGTCCTACCTCGACGGGATCTACAACGGCCTCGACGGCAGGAAGGTGGAGTTCTCCGAGCTCGAGGACGACGAGGTCATGGAGCTCGCCGGCAACCTCACCGACGGCCTGCCCATCGCCACGCCCGTCTTCGACGGCGCGAAGGAGGAGGACATCAAGCGCCTGCTGATGCTCGCGGGGCTGCCGGAAAGCGGCCAGAGCGTGCTGTACGACGGCCGGACCGGCGAACGTTTCGACCGGCCCGTGACCGTCGGTTACATGTACATGATGAAGCTGAACCACCTCGTGGACGACAAGATGCACGCCCGCTCGACCGGTTCGTACAGCCTCGTCACCCAGCAACCCCTGGGCGGCAAGGCGCAGTTCGGCGGTCAGCGTTTCGGCGAGATGGAGGTCTGGGCCCTCGAGGCCTACGGCGCCTCGTACACGCTGCAGGAGATGCTGACGGTCAAGTCCGACGACATCGGCGGCAGGACCAAGATGTACAAGAACATCGTCGACGGCGACTTCCTCATGGAGCCCGGGATGCCGGAGTCCTTCAACGTGCTCGTGAAGGAGATCCGGTCCCTGAGCATCGACATCGAGCTGGAAAGCGACTGAGGCGCGAGCGCGTCGCTTGCGCGACGCGTTCGAGTTGCTTCGCAACTCGGGCTCGGGGCGAAGGGGATCGTGCGAAGGGAAGAGAGGCGGGATTGAGGCGAGGTAGGGAAGAGAGGACGAGATGAGAGACCTGTTGAACCTGATGAAGCAGCAGAGCGAGATCGAGGAGTTCGACGCCCTGCGCATTGGCCTCGCGTCGCCGGAGAAGATCCGGTCCTGGTCGTACGGGGAAGTGAAGAAGCCCGAGACGATCAACTACCGGACGTTCAAGCCGGAGCGCGACGGTCTCTTCTGTGCCCGCATCTTCGGTCCGGTCAAGGACTACGAGTGCCTCTGCGGCAAGTACAAGCGCCTCAAGCACCGCGGCGTGATCTGCGAGAAATGCGGCGTCGAGGTGACCCTCGCCAAGGTCCGCCGCGAGCGCATGGGGCACATCGAGCTCGCGAGCCCCACGGCGCACATCTGGTTCCTGAAGTCGCTCCCCTCCCGGATCGGGCTGCTCCTCGACATGACGCTCCGGGAGATCGAGCGCGTCCTCTACTTCGAGTCGTACGTGGTGATCGATCCGGGACTGACCGACCTCGAGGTCGGTCAGCTCCTGACGGACGAGGAGTACTACGCCAAGCTCGAGGAGCACGGCGACGAGTTCACCGCCAAGATGGGCGCGGAGGCCGTCCAGGAACTGCTGATCAACCTCGACCTCGACGGCGAGATCGCCGAACTCCGCGAGGCCATCCCGGCGACCAACTCCGAGACCAAGATCAAGAAGCTGTCCCGGCGCCTGAAGCTCATGGAGGCCTTCGTCAACTCCGGCAACCGTCCGGAGTGGATGGTGCTGACGGTACTGCCGGTGCTGCCGCCGGATCTCCGGCCCCTGGTACCCCTCGACGGCGGGCGCTTCGCGACGTCCGACCTCAATGACCTGTATCGCCGGGTCATCAACCGCAACAACCGCCTCAAGCGGCTGCTGGACCTCTCCGCTCCCGACATCATCGTGCGCAACGAGAAGCGCATGCTGCAGGAGTCGGTGGACGCGCTGCTCGACAACGGACGGCGGGGCCGCGCCATCACGGGTTCCAACCGGCGCCCGCTGAAGTCGCTGGCCGACATGATCAAGGGCAAGCAGGGGCGCTTCCGGCAGAACCTGCTCGGCAAGCGGGTGGACTATTCGGGCCGGTCCGTGATCGTCGTCGGGCCGACGCTGCGCCTGCACGAGTGCGGACTGCCGAAGAAGATGGCGCTCGAGCTCTTCAAGCCGTTCATCTTCGGGAAGCTCGAAACGCGGGGGCTCGCGACGACCATCAAGGCCGCCAAGAAGATGGTGGAACGGGAGACGCCGGAGGTGTGGGACATCCTCGCCGAGGTCATCCGCGAACACCCGGTGCTGCTGAACCGCGCGCCGACGCTGCACCGCCTCGGCATCCAGGCGTTCGAGCCGGTGCTGATCGAGGGCAAGGCCATCCAGTTGCATCCGCTCGTGTGCGCCGCGTACAACGCGGACTTCGACGGCGACCAGATGGCGGTCCACGTACCGCTGACCCTCGAGGCGCAGCTCGAATCGCGCGCCCTGATGATGTCGACCAACAACATCCTCTCCCCGGCCAGCGGAGAACCGATCATCGTCCCGTCCCAGGACGTGGTGCTCGGCCTCTACTACATGACCCGGGAGCGCGTGAACGCCCGCGGCGAGGGCATGGCCTTCGCCAACCTGTCCGAGGTGCACCGCGCCTTCGGCAGCGATGCGGTGGACCTGCACGCGAGGATCAAGGTGCGCGTCACGGACCTCGACGGCACCTGCACGGTGGACACCACCGTGGGACGGGCGCTGCTGTACGAGATCGTTCCCCCGGAACTGCCGTACGGCCTCGTCAACCAGCCCATGAACAAGAGGGCGATCTCCAATCTCATCAACGCGTGCTACCGGCGCGTCGGACTGAAGGAGACGGTCGTCTTCGCCGACCAGCTCATGTACACGGGCTTCCACTACTCCACGGCGTCCGGCGCCTCGATCGGCGTCGACGACTTCGTGATCCCCGAGGACAAGACGACCATCATCGGTGACGCCGAAAGCGAGGTGAAGGAGATCGAGTCGCAGTACGCGTCCGGTCTCGTGACCCAGGGCGAGAAGTACAACAAGGTGGTCGACATCTGGTCCCGGGCGAACGAACTCGTCGCGCGGTCGATGATGGAGGGCATCTCGAACGAGTCCATCCCGGACCGCGAGGGCGTCCTGCAGGACCAGGAGTCCTTCAACTCCGTCTACATCTACTCCGACTCGGGAGCGCGGGGTTCTCCGGCGCAGATCCGGCAGCTTGCCGGGATGCGCGGCCTGATGACCCGCCCCGACGGCAGCATCATCGAGACGCCCATCATCGCGAACTTCCGCGAGGGGCTGACGGTGAACGAGTACTTCATCTCGACGCACGGAGCGCGGAAAGGCCTCGCGGACACGGCCCTCAAGACGGCCACCTCGGGGTACCTGACGCGGCGCCTGGTGGACGTGGCCCAGGACCTCGTGGTCACGGAACCCGACTGCGGTACCGAGCAAGGCCTGCTCATGGGCGCGATGATCGAGGGCGGCGACGTGGTCGAACCGCTGGCGGCGCGCGTGCTCGGACGCGTGGTGGCGCGGGACGTCAAGGACGCCGCCGGCAAGGAAACGGTCATCCCGGCCGGGACGATGCTGGACGAGGCCTGGGTCGAACGGCTCGACAGCCTCGGCGTCGACGAACTGTACGTGCGCTCGCCCATCACCTGCGCCACGCGCTACGGGGTCTGCGCCAAGTGCTACGGCAGGGACCTCGCGCGCGGACACGAGGTGAACGTGGGCGAAGCCGTCGGCGTCATGGCGGCCCAGTCCATCGGCGAGCCCGGCACCCAGCTGACCATGCAGACGTTCCACATCGGGGGCGCGGCGTCGCGGGCGACGGCGATCGACAACATCCAGGTCAAGCACGGCGGCGAGGTGCGCCTGCACAACCTGAAGACGGTGCAGCGGACCACCGGCGAACTGGTGGCGGTCTCCCGCTCCGGCGAGATCGCCATCGCCGACGAGCACGGCCGGGAACGGGAGCGCTACAAGCTGCCGTACGGCGCCGTCATCCTGGTGAGCGAGGACGCGCGCGTGGACGCGGGACGCATGATCGCGCAGTGGGACCCGCACACCCACCCGATCATCACGGAGGTCGCCGGCAAGGTGGTCTTCGAGCAGATGGAAGAGGGCGTTTCCATCCATCGCCAGACCGACGAGCTGACGGGGCTGACGAGCATCAGCGTGCTCGACGTGAACGACCGGCCGCCGGCGGGCAAGGAACTGCGCGCCGAGGTCAAGCTGGTCGACGCGGAGGGCAACGAGGTGCACCTGGCCGGAACGGAGATGCCGGCCCGGTATCCGCTCCCGGGCGGCGCCGTGCTGAACCTCGAGGACAACGACGAGATCGGCATCGGCGACGTCATCGCGCGGATTCCGCAGGAAGGCTCGAAGACCCGCGACATCACCGGCGGCATGCCGCGGGTGGCGGACCTCTTCGAGGCCCGCAAGCCCAAGGAGCCCGCGATCCTGGCCGAGGCGACGGGCACCGTCAGCTTCGGCAAGGAGACCAAGGGGAAACGGCGCCTGGTGATCACGCCGCCGGACAGCGATCCCGTGGAAACGCTCATTCCCAAGTGGCGGCAGATCTCCGTCTTCGACGGCGAACACGTGGAGAAGGGCGAGGTGGTCTCGGAAGGGCCGCCGAGCCCGCACGACATCCTGCGCCTGAAGGGCGTCGCGGAACTCGCGAAGTTCATCATCAACGAGATCCAGGAGGTCTACCGCCTGCAGGGCGTGACGATCAACGACAAGCACATCGAGGTGATCGTGCGGCAGATGCTGCGCAAGGCCGAGGTCAGGAAACCCGGCGGATCGCGCTTCATCCGCGGCGAGCAGGTGCAGTACGTAACCGTCGTGGAGGAGAACGAGCGCCTGGCGGAAGAGGGACTGGCGCCGGTGGAGTTCGAGCGGCTGCTGCTCGGGATCACCAAGGCCTCCCTCGCCACCGAGTCCTTCATCTCCGCGGCGTCCTTCCAGGAGACGACGCGCGTGCTGACCGAGGCGGCCGTCACCGGCAAGCGGGACGTGCTGCACGGGCTGAAGGAGAACGTCGTCGTGGGCCGGCTGATCCCGGCCGGCACCGGACTCAGCTATCACGCGGACCGCAAGCGACGCCGGGAGGAAGAGGTGCTCGCGGAGCAGGGACCCACGGCGGACGAGGTCGAACAGGCGCTCTCCGAGGCGCTCTCGGCGAGCGGGGAGAGCTAGGAGCTTGCGACGTAGGAGTTTCGCGACAGCGAAACTCCCAACGCGACCGTCAGGTCGCGCTAGCGCGGCGGACAGCCGCAGGAAACGGATCGCCGGGCCGGTTGAAGGGGTGGCCCGGTGGAATATAGAATCGCGCGCCTTTTCGAAGGTGCCGGCCGGGCCCTATTCGTAGGGAAGCATAGAGGGAAGTGGAGAACGCATGGCGACGATCAGCCAGTTGGTACGCAAGCCGCGCAAGCGTCGGGTGACCAAGAACATCGTGCCCGCGCTGCAGAAGTCGCCGCAGAAGCGCGGCGTGTGCACGCGCGTCTACACGACGACGCCGAAGAAACCCAATTCGGCGCTGCGCAAGGTCTGCCGCGTGCGGCTCACCAACGGCTACGAGGTGAACTCGTACATCGGCGGCGAGGGCCACAATCTTCAGGAGCACTCGGTCGTGCTCATCCGGGGAGGACGCGTGCGGGACCTGCCGGGCGTCCGGTACCACACGATCCGCGGCACCCTCGACGCCTCCGGCGTGGCCGACCGGCGCGGCGCGCGCTCCAAGTACGGCGCGAAAAAGCCGAAGTAACCAACGTCCACGGAACCCGCCCCGCGGGTTTCGAGTAAGGCTGCCCATGCGTGGCAGGCGAACCTGAAGGAGTCGGAATGCCAAGACGAAGAATCGTCGCGAAACGGGAAATCATCCCGGATCCGAAGTACCACAACCAGACCCTGGCCAAGTTCATCAACCACGTGATGGTGAGCGGCAAGAAGTCCGTGGCCGAACGCATCGTCTACGGCGCGCTCTCGCGGATCGAGCAGCGCGACCACGGCGACGCCATCGCGACGTTCGAGAAGGCGCTCGAGGCCGTCGCGCCGTTCGTCGAGGTGAAGTCCCGCCGGGTCGGTGGCGCCACGTACCAGGTCCCGGTGGAGGTGCGGCCTTCCCGGCGGCAGGCCCTGGCGATGCGGTGGCTGGTCGACAGCGCGCGCGCCCGGGGCGAGAAGTCGATGGCGGCGCGCCTGGCCGGCGAGTTGAGCGATGCCGCCGAGGGCCGCGGCACGGCTGTTCGCAAACGCGAGGACACCCACCGCATGGCGGAGGCGAACCGGGCGTTCTCGCACTACCGGTTCTAGGGACGCTGACCCTCCGTCGGACTTGAGACGACCGGGCCCGGAGCGGTCCGGGTTCGAGGCAACCACACACGACGCCGCGGACGCCTTTCGGCGGTGTCCGGGTGGACCGGCAACTCCGGCCGGACCGGCCAGTAGGGAAAACGACTGCCCGCGCCGACGCCGGACCGGCGGCGCGCGATGCAAGGAGCATGAGGATGGCTCGCAGTACGCCCATCGGGCGGTATCGCAACATCGGAATCGTCGCCCACGTGGACGCGGGGAAGACGACCACCACCGAACGCGTGCTGTTCTACACGGGCCTGTCGCACAAGCTGGGCGAGGTCCACGACGGCGCCGCCGTCATGGACTGGATGGAGCAGGAGCAGGAGCGGGGGATCACCATCACGTCCGCCGCCACCACCTGCTTCTGGCGCGGCATGGGCAACCAGTTCGACGAGCACCGCATCAACATCATCGACACCCCGGGGCATGTCGACTTCACGATCGAGGTCGAGCGCTCGCTCCGGGTCCTCGACGGCGCGGTGGCGGTGTTCTGCGCGGTGGGCGGAGTGGAGCCCCAGTCCGAGACGGTCTGGAGGCAGGCCGATCGTTACCGGGTTCCGCGCCTTGCCTTCATCAACAAGATGGACCGGGCCGGGGCGGACTTCGACCGGGTGGCGGAGCAGATCCGCAGCCGTCTTCGGGCGGTGCCGGTGCCGGTGCAGATGCCGATCGGCGCAGACGACTCGTTCGAGGGGGTCGTCGACCTGGTGCGAATGCGCTCGATCCGGTGGGACGGCACCGGCCTCGGGGCCGCCTTCGATGTCGGCGAGGTACCCAGGGAGCTCGAGAAGGAGGCCGAGCGCCGCCGCGAGATCCTGGTGGAAGCCGCCGCGGATGCGGACGACGCGCTCATGGAGCGCTATCTGGAGACGGGGGATCTGTCGGCGGACGAGGTCCGCCGCGGGTTGCGAGCCCGGACCCTCGCGAACGAAGTGGTCCCGGTCCTGTGCGGAGCCGCGTTCAAGAACAAGGGTGTCCAGCCGCTTCTGGATGCCGTCGTCGAATACCTTCCGGCGCCCGACGAAGTACCCCCGATCCGCGGGATCGTGGACTCGGGGGAGAAGCACGAGGAACGCTCCGCCTCGGACGACGAGCCGTTCGCCGCCCTCGCGTTCAAGATCGCCACCGACCCCTATGTCGGAACCCTCACCTTCTTCCGCGTCTATTCCGGCGTGCTCGAGTCCGGAGACCGGGTCTACAACCCCATCAAGGGCCGTTCGGAGCGGATTGGCCGGATCCTGCAGATGCACGCCAACCACCGGGAGGAGATCCCGGAGGTCCGGGCCGGCGACATCGCGGCCGCGGTGGGGCTCAAGTCGGTGGCGACCGGCGAGACCCTCTGCGACGGCCGGGCCGCCATCACCCTGGAGCGGATGGAGTTCCCCGATCCCGTCATCTCGGTCGCCGTCGAGCCCCGGACGAAGGCGGACCAGGACCGCATGGGGGTCGCGCTCGGGAAGCTCGCCAAGGAGGATCCTTCGTTCCGGGTCACGAGCGACGAGGAGTCGAGCCAGACGATCATCTCCGGGATGGGCGAGCTCCACCTCGAGATCATCGTGGACCGGCTGCGGCGCGAGTTCGGAGTGGACGCGAACGTGGGTCGGCCGCAGGTGGCCTACCGGGAGACGATCCGCCGGAGCGTCGAGCAGGAGAGCCGCTTCGTGCGCCAGACGGGCGGCCGCGGGCAGTTTGGCCACGTGTTCGTTCGGATCGAGCCGGCCGAGCCCGGCACTGGTTTCGAGTTCGCCGACGAGATCGTGGGCGGGGCCATTCCCCGTGAGTACATTCCGGCCGTCCGCCGCGGCGTCGAGGAGCAGATGAAGAACGGGATCCTCGCCGGTTTCCCGGTGGTCGATGTCCGGGTGACGCTCTACGACGGGTCGCACCACGAGGTGGATTCGAGCGAGGTCGCCTTCCGGGTCGCGGGTTCCCACGCGTTCCGGGACGGGAGCCGCCGGGCGAACCCGGTGATTCTCGAGCCGATGATGAAGGTGGATGTCGTCACCCCCGACGAACACCTGGGGGACGTCATGGGCGACGTCAGCCGGCGACGGGGAACGGTGCAGGGCATGGAAGAGTCCGCGAGCGGGCAGACGATCCGCGCCGAGGTCCCCCTCGCCGAGATGTTCGGGTATGCGACGGATCTTCGCTCCCTCACCCAGGGCCGGGCGACCTTCAACATGGAATTCCGGCGCTATCTCGAAGCGCCTTCGTCGGTGGCGGAAGCCATCATTCAGCGCAACCACTAGTCGATTTCAAGGAGATTTGGAGTTGGCCAAGGCGAAGTTCGAGCGTACGAAGCCGCATGTGAACGTCGGCACGATCGGTCACGTGGACCATGGCAAGACGACGCTGACGGCGGCGATCACGCGAGTGATGGCGTCACGTCACGGGGGTGACGTGAAGGATTTCGAGGAGATTGACAACGCGCCGGAGGAGAAGGCGCGGGGCATCACGATTGCGACCGCGCACGTGGAGTACGAGAGTCCGGGTCGTCACTACGCGCACGTGGACTGTCCGGGTCACGCGGACTACGTGAAGAACATGATTACCGGTGCGGCGCAGATGGACGGGGCGGTGCTGGTGGTGTCGGCGGCGGACGGTCCGATGCCGCAGACGCGCGAGCACATTCTGCTGGCGCGCCAGGTTGGGGTTCCGTACATCGTGGTGTACCTGAACAAGTGCGACATGGTGGACGACGAGGAGCTTCTGGAGCTGGTGGAGCTGGAGGTCCGCGAGCTTCTG
>JAJDUQ010000186.1 GCA_022826505.1 Gammaproteobacteria bacterium
CGCAAGGCGGGGGAATGGGCCGCTGGGGCGTCGAAATTCCTATTTTTCGACACGAAAACACCATTGCGATGGCCTCCGGCGTTCCACGCACGCGCCGGATGCCTCGAGTACCCGCCGAAACCCGGGTTGTTCAGACCTTCCCTAGCGGAAAGCGGTTCCTGGCGGCGCGACGCCACGCATCTCGGTCACGCATCTGAGAGAGATCGAGGCATGGCGGTCAGAAGCTCCCCGCCGCGCTCGGTCACCAGCACCAGTTCCTCGCAGTTGAAGATTCCGTGCTCGTTCACGAAGCGGGGCTCGATGGTGAACACGAGACCCGGAGTCATGATCGTCGCGTCGTAGTGGGCGACGTGGGGCGGCTCGGTGCTCATCAGGCCCATCCCGTGGCCGATACGTCCGGCACCGACCTCGACCTGCATGCCGAGCCGGGCGAACGCGGCTTCGGCCGCGGCCGGCAGCCGGTGAATCGGCTCGCCCGGCCGCACGGCCTCGACGCACGCCCGGTTGACCTCGAGGATCGCCGCCTGACCGTCGCGCTGCGCTCGGGTCGGTCCGCCCACCACGCAGGCGCGGCAGAAGTCCGACCAGTAGCCGCGATACACCGAGCCGAGATCCATCCACAGCATGTCCCCCGATTCGAGCGCCCGATCGGTGGGCTTTCCGCTCAGAACGTGATGGTTGTCCGCTCCCGAGGCCATCATGATGAACCCCGGCCGGTCCGCGCCCTCGCGCATCATCGCCTCTCCCACCGCCCGCGCGACCTCGCGCTCGGTGACGCCCGGCGCGGCTCGCTCGAAACCCGCCGTCATCGCCCGCGCGGTGATGGCGGCGGATTCGCGCATCAGCGCCTGCTCCGCCGGCGACTTGACCATGCGCAGTCGCCACAGCAACGGCGCCGCATCGACGATCTCGACGTCCTCCAGAGTTGCGCGCAGCGCCTCGAACTCGACGTGGGTAACGCCCAGGCGCTGCTCGTCTCCGAGTTCCATGCCGAGCCGACCGCGTTGGAGCCCCATCTCGTGCAGGCAGTCGACCAGAGCGTCGAGCCCGCCGCCGGACTTCGTGTACGCACGAATGTCACGCACTGCGCTCGTGCGTTCCATCTCCGGAGCGAGGAAGGAATGCCCGAGCAGCACCGCCTCGCCGCCCGCGCCGACGACCTCGAAGAACGGTCTGGCGAACAGCGTCCAGGGCGCATGGTGACGATAGCCGGAGAAGTAGTCGATGTTGCTCTCGGCGGTGAGCAGCACGCCGTCGAGCCCCGCGTCCCCGGCAAGGGCGGCGAGGCGGTCGATGCGCGAGCGATATTCGTCGGCGGTGATGGTCATGGTGGTCTCCGGGCAGGCGCCGATTCCCCACCGGCGTGCCTGCAAGCACTCCGACGCGCAGGAAGATCTCCCGTCCCCCGGCGGAACTTGTTGCGAGGGACCCCGATCAGGCACGCGGCGGCCGTCGAAGGTCAACCCGCAGAACAACCGGGGCAGGGTCGTTTCACGCTGCGGCGCCAGACCGGAATCGGCAGCCGGGGCGGCGAGCATCGGACCGGATCAGGCCGACTGGTACCGTTCCTGGAGCACGCGGGACGCTGCCAGGGTGCCGATCAGGGTGTCTTGACCGACCCTGGACGGGTGCTCGGCCGGCGTGAGTCGGCCTTGCAACCGGGGGCCGGGGCGAGGTGCTGCGTGCCGGCCACGGACGCCGGTACCCATGCGGACAGGCGGAAATGCGCGACAGGAACGCCGGTCGAGGCACCACGGGCACAGCACGGACGCGGCATCGCGATACACTGCCGGGACCACTCGACTTCGGGAGTCACATGTCATGGCAGAGCCGTCCGCGCTCCGCGTCGGTGTCGTCGGCGCCGGCGCCAACACGAGGAAGTTTCACATCCCGGGCCTGCAGAAGCAGCCGGGGGTCGAGGTCGTCGCGGTCGCCAACCGGTCGCGAGAATCGGGCGAACGCGCCGCGCGGGAATTCGGCATCCCGCGGGTGGCGGATCACTGGCTCGAGATCGTCGAGGACGCCGCGATCGATGCGGTGTGCATCGGCACGTGGCCGTACCTGCACGCGCCAATCACCATCGCCGCGCTCGAGGAAGGCAAGCACGTGCTCTGCGAGGCACGCATGGCGATGAACGCAACGCAGGGACACGAGATGCTCGACACGGCACGGGCGAACCCCCAACTCACCGCCCAGATCGTGCCCGCGCCCCATACCCTCGCCCTCGACGCGACCATCGTCGAGATGATCGGTGACGGCTACATTGGAGACCTCGTGGCGGTCGACGCCCACGTGACCCTGGGAAGCGACTTTCCCGCGTGGGATTCCCCGGTGCACTGGCGTCACAGCCGCGACCTCTCCGGCAACAACATCATGACCATGGGCATCTGGTACGAGGCGATGATGCGCTGGGTGGGGCCTGCGTCGACGGTGACCGCGCTCGCGCAGCGTGTCATTCGGCACCGCACCGACGAGCAGGGCCGTCGCGTGGCGATGGAGATCCCGGACCACATCGACGTGCTCTGCACAATGGCGCAGGGCGGGCAGATGCGGTGCTCGGTGTCCACCGTCAGCGGCCTCGCGCCACCCACGTCGGTCGCGATCTACGGCACCGAAGGCACGTTGAAGATCGTCGAAGGCAGTTCCGGCGAGACGCCGTTCGAACTCTGGGCGGGACGCCGCCGCAACAAGCGCCTGCGTCGAGTCGGTATCGCGCCGGAGAAGATGGGGAGCTGGCGGGTCGAGGAGGAGTTCGTCAACGCGATACGAGGCCTGGAGCCCCGGTCACCCACACCGACTTCGTCACCGCGGTGAAGTACATGGAGTGGACCGACGCAGTGAGCCTGTCGGCACGCACCGCAGAGACGGTGCGGCTGCCGCTGTTCGACTGAATCGATCCGCGAACGAAGCCTGCCTTCCCCGACGCCGAACGTGTCGCGTCGACGCTCGAACAACCAACCAGGGAGCAACGTTCAATGACCGCCCTCACCTGCTACATGCTCGACGACCAACCGAAGCCCTTCAGTCATTACTGCCACGGCGTGCGGTCGGGCAATCACCTGTGGATATCGGGCACCGTCGGCCTCACCGCCGACGGTCACATTCCCGAGGACGTCGTGGAGCAGTTCGAAATTGCGATGGGCCATGTCGACGGTGTGCTGCGCGCGGCCGGCGGCGAACCGCACCATGTGGTCAAGGTGCAGGTATTCCTCACCGACATCGGCGATCGGACGAAGATCAATCCGGTACGGGAACGCTACTTCGGCGAACATCGCCCGGCATCGACCCTGGTCGAAGTCTCGGCGCTGGTCGACCCGCGAATGAAGGTGGAAATCGAGGCGGTCGCGGTGATCGACTGACGAACGAACGGGACCGGCTCGAAGCCGGCCCGGCTTGACGGCCCGCCCTTTCCGGGCCTCTACTGTGCACATGCGCCACGACAACATCCTGGCCACCGTCGGCGGGACGCCGGTGGTCCGCCTCAACAAGGTCCACGACACGCTCGCCGCCGCGCTCTGGGTGAAGCTCGAGAGCTTCAACCCCGGCGGTTCGGTCAAGGACCGCCCCGCGCTCAACATGATCGAGGACGCCGAGCGCCGCGGCGTGCTCACCCCGGACATGACCATCGTGGAACCGACCTCGGGCAACACCGGCATCGGGCTCGCGATGGTCGCGGCAGTGAAGGGATACCGAGCCGTGTTCGTCATGGCCGAGGACATGAGCGAGGAACGCAAGCGCATCCTCGTCGCCTACGGCGCCGAGATCGTCCTCACCCCTGCCGACAAGGGCACGGTTGGCGCGATCGAGGAAGCACGACGGCTGGAGAAGGAGAAGGGCTACTTCTTCGTCGGCCAGCACTACAATCCCGCGAACCCGGAGTCGCATCGGCGGACCGCCGACGAAATCTTCGCGGATTTCGGCACCGATCTCGACGTGCTGGTGTGCACCACCGGCACCGGCGGCACCATCTCCGGGCTGTCGACCTACCTTCGCGATCGGATTCCGGCGCTTCGGATCGTGGCCACCGAACCGGCCGACTCCCCGATTCTCTCCAGGGGGATCGCCTGCAAGCACAAGATCATGGGGACTGCGCCGGGCTTCATCCCCGACACCCTCGATACCGGGAGCTACGACGAGATCGTGCCGATCACCACCGAGGCCGCCTACGGCGCGACGCGCTTCCTCGCCGAGCAGGAAGGCATCTTTTCCGGGATCTCCTGCGGCGCCGCGGTGGCCGGGATGCTCGACGTCGCCCGCCGCGAGGAATCGAGGGACAAGACCCTGCTCGCGATACTGCCCGATACCGGCGAGCGCTATCTCAGCACCGACGTCTGGGGCTGAGAGGCCCGCGCCTTCAGGGCGCCTGGGTCACCGGCGTCCACCGCGACTCGCGGCGACGAATCCGTGCCTCGGCATCCTCCGAGTCGTAGTCGGTGGGCGCGGACGCGGGAATGCCGTCCAACGGAGTCTTCAGCGCGTTGAGGTTGAGGGTCGCGAAACGGCCTCCGGGACCGTCCGCGTACGCGCCGATGTACACCCCGCAGCGTCGGCACGTCAGGAACTCCGCGGTCTGCAGCCCGAACCGATAGCGGTGCAGCGCATCGTGGTCGACGATCGAGAACTCCGCCGACCCCGCCGGATCGGTGGTGCAGCGGGTCGAATGACGGCGGCAGAACGAGCATTGACAGGATCGCAACTGCCACTGTTGCGGTGGAATCGCGGTGCGATACGTCCAGCCGATTGCCCCGCAGTGGCAGCTTCCTTCGTACGCTTCGTTCATGACGTGACCTCCTTCGTGCTCGAAATCCACTGGCCCCGCCTGCGAGACTGTCCCGTTCCTCGGGTGCGCCTCCGAAGCGTACGGCCCTGAATCGCCGCCGATTCGGTCCAGCGCATGCTACCGACGGCGCAATTCGATCGCGAGCGAACCGGCGGAGCCGAATCGGCTCGCCGTTCCGGGCACGCTGCCCTCGGGAATGCCCTCCGGAACCCGCTGCGAAAGCGCGACCACGAGTGGCGTCCGGCACGAAACCCGTCGACCCCTCGGAAACGCCGGCCCGGTGTCACGAGCCATTACCGATTCCCTGTCGCAGGACTTCGCGGGGCGCACGCGTCCCTCTCGCGCGGAAGTTGCGTCACGCATCGCCGGGTCGAGCACTCATGCCGAGGCGTTGCGAAACCGCACCGGCTCCCGGTCGGGTGCACGACGTAACGGTCGGGACCGCAAACACAGTATCCTCGCATGTGCACCGGGACATCCCGCGAACATTCGCTCCATGCTCCGGTACACCCGCCCATTCAAGCCAGGACACCATCGAGCTGCCATGAATCAGGAACCCTCACGCAAGGCCCGAGCCGTAGGCATCAACCACATCGCCCTGGAGGTCGGCGATATCGACGAGGCGCTCGACTTCTACGGCCGCTTCCTGGAGTTCGACATCCAGAGCCGCAGCGAAAACGCCGCGTTCATCTACTTCGGCGACCAGTTCATCAACTTCTCCAGGGGTCGCCGGCAGGGACCGGACGACAACCGCCACTTCGGCATCGCGGTGGACGACAAGGAGCTGGTGCGCCGGACCCTGGCCGAGATGGGGGTGGAGTTGCTCGACGGGCGGTTCCTCGACTTTCTCGATCCGTGGGGCAACCGGGTCGAAATCACGACCTATACCAACATCCAGTTCAGCAAGGCCGACCACGTCCTGCGCGGCATGGGGCTCGGGCATCTGGAGAAGACCGAGCACGCCATCGAGGAGCTCCGGCAGAAGGGGATGGCGCCGCAGACGGCATGACGTCCTCCACCGACCTGTCGTCCGGCGCGGACGGGACCGCCTGGTATGCGGGAATCGACTGCGGCGGTGCCGGAGCGGCATTCGCCCCGTTTGCGCGGCGCAACCGTGCCGGCACCCCGCACGGTAAACGCCTCCCGCCCGCGATCAGAACGTCGGATGCATCGCCAGCGCAATCGACGACTGGATGTCCCAGACCGCTTTCGATACCGCCTGGCCAATCAGGTCGAGCTTGCGAACCTGCTCGATTCGCGCGGCGGCGCGTTCCAGTTCCCGGGCGGTCAACAGTTCCCTGAGTATGCCGCAGGCGTCCACGAGACAGATGAGGACGATATCCCGCGGGTCGGGAATCTCGTTGCCGAAGAGCACCTCCATGATGCGCAGCTTGACCTCGCGCTCGGCCTCGCCGTCGACGATCGGATAGCGCCGCGACTGGAACACCCACAGGAACCGGTCTTCCTCGCGGCGCAGGATGCCGCGTTCTACCAGGCGGGCAAGCGAACGTTCCCGGTATTCCTCGGCACCGTCGGCCAACTGGTCCACCCAGTGGCGAGCATCTTGGGTCTCGGTCGACTGCGCGATCAGGGCAAGTGTCGGATCGAGCAGATCGTCCCCCAAGGGGGTCGGATCGATCAGGACGAGTCGTTTGAGGTCGGTGTCGATTCGATTCTCCAGCGCCAGGTCCATCAGCACCGATCCGGCGAATGCGCATTGCATCGACCACCCCGGCACGCGCACGAACTCCCCGTCCTCGTCGTTGAGCATGAGAAGCGTAATCTCTTCGGCGAAACGCAACTTCATGTTGTGGCCTCCGTCGACCTTGCGGCCATGCGCCGCAGGTTCTCTCGATTCATTTTGCCGGGAATGTCCCCCGAATTTCTAGCCCAAACGCTCGAGTGGAGGTGTCTGGTGTTCCGCACGTGGATGAGGAGAATATCGCTCCGGAGCCGGTGCGCAGCGATGGCGCTCAGCCGACTCCGGCCACGACCGCACGTTCGTTGCGTGTGGGATTCCGGTGACAGTGTCGGCAGCCGGACGTCATCGGAACAAGAGCGCCCGGGCTGGGTGCGCAACCGGAACCGCGGCCATCCGGGCACGACACAGGGGGACGGTTTGCGAGAGAGCCGGACCCACAGGTGAACGGCGAAGCTTCCAGGAGGACGCACATGTCCGACAGGCCCACCGCCGGGGACCCGTCTCGGACCGCACCCGCGGCCCGACACGACGCCTGGGCATGGCATCCGCCGCTCCCCCTGCGGCCGGTCCCGGTGTTCATGTGGCCCCCACGGCCGCTGGCGGCGCTGCGGTATCTGGCCTCGCTGACTTTCCTCGGATCGATCATCGCGCCGTTCGGAACGCTGGCCGTGCTGTCATGGCTCTATCTGCAACCCGCCCTGGAACGCTGCGCGGAGTTCAGGGCGGACTGGATACTCCAGATGTATGCCCGCAACATGGGCCTGATGCTGCTGGTCGCGGGCGGACTGCATCTCTATTTCCACACCTTCCGACGACAGGGCGCCGAGCGGAAATTCGACTCGCGTGACCTGAACACGAACAGTCGCAAGTTCTTCGCGCGCGACCAGGTCCTGGACAACATGCTGTGGACGTGCGCGAGCGGCGTCACCGTGTGGACGGCCTACGAAGCGGGTTTCATGTGGGCGTACGCGAACGATTTGCTGCCATTCTATCTGCGCATGGACGAACATCCGGTGTGGTTCGTCGTCACCCTGTTCATGATCCCCTTCTGGGCCTCGCTGCACTTCTACTTCGTTCACCGGTTCCTGCACTGGCGCCCGCTGTATCGCATCGCGCACGCGTTGCACCATCGGAACGACAACGTCGGACCCTGGTCCGGCCTGTCGATGCATCCCATCGAGCATCTGCTCTACCTGAGCAGCATCCTGATCCACGTGGCCTTCGCGTCGCACCCGATCCACATCCTGTTCCACATGCAGTGGAACACGCTCGGAGCGGCGACGTCGCACGCGGGGTTCGAGGCGCTGGCGTTCAGGGGCCGGCCGATTCTGATGCTCGGGTCGTTCCACCATCAGCTTCACCACCGCTACTACGACTGCAACTACGGCAACCCCTTCATGCCGTGGGATCGGTGGCTCGGCACCGACCATGACGGCACGCCGCGAGCCATGGCGGAGCTCCGAAGGCGCCGGCGCGACGAGCTTCGACCCGCAGGCGGACACACCTGAGGCCATCGGCCCGTATCCTTTCGTCACCTGGAGCGGGACTCGCCGACTCCGACCACCGAGAACGACTCATGACCCTGGATCTCGTACTTCGAAGAGCCCGCATCCCGGGTGCCGACACCGATGCGCCGCCAATGGACATCGGCATCGCCGGCGGCCGAATCGCGGCCGTCGAGCTCGAGATCGAATCCGGGACCGACACCCTCGACCTTGACGGCCGTCTCGTGTCGCCGGGCCTCATCGAGACTCACATCCACCTCGACAAGTCCCGCATCATCGACCGGTGCACACCGGCCGCGGGCCGCGCCCGGGACCACATGCAACGGGTGGCCACGGTCAAGCCTGGATTCACGGTGGAGGACGTCTACGCGCGGGCCGCCGAGACCGTGGAGCAGAGCATTCTCAACGGCGTCACTCACATGCGCACCCACGTGGAGGTCGACCCGAACGTCGGCCTGCGCGGATTCGAGGCCCTGCAACGGCTCGCCACCGACTACGCCTGGGCAATCGACCTGGAGCTGTGCGTGTTCGCACAGGAGGGCTGGACCAACGCTCCGGAGACCGACCGGAACGTGGTGTCGGCGCTTGATCAGGGCGCCGCGGTGGTTGGCGGGGCACCCGGATACGACCCGGACCACGCCGGGCAGATCCGGCGAATATTCGAACTCGCGATCGAGTACGACCGCGATATCGACATCCACCTCGATGTCGGTCCAACCGCCGAGGAAATGGACATCGATCTCGTCTGCGACCTCACGGACCGTCACGGGTACGGAGGACGCGTCGCGATCGGACACGGAACCAAGTACTCGCTGCTTCCACCCGACCGTCTGAAGAACCTGGGGGAGCGGCTGGCTTCCGCCGGGGTGGCCGTGACGGTACTGCCCGCAACGGATCTCTTCGTCACCGGCCGCCACCAGGATCACGCGGTGGTGCGCGGTGTCGCGGACGCCAACGCGCTCATCGCGTGCGGAGCCAACTGCTCGCTCTCGACCAACAACGTGCTGAACCCGTTCACCCCGTTCGGCGACTGTTCGCTCATCCGGATCGCCAACCTCTACGCCAACGTCGTGCAGCGCGGCAACATGGACGAACTGACCGAGTGCTTCGAGATGCTCACCCACCGCTCCGCGCGGCTTCTGCGGCGCGACGACTACGGCATCGCGGTGGGGCGGCCGGCGGACCTGGTGGTGTGGGACGCCGCCTCCCCGGCCGAGGCGGTGGCGAAAGTGGCCGCGCCCCTGCACGGCTTCAAGCGCGGCCGTCGCACCTTCAGCCGGACCCTGCCGGAGCTGAACCGTCCCTGACGGGAGGCGGTTCCGGAAAGTCGAGCCGCCGGCGCAGGAGCCAGTAGACCGCGAACAGTCCGACCGGGATGCATGCTGCCGTCGCCATCCACGGGTCCGGGTGGGCCAGCGCTACCAGCGCGAAGCCTGCGAGCACCACGCGCGCCACAACGTCGATGGCCAGGCTCGACGCGAACCGCGCCTGCACGCTGAACGTCAGGCCGATGGTGGCGGTCAGCACCAGACCCATGGCGGCAAGCTGCGCGAGTCCCGGCTCCAGCACGATCTCCGGTCGCAGGAACACCGCCGCCATCAGCACGAAGAGACTCCCGCAGAGCCCGATCGATCGCACCAGGGTGCCCATGAACGACGCGCGCGCGATCTTCGAGGTGACCGCCGCCACCACCGAGGTGGGTGGCGTCAGTTCCCCCCACACCGCGAGGAAGAACGCGAAGAAGTGCACCGGCCAGGGGTCGATTCCGACCTTGATCATCTGGGGCGCGATGACGAGCGCGGTCAGGATGTAGGTCGGAGCGGGAGGCAGTCCCATCCCGAGCAGCGCCCCGAACAGGAACGCCACGAACACCATGACCAGCAGGTTGATGGACGCCGCCTCGACGAGGATGAAGCCGACCTTGGGAGGAACGCCGGTGGTGACGAAGGCACCGGTCAGAATCGACAGGGTCGCGAGCAGCAGCGTGAGGTCCGCGGTCATCGAGGCGAATGTGTCGACGAAGCGCAGCAGGGTCGAGCCCAGGGATCGCGCGCCGCCCATGCCGTGGGCACGGAAGGCGGTGACCGCCTCCATCAGGAACAGTGCGGCCCCGACGCCCGTGAACACGTACAGCGCCGCGAAGATTGGCGCGAGGTGCAGCAACGACATGAGCCCGATGAGCCCGACCACGACGCCCACGAATGCCCCGATCCGGATCCAGTCGAGCCCGTCCATCGGCTCCACCGTCACCACCGTCACCAGTCCGCGCTGGCGATGCGACATGAGGTAGACGCCGAGCGCCACCGCCAGGAAGTAGACCAGCGCCGGGGCATAGCCGCGGGCGACGACGTCGAAGTAGCTCCGGTCCAGGAACTCCGCCATGAGGAACGCGGAGATCCCCATGATTGGCGGCATGAGCTGCCCGCCCAGTGACGCCGAGGTCTCCACCGACGCCGCGTCCTCGCGCTTCATCCCGGCGCTGATCAGGGCGGGAATCGTGGCCGATCCGGTCGTCACCGCGTTGGCGGCACCGCTGCCGCTCACCGCCGCGACCCCCATGGAGCCCACCACCGCCGCCTGGGGCAGGGCGTAGCGCGAGCGCACCGCGATGCGCGATGCGCCGCGCAGGATGGAGTCGACGACGCCGAACGCGCGCAACACCGCCAGCACCAGCACGAACGATCCGATGAGCGTCAGCGCGAGCTGCGGCAGCGACGAAAAGATGCCCGTGGTGTCCTCCAGGCTCATCGACGCCACCACCCGTTTCCACGAAAGCCCCGGGTGGTGGAACAGCCCCGGCACCGCGCGCCCGTAGACCGCGTAGAGGATGAGGAAGATGTTCAGCACGAACAGCACGAAGTAGCGCTTGCGGGCGTACTCCATCACCAGCAGGGCCATGAGGCCGCCAAGCCAGAGGTCGGACGGATCCCAGATTCCCGCGCGCACGGTGCCGAGCGCCTCGAACTCGACGAACATGTAGATCGACACCGTGATCGAGATCGCGCAGTAGACGGCGGCGATGATGTAGTTGGGTACCGGACCGAGCGACGGGTACAGCTCGTCCTTGCGCAGCGCATCCAGCGTGAACAGCACGAAGGTGATGGGGACCAGCGTGAAGGCGAGCAGCGTCGGTCCGCCCGAGGTCGTGAGGTAGTACCAGAGCAGCCAGGCGAAGAACACGACGGCGGTGGCGAGGTAGAGCACCTGCACCACGGGACGATGGGGACGAGTGCCGTCGGCGGGGGCGTTCATCGGCGCCGGTCCGCGGACCCCGACGGTCGGGACAGCGGGCCAATCCGCTCCGGAGGCGGCGCAACGCCAGCCGGCGTTCGTATTCGGTCAAGGCCGCCGTGTTCGGCTGAGGCCGTATGGATTCCCGCCGGTTTTCGGACCAAGCTCTCCTCGCAAGCTCGTTCACCGAGCACGGATGCGCCGTCCGGGGGATTCATGGGCTTCGGCCCGGAAACCCCGCGAGTCGGGGAGCGGACGCGGGACCGCGCCCGCTCCCGTGGTGATGCACCGGTCCGCCTACTGCGCGATACGCGAATCCCACTTCGCGTCCCAAACGCCCCGCTCGCGCATGTACTTCGCGAGGCCGGGGTGCACCGGCACCAGGTCGACCGCCGCTTCGACGCCCCGTCGCTGCATGTGAGGCATGTCGGCCTGGATCTGCTTGAACGCCTTGTCGACCGTGGCAAGCTCGTCCACGTTCGCCTCCGCCGCCAGCAGGATCCGGTACATGTCGTCCTCCGAGACGTCCATGCCGAGGTGCAGCCCGTAGTAGAACGGCAGCATCGCCACCTTGTCGACGTGGGCCTTCTTCTTGCCGAACGCCGCGGTATCGACCTCGACCACCTTGAAGCCGGCGGCGGCCAGCTTCTCGCGCTCACCCGCGTCCGGGCTCAGCGCCGCCCAGTCGGTCTGCAGGGACGCCTCCTGGATCCACCCGGCAGTGGAGGCCTCGGCGTTGGTGTAGACCCCCAGGGCGGCGAAGCTGCCCCGCTCCAGCAGCGACCCCGCTTCCTTGATGCCCGCTTCGATGTAGTCGTGCTCGATCCCGAGCACGGTGAAGGCGCGCTCGACCTGTGCGCGGGTATCCCAGGGTCGGGGGCCGGTGAACACGCGCATCCCGTGCAGATCTCCCCACTTCGTGATCTTGCCCATGTCGCGCGCATGGATGCCGATGCCCATCTCGATGGTGAACGTCCAGAACGACTGGACCGGCTCGCGCTGCATCTTCTCCCTGAAGCCTTCGAACCGTCTGATGTTGTTGGCCAGCTCGTAGAACGCGATGTCCGATCCGTAGTACCCCTCGAAGTCTCCGATGGCATAGCCCTTGACGGTCAGGATCGCGCCCGACGTCGGCTGAACGGAGAAGCTGTAGTCCGGCACCGCCTTGTTGAGCACCTGCACCAGGTTGGTGACGGTCCGGTTGCCGGTGGAGCCCACCCGCGACGTTCCCCAGCGAATCTCCTTCGCCAGCGCGTCGACCGTGATGCCCGGAGCGAGACCCGACAGCAGACCGGCCAGGAGCACCCATGCGACAGATTTCTTCATCATCGAATTTTCTCCTCTTCTCGGTGTCGCGGTTCTCCGTCCGAGGCACCGGACACAACGGGTATCCGGCGCGGCCGTGGAGGCTGAACCGGGTGGCAATCGCCAGTCGCGGGAACGTATGCCGGACCGTGGCGCGAGTCAAACGCTCCCGCGCCGCGCCGCGATGATGGCGCCATTTGTAGCCGCGTCCCCATCTCCGAGCCGACCTCGCGTCGGCGGAGGGACCCGAAAATGTCCGAAGCAGCCCGAGCATGGGGACGTTCCAGCCTTCCCTGCCCACCGCCACGGAGCCCTCAGGTTCGGCATCTCGTCGGTCCTCCCGTTTCGCGAACGGCGCAAGCGATCGTGCCACCACCGCTCCCGCGCGTGCAGCGGCGACGTCACGCACCGGCGAGACGCGGAATCAGCCGTCGGACCTCCGTCGGAACGCCAGCGCAACAACCGTGACCAGCACCAGGGCGTCGATTGCGATGAACGCCGCCGCATAGCTGCCGGTCGTCGCCACGATGGCGCCGAAGGCGGTCGGACCCAGCACCACCCCGACGAAGGTGAACATCATGATGCCTCCGGTGGCCGGACCGACCTTGTCGATGGGCACCGCTCGGGCGACCTCGGCCAGGTAGACGCCGTTCCATCCGACCGCGGTCAGGCCGAGCGCGGCACAGCCCGCGGCCAGTCCCGCGAGTGGCCACGTGTCGGAGAACGCAATGGCCGCCGCGGTGCTCGCGATGGTGCCTGCCCCCAGCGCAGCGAGTAGCGGCCGCGCACCGATCCAGCGGTCGGTCACCCAGCCCCACCCCACCCGGCCGACGAAGCCCGCTCCCTGCATCACCGCGAACAGCAGCCCCGCCGTCACGAGGTCCAGTCCGACCCGCTCGACCAGGTAGGTGACCAGGAACGCGAACAGCGACAACTGCATCGCCCCGAAGCTGAACGCCACCAGCGCAATCGGCTGCAGCCGCGGGGAGGTGAGGACGAGGCGGACGGACTGCATCGGATCATTGATTTGCACACGGTGCGTGGGCTTGCGGTCGTCGTCGAGCCGCGTGCGCAGCGGCTGGACGATCAGTGCCGCCGAAACCACCATGCAGCACGCGAGCAGGATCGCCCACTTCCACCCGAAGCGCTCCGCGACGGGGGGGAACAGCACGCCGGCGACGAGCCCGCCGAGCGTCACCGCGGACTGCTTGACGGAGAACACGAGGCCGCGCCGGGCCGGCGGCGTGATTCGTGCCAGAACGTGGCTCGCCGCCGGCGTGGCGAGCCCGTAGCCCATGCCCGCAAGCACCCCGCCGAGGACGACGATCGGCACCGAGCCGGTGACGGCGAGCGCGACGCCGGCCGCGGCGAGCACCACGCTTGCCTGGTTGACCCTCACCCCGCCGTAACGCAGCACGAGCGAGCCGCTCATCAGCGTGAGGAACGCCGCTCCGACGAATGCGGTGGACTGGTAGAAGCCGACGGTGGCGGTGTCGATGGCGAGTGCCGCCGCGATTTCGGGGGCGAGCACCGGCACCGTCACCACCGCCATCGCGGTCATCGCCTGGACCAGCATCATGGCCGAGAGCGGCGCGAGGATGGAGCGCACGGTCAACTTCCGGCGAGTGCCTGCGGGGGGTCAGCGGCCGGCGCCGGATTTCGTGCCGAACGCCGGCGGATGACGACAAACACGCTCGGCCTCCCCGAAGGCGGGAATCTCAAGTGCCGACGACGAGCGGAGCGACGAACCGGCGGAGCGTCGCGATCACGCTGGGGGCCACGGAGCGCCCGGTGCGAGGATTCTCCCGACTCGGGACGTTCTCGATTCGGAGCCGGAAACGCACCGTCTCCGCTTCGAGCCGAATCTCGTGAGTGTTGCGGGTCACCCCGGGGTCGGCCCAGATTTCGAGACGGGTTCGCTCCGGCCCGACGCCCGCGAGGCCCAGCGCGGCCGCGACGTTCACATTGGCCGGGAATCCGCGTGCTCCGTCGCGCGCACTGCCTTCGAAGACCTTCAACGGCGCATCGAGACCGTTCACGTCGATGCCGTGCTTGACGAGATGCGGAGCGCCCGCGAGCCCTCCCGGCGGCTTGCGGGTGATCATGGTGACCGACGCGATGCCGCTCTCGGCCGCGCCACGCACCGCGTCGAGCCCCATCACCGCACCGCTCGGCACCACGATCTGCGCACCGGTGGCGCGTGCGGTCTCGACGAGGTCGACGTGGTCCAGAAGCGCCCCGGCGCTGACGGCCACCAGCGTCCCGCCGGCACGGACCACGGGCTCCGCGATCTCGCGAAACACCGCCGCCGGCGCACACTCGACCACGATGTCCGCGCGCTCGGCCAGCTCTCCCGCGGTGACGACTTCGACCGGCGACCGAAAACCATGCATCCGTTCCCGGGCTCGCACGTGGTCGCGTGCGGACACGGCGCGGAGGGCCAGACCCTCGATCTCACCGGCGTCGACCCGCCGCGCGACCTCCAATCCGACGGTGCCGAGACTGCCGATGGCCACGGTTCGGAAACGACGCCCGGAGTCCATTGCTGCATCCATGAATCTCGATCTCCCGGCCAGAGTACATCAGTGGTTCGATGACCGGGTTCCCCGACCGCCAATCCGTGACACCGGCGCTCCGCCTCGGAGACGCAGTCACCTCGACCGGTCACCGGTGCCGGGTGAATCGGCTGGTCTGGAATATCCCGTGGCCGCCTCCGGCTCGAAGGAGGTCGCCGTCACCGGGTCCCGAATTTGCATTGCGGTATTCTCGGTACACCAAACGCTGGCGATTCCACGGCAAGCGCCCCCGCCGACTGCTCAACCACCTCGAACCGGCCGATGCATACGCTGCGCGCGTTCCTCCTCACCCGCCACTGGCGGGATACCTCCGAGGGGATGGTGGTCACCCTCTGGGCTGCCTCCGAGCACGGGCCGGTACGGGTGGTGCTCGACGGGGAAGAAGCGGTGTGCTTCGTGGAACGCACCGCCATGGCGGGGAACGACACCATCGCCGGCGTGCCGTGCCGGCGCCGCGCGCTCGACCTCGCGACGCTCGAAGGCGTGCCCGTCGACGCCCTCTACTTCCGGCGCCAGCGCGATCTGGTGGCGGCACGCGATCTCCTTCGCGCCCGGGGAGTCACACCCTGCGAATCCGACCTCAAGCCCACCGATCGCTACCTCATGGAGCGATTCGTGACCGCGGGATTCGCGGCGCGCGGCGAAGTGGCGCGGCGTCCCGGATACCTGGAGATGCGCAACCCCGCAATTCGGCGCGACGACTATCGACGGGCGCTGCGGTGGGTGTCGCTCGACATCGAGACCGCGGGACTCGACGGCGCGCTCTACTCGATTGCATTGCACTCGGCGCACGACGAGCGTGTGCTCATGGTGAGCGAGGAGCCCGTTCGCTGCGACGACGTGGCGGTGGAGCCGCTTGCGAGCGAAAGCGCCCTGCTCTCCCGCCTGTGCGAATGGTTCGCCGAGCACGACCCCGACCTCGTTCTCGGCTGGAACGTGGTCGGGTTCGACCTCGACTTCATTGCCCGCCGCTGCCGGAGCCTGGGGGTCGAATTCGACATTGCGCGGGGCGGCGAGCGGTCCGCGATCCTCCAGCCGGGGTCCGCATCGGGCACCTGCGTCGCGCGCATTCCGGGGCGTGTGGTGCTCGACGGCATCGACACGCTGCGTACCGCGTTCTGGTCGTTCGAATCCTTCGAGCTGGAGCACGTGGCTCGGGAGATGCTCGGCCGGGGCAAGCGCATCGAGCACACCGGTGACCGGGTCGGCGAGATCATCCGACTCTACGAGCAGGACCGCGCCCGGCTCGCCGCCTACAACATCGAGGACTGCCGGCTCGTGGCCGCGATCGTCGAGAAGGCCGGGCTCATCGATTTCTCCATGCGCCGCGCGGAGCTGACGGGGCTGGGGATGGACCGGCAGGGCGGCTCGGTGGCGGCATTCGACAACCTCTACCTCCCGCGGCTGCACCGGGCCGGGAGAGTCGCGCCCGACGTCGTCGACGCTCGGTCCGGGGAGGGAAGCCCCGGAGGCTACATCCTGGACTCGAAGCCCGGACTCTACGACAACGTCCTCGTGCTCGACTTCAAGAGCCTGTATCCGAGCATCATCCGCACCTTCGGCATCGACCCCTGCGCGCTGCACGCGCCGGGCGAGGACCGCATAGAAGGGTTCCAGGGCGGCACCTTCGCACGTGAAGGCGCCATCCTGCCGGGGCTCGTCCGGTCCATCTGGGAAGAGCGCGACCGTGCGAAGCAGCGCGGCGACGCCGCAATGTCGCAGGCGACGAAGATCCTGATGAACTCCTTCTACGGCATCCTCGGCGCCACCGGCTGCCGCTTCCACGACTCGCGCCTGGCGAGCAGCATCACGCGGCGCGGACACGAGATCATCCGCCGCACCCGAGACGTTATCGAAGAAGGCGGGGAGACCGTCATCTACGGCGACACCGATTCGCTGTTCGTCCTGCTCGACACGGGCGTGGACGAGGCCGAGGCACGCGAGCGCGGGAGCGCCATTGCGGCGCATCTCAACCGCTGGTGGCGCCGCACGGTCGAGCGCGAGCATCGACTCGAATCATTCCTCGAAATCGAATTCGAGACCCACTTCCTGAAATTCCTCATGCCCACCGTGCGCGGCGAGGCAACCGGCAGCAAGAAGCGCTACGCCGGCATGGTGCGCTCGACCGACGGCGGCCACGATCTCGTGTTCAAGGGGCTGGAGAGCGTACGTACCGACTGGACGCCGCTCGCCCGCTCGTTCCAGCGCGAGCTCTACCGGCGGGTCTTCCTCGGCGAGCCGTTCGAGGCGTACGTGCGCGACACCCTGGAGGCAATGCTGGCGGGCGAGCACGACGAGGCGCTGATCTACCGCAAGCGGCTCCGTCAGAGCGTCGAGAAATACACCCGCAACGTTCCGCCTCACGTGCAGGCGGCGCGCAAGCTCGGCCACCGGGTACGCTGGGTGCGCTACGTGATCACGACGACGGGACCCGAGCCGGTGGAGGAAGGAGGACCGCCACCCCGCCCCGACTACGATCACTACCGGGACCGTCAGCTCGCACCCGCGGCCGACGGCCTCCTCCACTTTCTCGACACGAGCTTCGACGCGCTCACCAACCGGCAGATTGCAATTTTCTGAGAAGCGACGGGGTCACGATATCCATGGCAGCCACCATCGAGGCGACAGCGACACCGGGCCGGCGGGATTCCGTCCGTGCCGTGACGGTGGTCAGCACCGCGCACTTCGCCAGCCACTTCTACATGCTGCTTCTGCCGCCTCTGTTTCCCCTGCTGCGCGAGGTGTACGGAGTCGGGTACACCGAGCTCGGGCTGGCGATCAGCGTCTTCAGCATCGTCACCGCCTGCACGCAGGTGCCGGTGGGGTTCGTTGTGGACCGGTTCGGAGCGCGCCGCATCCTGATCGCGGGGCTGCTGCTGGAGGCCGCCGCGTTCGCGCTGATCGGATTGATTCCCGTCTACGGCGCCTTCCTCGCCCTGATGGCGGTGGCGGGGCTCGCCAATGCCGTCTACCACCCCGCCGACTACTCGCTGCTCAACGCCTCGGTCGACCCGCGCCGCATGGGCCGCGCGTTCTCCTTTCACACCGCCGCCGGGATGCTGGGCAACGCGGTCGCCCCGGTGACGATGGTGTTCCTCATGACCCTGACCGACTGGCGAACCGCACTCGTTCTCTGCGCGACGTTCGGAGCGCTGGTGGGTCTGCTGGTGGCGCTCAACACGCGCACGCTCAGGGACCGATCGGATTCGGGAACCGCCGGCGACGGCTCGGGAGCGGGCCACGCCGCCTCGGGCGCCACCGGACTCCGGCTCCTTCTGAGCCTCCCCATCCTGCTGGGCCTGCTGTTCTTCTTCGGAATCTCCGTCTCCCAGCACGGCATCCAGTCGTTCAGCGTATCCGCGCTCCATGCCATACACGACGCACCGCTGTCCGAAGCGACGACGGTGCTGACCGCCTACCTCTTCGCCAGTCCGATCGGAGTGCTCGCGGGCGGATGGGTCGCGGACCGCATCCGACGGCGCCACGACGTCTTCGCCGCGCTGTGCTTCGTGGTGACGGCCGGATGCATCGGCGCGGTCGCGGCGTTTCCCCTCCCGCTTGCCGCCATCGGCGCGCTGTTCGCGGTGACCGGGCTCTTCGCAGGCATGGTTTCACCGTCGCGGGACATGCTCATCCGCTCGATGTCGCCTCCCGGCGAGATTGCGAAGGTGTTCGGCTTCGTCTCCGTCGGATTCAACCTGGGCGGCATCGCGGCGCCGGCGATGTTCGGATTTCTCCTCGACCGGAGCGATCCCGGCATCGTGTTCTGGGTGGTGGCGGGTGCCTCCCTGGTGACCATCCTCACGGTGATGACCACGGGACGGGCCCGGCGCAGGCCCTGAGCGGAACGCGGCGAGTCCATCGAACTCCCAACTGGTTTGAATTGCATACTGTCGAAGATGAGTTAGACTGAAGTTGTGGAATGTGCAGCACGGAGGCTGCGTCGAGGCGTTCGAGGGGTCCAGGGTTGGGTTCGACGGGTGCACGTCAGATTTGTGGTATGAGGTCATGATGTTGCAGCTTGGCGCTCCCAGTAGTCGTCGAAGCGGTTGCTGGTGATGGCGCATCGCAGGGCGATGATGGCGTTGGCGCCATCAACGCTCCAGTGCATGCCACCG
>JAJDUQ010000034.1 GCA_022826505.1 Gammaproteobacteria bacterium
GGCCATGACACCTCACCCATCGCTGGAGAGAACATGGCCATTATGCTGAATCCTCCCACGAAAGTTTACGAGAACATTTTTTTCTCAGCCTCCCAACCCCCTGATTCCTCTACTATCCTCCAGCCAGCGGGAATTGCTGCACCGGCCTAAATTATATTGTCATCTACTGGGCTTTGTGTTCTACTCCCCCGATGAGACGCAATCTTGAACTCGAAGCGACAATCGTTGAGAAGTACGCGGCGGTCGAGGCGTTTCTCGATGAACGCGGGCGTCGTATCTGGGCGGCGACGGAATCGCGCGCCATCGGCTACGGAGGCGATGCGCTGGTGTCGGACGCGACAGGCTTGTCGCGCCCGACGATTCGCAAGGGGCGCGTGGAGCTCGAATCGGGCGGCGCCGAGCGCGGTCGAATTCGCCGTGCGGGGGCCGGACGACCCGGTATCAAGCACTCTCAGCCGGGTATCAAGCAAGCGTTGGAGAAATTGGTTGACCCGATCACGCGCGGCGACCCGCAGTCGCCGTTGAGATGGACGTGCAAGAGTCGGGCGAAGCTCGCCGCGGCGCTGACGAACGCGGGCGGCTGGAAGGTGAGTTCGACGACGGTGGGTCGATTGCTGCATGAGCTGGGCTATCGGCTGCAATCGGTGCGCAAGAGCCGAGAGGGGACCTCGCACCCGGACCGCAACGCACAGTTCGAGCATATCAATGCGAAGGCCGATGAGTTCCTGCAACGTGCCCAGCCGGTGGTCTCTGTGGACACGAAGAAGAAGGAGCTTGTGGGGGATTTCAAGAACGCTGGACGGGAGTGGCAGCCGAAGGGCAAGCCCGGGCGGTCGCTGGCTCACGACTTTCCCAAGGACGCGGCGGGCAAGGCGATTCCCTACGGCATCTACGATATGGGGCGCAACGAAGCATGGGTCAGCGTCGGATGCGACCACGACACGCCTACGTTCGCGGTGGCCTCACTGCGCCGGTGGTGGGAGGAGATGGGCAAGGGTCGCTACCCCGAGGCGCGCGAGCTGTTCATCACCGCCGACGCGGGTGGGAGCAACGGGTATCGCTCTCGGGCGTGGAAGCACGAACTACAACAGTTTGCCGACGAGACGGGAGTGCGCGTGCACGTCAGCCACTTCCCGCCCGGGACCAGCAAGTGGAACAAGATTGAACACCGGCTGTTCTGTCACATCACGCAGAACTGGCGAGGCAAGCCGCTGCGCACCTTCGAGACCATTGTGGACTTGATAGGCAATACACGCACCGATGCAGGGCTTCGGGTCAGAGCCGAGCTCGACGAGAGGAAGTATCCGAAAGGCGTGACAGCGACAGATGCGGAGATGGACGCCCTGTCTCTCCATCGAAACGAATTTCACGGCGACTGGAACTATGAACTTCACCCGCGGTGAAGTTGGAAACTTAATTTCGATCAAAATCCTTGCCACCTGACATCACTTCGTCGTGGAGCTGCCTCGCTCTAGGGACGTGGGTGGGTCAGCTGGAAGTCGACCTCTCATAACGTAGACGAGGATTCTCCTCACCGGCCAGCCATCGGACGACGGACACCGTAGGGACATGCGGGACGACCTCGAGGCCGGCATCGAGCAGGCACCATGGAAGGCGCTGCGCAAGGGCTCGACATCGCGCTCGGCGAGTCCGTACTGGGATAGTGCCGCCGGCCGCTACTCCATAACAGAGGGGGCGCGTGCCGTGAGTTCTCGTCTGAACTGCTCGCATGCTTCTCGCCATCTGTCACCATTGCGATCAACGAAGGGGGGCTTACCCGAATGCTGCGGCCAATCGACGAGCAAGAGTGGCGAACCCTGAGCTGCTTCCAGATTCCACTCTCTGAAGGCGAAGGAGGGGTCGAACTCGAGAGCGTACTCGCGGTGCGGATTGCGCAGATTCAGCCCTCTGAAGACGTCCTCGAAGAGTCTCGACAGCTCCCTTTCCTTCAGCCGTGTCCTCAGCCCCAGCAGCACCAGCACTCGCGGACGCAACCCGTTGCGGATGGTCTCCAGGACCCAACGCGCAAACTTACGGCCGACTTCTACGTCGCTGGCCCTGCTGCTCGCAGCGGTCGAGAGATTCATCGTTCCGAAGAGCGCGAGAGCACGGTCGCCGAGGGTGTCGTCGGGGTCGAGGAGCGTTCGCCCAAGCGTACGCATCTTGTCCCAGTAGCCCCGAGGGTCCTTGTAGTGCAGCACGTGCCGATGAGCCTCTCCTGCCGTAGGGAGGTCGAACGGGGCGCGCGTCACGAAATTTCGATCTCCGCGCTGCGGGGATGTGCCGGGCGACGCACCAAGGACGATCACGAGGGGGTTGATTGAAGTCGCACTGCCATACGGCCAACCCGGCTCGACGCGGCCACGGCGCAGATCATCGTGAATGGCGTCAACCTGCTCGTTCGTCAGATCGAGTGCACTTGAAATCCGATCGATACGCGAAGCGCCCCAGAGTTTGCTGCCAATCGTCATGTCAGAATCGATGCCCCGTCATTCCTTCTGCCCCGAAAAGAGACCCATGGCTCCGAGGATGCTCAGGGGATACACAACAAGAATCCTGAACGCCCGTTTGAACATTTCCCATTCCTTTCCGGCATCGTTCCGCGGGTACCTTCGCCTCACTTTGTCGTAGTAGGCCCGCCATTCTTCGTGGGTCTTCGAGTCCCTTGTCCCTGACGTAGGACAGACATCCCAACCCTCGTATCTGCGCGGGTCGGATTGGTTCGTCGCGACCCGCGTGCGGTACCTCCTCGCGCCCCAGACAGACAACTCCTCAACGGTAGCGCCGGGGGGAAACCCGTAATGTGCAATCCGGTGCGCGGTCTCCCAAGCCCCGCGTTCGACGGCGTCCAGATACGCTCGGTCGCGCTCAGCTTGGGTCCCGGGGATGCGTTCCATCGACTTCACCGGAGAGTTCCCCCCGGGTATGCGTCCAGTCGTATCGCTGTGTATCGGACTATATGGAAGCCGAATTACCGCCTCCGAACCGCTGTGATCGACGACAGCCAAGAGGTCGTTGTCGTGCTTCACTTCCCTCGCGGAGATATGGGCCATTGCATTCACTTCATGACTCATCCCGGGGGCGGGCTCGGCTGCCTCGGGGCTGTCGACCGCAGTGTCCGCGCGGGTCGGGGGATGGTCGTCCCACCGGCGGAGCACCTCTCGACGCTCTTCCGCGGTCATCGGCCGCAAGGTCATCAGACCCTGCCTTTCGTAGTACAGGACATCGAGATGATCCAACCCCGCCGCTTCCCGACAGTGCACGAGTGACATTCCTACCTGATACCGATGCCATCGCTTGATCCTGTGCGCGCGTCCCGGATGCTTCCCCTTGCGTGAGATCACTCGCAGGAGAGTCGGATGCGGAGCGCGCTTCAGGATCTTCGCTGAACCGCACTTGGCCTCTGTCGCTTTGGGGGATTTCATGCGTTGCGGCTCACTTCGTGTCACCGTGCATCGCGGGTTCGGAAGCTGGCTCATCAACGTAGCATAGCGGGCTTGCCCAATGCCGTTTGACGATGTCGGCGACGGTGTTCTTACTGATGCCGAGGTCGCGGGCGATCCAGCGGTAGCTCCTCTCGTCGTCGACGCCATCGAACACCTTCGGCGCAAGCCGGTCCGATTTCGGGCGCTGGCCGGGCTGGCGACCAAGCCTCTTGCCCTGTGCCCTGGCGGCCGCGAGGCCGGATTTCACGCGTTCGCTGAGCAGGTCGCGTTCGAACTGCGCGATTCCTGCGAGCACCGTGGCCATCATCCGTCCGTGCGGCCTGTCGAGTTCAAACGTCATGCCGCTCATCGCGACCACCGAGACCTTCCACCCAGCGAGCTTGTAGGGCGTATCGAGAAGGTCCTGCGTCGAGCGGCCCCACCGGGACAGTTCGGTGACCAGAATGGCGTCGATTCTGCGAGCCTGCGCGAGTTCCACGACGCGGTTTCGCGCAAGCCGGTTGTTTCTGGCCCCCGAGGCGGCTTCCTTGAAGATGCCGAGCAGCTCGAAGCCGCCGCGATCGGCGAAGGCGGTGAGTTCGGCGACTTGGCGTTCGCTGGACTGGTTGGCGGTGGAGACCCGGGCGTAGATGGCGGCGCGCTGTCCCAATTGAACCCCCTCGGCTGTGCGGTCGGTAAGGCGAATCCCATTACGCCCTGAAGAACGCCCTGCGCATCGGACGCCAGGGCGAGTTCCGCGACCGCTCCGGCGAAGGCCAACACTCCGGATGGCCGGGCTCAATCTGCTCGCCGCGATCGTCATCTACTGGAATACAGTGCGGCTGCGGGAGGCCGCGCGACAGCGAAAACGCGCTCGGCTGCCGGTCGCGTCCAAACTCCTGGCGCACATCTCACCCCTCGGATGGGCTCACATCCTGCTGACCGGTGAATACCGATGGCCGAGAAAGCGGTGACCGGCGCTTAGCGTAGGATTTCGCCCCCTACCGGAACGGACCCGATCCCGGTCGGGCAGAGGTCCGCCGCTGTCTCGCATCGTCGTCGATGCGTCCGGCCGATCGCCTGTCCGGGGCTCCGTAGCCGCCGCCGCCGCCGGTGTTCACCGTCAGCACGTCACCGGCGCGCAGCCAGGCCGACTCCTTGCACGGAAGCTCGGTAATCTCGCCGTCGCGCTCGATGTTGCACGAGGCGGCGGCCCCGGGCTCACCGCCGAACAGCCCGTCGGGTCGAAACCGGAACCGGTCGCCGTACTGCGCGTACTGCACCTCGTCGGCGAGGATCTCGTAGCGCCGCCGAATGCCCAGACCGCCGCGAAACTCGCCGCCACCGCCCGAATCCTGGATCAGGCTGTACTCGCGCACCCTGAAAAAATCGAAGTCCATGTCGAGCGACTCGACCGGCACGTTGCTGCAGTTGCCGAGCGGCCCGTCGACGCCGGAGCAACCGTCGGCGCGGGCGGATGCGCCGTAGCCGCCGCCGATGACCTCGTGGTAGACCTTGTAGCCGGCTTCGCTGCGGCGACTCAGGTAGGGTCCGGTCGTGGTGTCGAAGCCGGTTGCGATCACCTTCTCGGGTACCGCCTGCGCGAGTGCCTTCATGACCGCGTTGAAGACGCGATTGGTGGCCGTCATCCGTGCCCGCACCGGTGCCGGCGGCTTGGGATTGAGGAGCGAGCCGTAGGGCGCGGTCACCGTCGCCGGACGCGTGCTTCCCGCGTTGTAGGGGATGTCCGCGCTGGTGAGGGCCGCCTTCACGCAACCGAAGGCCGCCGCCACGGTCGAGGCGAACGGCGAGTTCATGTTCGAGGCGACCTGATCGCTCGTCCCGGCGAAATCGATGGCGACCTCGTCGCCGTCGATGGTCACGGCGGCACGCACGTGCACCGGTCCTCCGCCGGCCCAGTCGTGGTCGATGACGTCCTCTCCGTGGTAGACGCCGTCGGGAGCCGCGGCAATCGCGGCCCGCATGCGGCGCTCGGAGTAGTCGATCAGCGACGCCATGGTCTCCTTCACCGCTTCCGGACCGAACTTGCGGCAGAGCTGGCGCACGCGTTCGGCCCCGGTGGCATTTCCCGCGAACTGCGCGTTCATGTCGCCGATGGTCTGGTCCGGAACCCGGACGTTGGTGGCAATCAGGCGCTCGAGACGCCCGCCGTTCCAGTCGTCGTCCAAGTTGTACCGGCTCGGCGGGATGATGAGCCCTTCCTGGTAGATCTCGCGTGCGTTCACGTTCAGTCCCGGCGCCCCGCCACCGATGTCGATGTGATGGGCGACGGTGGCGCCGAAGGCAACCAGCTCGCCCTCGAAGAAGACCGGCGAGAAGATGAACACGTCGGGCAGGTGCTGCCCGCCGTGGTACGGATCGTTGTTGATGTAGAAGTCGCCCTCGACGAGCGTGTCGACGGGATGGTGCTCGGCGCAGGGCCCGAAGGTGGCCGAGAGCGAGCCGAGCTGCTGGATCATCAGCTCGGCCTGGGCCACGGCCTGCCCGTTCGGATCGAGAAGCGCCGCCGACGCGTCGCTCGCCTCGCGCACGATGGTCGAGTAGGCCGAACGGACCAGCTTGGCGCCCATCTCGTGGGTGGCCGCGATCAGCGCCTGGCTGATCACCGCGTAGTCTGCAGGGTTGAGTGCCACGATCAGGATCTCCGCATGATGAGGTTCTCGTGATCGTCGACCTCGCTCCGCCAGCCGGCCGGAACGAAGATGGTCGACGTCACGTCGTCGACGATGCCCGGGCCTTCGAGCCGGTGGCCCGGACTCAGGGCGGCACGCCGGACCAGCGTGCACTCGACGTTCTCGCGACCGTCGAAGATCCGGTGCCGATGGCTCCGGGCGTGGATTTCGCCGTGCGACTCCCGCAGTCCCGGTACGCGCTCGACCGGCGACACCGCGCCGAGGCGGAACGACACGACCTCGGCCGCGGTCCGGTTCGCGGCCCCGTAGAGGTAGACGCGATGGTGGGCGTCGATGAACGCGTCGAGCAGTCCCCGCGTGGTCAGGTCGTCCAGGCGCTCGGGGTCGAGGTCGACCGGGACCTCGAAGGCCTGGCCGACGAAGCGCATCTCCAGCGTCAGGTGCATGAAGCCGTCGCCGTTGCCGAGCCCGATGTCGCGAAGCCGCTCGTCGATGCGCTCCCTCATCTCCCCGACCGTGTCGCGAATGACGCCCGGAGCCCTCTCGTCGACCAGGATACGGCGCGTGCGGGTCTCGAACAGGCGATAGTCGGAAGCCAGCAGGCCGTAGGCCGACAGCACCCCGGCGTATGGCGGCACGAGAATCGTCCCGATGTCGAGATCTTCGGCGACGCGCGCCGCATGCAGGGGGCCCGCGCCGCCGAACGCCACCAGGACGTAGTCGCGGGGATCGCGCCCACGCTCGGTGGAGATGAGCTGGATGGCCCGCACGATGTTGGCATCGGCCAGCCGGATCGCGCTGTCGGCCATCTCCGCAAGGGGCAGATCGAAGTGTGCCGCGATGTCTTCGAACGCCCGGTGCGAAGCCTGCTCGTCGATCGACATGGCGCCGCCGAGAAAGGCCTCGGGACGGATCGTGCCCTGGATGACGTGGGCGTCAGTGATGGTGGGGCGATCGCCGCCCCGGCCGTAGCAGGCCGGACCCGGCTCGGCGCCGGCGCTCTGCGGGCCCACGCGCAGCATGCCGCCACTGTCCACCCATACGATGCTGCCGCAGCCGGCGCCCACCGATACGATGTCGAACAGGGGCGTGCGCACCGGAAGACCGTCGATGCTCGACTGGCCGGTGAGCTCGGGCTCGCCGTCCTGGATGAGACACACGTCGGTGCTCGTGCCCCCCATGTCGAAGGTGATGAGACAGTCGAATCCCGACTGCACCGACTGGCGCACCGCGCCCATGACCCCCGCCGCCGGCCCCGAGAAGAGCGCGGTCACCGGATTGCGACGCATGCCCGTGCTCGGCAGGCGTCCGCCGTTGGACTGCATGAGACTGAAGCTTCCCGCAAAGCCGCGCGAGGCGAGATGGTCCTCGAACCGGCCCAGGTACTGCGCGATCACCGGCTGCACGTGGGCCGCGATGACCGTGGTCGAGGCCCGCTCGTACTCCCTGAACTCGGGCGCCGTCTGCGACGAGCAGGTGACGACGACATGCTGGAGTCGACGCGCGACGAGATCGGCCAGCGCCTGCTCGTGCGCCGGGTTGGCGTATGCGTTCAGGAGGCAGACCGCGACCGCCTCGTAGTCCCCCGCGGCCAGTGCCGGAATCAGCGACCGGTCGACTTCCGCGACGTCGAGCGCGGTCTCGACCGAACCGTCGGAGAGGATGCGTTCGGCCACTTCGAAGCAGTCGCACGGCGCCACGATCGGCGCCGGCTTCTCGTAGGCGAGCTCGAACACGAGGTGACGGTCATGCCTCTGGATCGACAGGATGTCCCGGAATCCGCGGGTGGTGACGAAGGCGACCCGCGCTCCGCGCCGCTCCAGCACCGCATTGGTCGCCACGGTGGAGCCGTGAACCAGCTCGTGGATGTCGGCGGCGTCGATCCCCGCCTCGGACAGCGCGGCCCAGGCGCCCTCGTCGGGGCGTCGGGGCACGCTCGGAACCTTGACGAACTGCACCTGCCCCGCCTCGTCGAGGCTGAGCAGATCGGTGAACGTGCCACCCACCTCGATGCCGACCCTCATGAATTCGGTGTCCTCTCGCGACCGGGCTCCGTGCCTCGCCGGGCAACCCCGGGGGTTCGGTGACCGTACCGGCCGAATGCCCGTTCGGTCAAGAAATCCATCGAGTTGACCGAACGGCAATTTGACCGGCGGGTGCTCATCGCGTCCGCCAGGCCTGTGTCCTGCGCACGAGACCCCGGACCAGCAGCCAGTGACCGAGCCGTACCGCGGCGGAGGTGAGCAGGATGACGATCGACATGGCCGCGGCGCTCGCGATGGCGCCGGTCTCGTCCATGTTGAGGATGGCCACCGACGCCGGCACCGTCTCCGGGGAGTACAGGAACACGACGGCCGAGGTGGTGGTCATGGCATTGACGAAGAAGAAGATGCTGATGTCGAGAACCGCGGGCAGGCAGACGGGGACCGAGACGCGCCAGAAGGTCCGGTAGAACGGCACCTTGAGCGACGCGGAGATGGACTCGAACTCCCGGTCCATCTGCTTCAGCGCCGTCACCGAAATGAGATGGCTGACCGGGTAGTAGTGAATCACGGTGCTGACGACCAGGATCGCCATGGTGCCGTACATGAAGCTGAACGGATTGGCGGGGTCGTTGAAGAACAGGATGTAGGAGATCCCGAGAACCAGGCCCGGCACCGCGAGCGGGATCATGCTGAGCAGATGGACGACGCCGCGCACCAGCGCGAACCGCCGCGTCTTCTCGACCAGGTAGGCGCCGGAGAACACGACGAAGGTGCCGGCGATCATGGTCCACAGGGCCAGGGTCAGCGAGTTCGTGTAGGCGCGCCAGCCCGTGTCGTCGACCCGGTCGAAGTCGTAGTTGGCAAGCGTCAGGTCGAGGTTGTAGGGCCAGTATTTGATCAGGGAGGCGAACACGGAGACGCCCACCATGGTCAGCATGACGAGGCCGATGAAGATGCAGTAGACGAGCATCGCGGTGTCGAACGGCTTGTTCGGCTTCGGCTGAAAGGGCACCGCATCCGGTGTGAGCGTGGCCATCTGGCGGCGCTGGACGAGACGGTCGACGGCGAAGGTGACGATCGCCGGCACCAGGAGAATCATGCCGACCACCGCTCCCATCTCGAAGTTCTGCTGGCCGACCACCTGCTTGTAGATGTCGAGCGACAGCACGTTGTAGTTGCCGGCGGTGATCTTCGGAATTGCGAAGTCGGTGATCGCGAGGGTGAAGACGACGAACATCGCGGTGACCAGACCGAACTTGGCCCCCGGCAACGTGACGGTGAAGAACACGCGCAGCCTGCTCGCACGCAGCGACAGCGCGGCGTCGTGAAGTCTGGCGTCCGCGGTCGACAGCGCGGTCGTCAGTATCAGCAGCGCGAAGGGGAAGGTGAAGATGGTCTCGCCGATGATGATGCCGATGGGCCCGTAGATGGAGTGCTCGCCCATGACCCAGTTGAGCGATCCCTGGTTGCCGAACAGGTAGCGAACCGAGATCGCGGACAGGAGCGACGGTGCCAGCAATGGAATGAGGGCGAGACCCTTGAGCAGACCCTTCGCGGGCATGCAGCTCCTCGACAGGGCGTAGGCGAACGGGAAGGCGAGAGCGATGCAGATGGCCGTCGACACGCCGCCGACGAACAGGCTGTGCTTGATGGACGACGCCAGCGCGGGGGTGGCGAAGTACTCCAGGTAGTTGGCGAGGCCGACGAAGTCGCCGTCCGCGTTCTCCACGCTCTTCGAGAGCAGCCGGTAGACGGGCGCGAGCAGCGCCACTGCCAGCCATGCGCCGACCGCGACGGTGAGGCCGCGCATCAGCCACTCGTCGGGGTTCAGCCGCTGGCGTGGAGGGACAAGCAGCTCGGAGGCCGACGCAACGGGCCTCGAGGCGGCCATCTCAGGCCCTCGAGAATACGTGCAGGGCATCTCCGGGGATCGTGACCGAAACCTCGGCGCCGGGCTCGACCCGGACACCATGCATGAAGTTGACGGGAAAGTCCGCGGTCAGCTTGAGCTCCCCGAGAGCCGCGGCCGAGAGAACGCACCGGTAGTAGGAGCCGATGAAATCGAGATCCTCGACGACGACGGTCAGTCGGTTGTCGGCGGCGCTCCGGGCGCTGCTCAGCAGCACGTCCTCGGAACGCACGGCGACCGTGACCGCTTCCCCCTCGACGAGGCCATCGACGGCGCAGGCGATGTCCAGGTCGCCCAGCCGGATCCCCTCGCGGCCGGCGACGACGCCGGGGAAGAAGTTCATGGTGCCAACGAAGTCGGCGACGAACGGGGTCGTCGGTTTCCGGTAGATCTCCGGGGGCGATCCGACCTGCTCGATGACCCCGTGATTCATCACCACGATGCGGTCGGCCAGGGTCAGGGCCTCCGCCTGATCGTGGGTGACCATGACGGTGGTCAGGTCGAGGCGGCGCTGAAGCCGCTTGAGCTCGTGGCGCAGGTGCACGCGGACCCGGGCGTCGAGCGCGCTCAGCGGCTCGTCGAGCAGAAGCAGCCCGGGCGCCACGGCAATCGCCCGGGCGACGGCAATCCGCTGTTGCTGACCGCCGGAAAGCTGTCCGGGATACTTGCCGGCCTCCCCGGGGAGGCCGACCATGTCGAGCAGCTCGGCGACCTTCCCGGCGATGTGCCGGTTCCCGCGCCGCTCGCTCTTGAGACCATAGGCCACGTTGTCGAATACGGTGAGGTTGGGGAACAGGGCATAGGACTGAAACACGATGCCGTAGTCGCGCCGGCCGGGCGGCAGCGCCGAAATCTCGTGTCCGTCCTGGTAGATGAGGCCGCCGGTCTGGGGCTCGAGTCCGGCGATGATCCTGAGCAGTGTCGTCTTGCCGCACCCCGACGGCCCCAGGAAGACGACGAACTCGCCGCGTTCGACCTCGAGAGAGACGGACTCGAGGGCGGTGAAGTCTCCGAAGCGCTTGGTGATGCGATCCAGGCGCAGAAGCGGCCCGTCGCCAGCCGTGGTGCCCTTGTCCTGTGCCATCACGCCGGTCCCGCATCCCGCGCCGGCCCCGCTGCCCGGCCCGGGAAGCATGGCAAATCGAAAGTTTGTTCCCCGGGCAGCCCCGGGGAACCCATCCCATGTCCTCGGGCGCCGGAACGCTGCATCCGGCGCCCGTCGGGAGCGCGTCTACTTGGGTGCGGACTTTCCGTCGAAGCGGTTGGTCCACTCCGCCAGTATGCGCTTGCGGTTCTCGGCCGCCCAGTAGAAGTCGTTGCTGATCATCTTCGTCAGCGGCTGGTCCGGATAGTACTCGACCGCGGCGGCCAGGGACGGAATCGAGATCACCGCATAGTCCTCGTTGTAGAGGCGGTTGGCGTCCTCGCTGTTCGCCCAGTCGGCGAACTTCCGGGCGGCATCGAGGTTCTTCGTTCCCTTGATGATGCCGGTCGCCACCATTTCCCAGCCGACCCCTTCGCTCGGCGAGATGATGTCGATGGGCGCGCCCTTCTTCTTCTCCTTGACGCCGCGGAATGCGAACGAGATACCGACGGGAAATTCACCGGTGGCGGCCATCACGCAGGGCTTGGAGCCGGAATGGAGATAGACGGCGATGTTCTCGTGCAAGCCGTCGAGAAAGCTCCACGCCGCCTCCTCGCCCATCGTCTGTATCCAGGCCGAAATGTTGAGGTAGCCGGTGCCCGAGGAGTTGGGGTTCGACATCACGACATGGCCCTTGTAGACCGGATCGAGCAGGTCCTTCCACGATACGGGCTTCGGCAGGTTCTTCTTCTCGGCCTCGATCTCGTTGAAGCACACGGTGCCGATGTACGCAAAGTTGCCCACCCAGTTCGGCGGGTCGTCCCGATCCTTGAACTTCTCGTCGATCCTGTCGTAGCCCGCGGGCTGGTACGGGTGGAACATCCCTTCCTTGGCCATGATCATCATGCTCGTCGAGGCCAGGATATGGACGACGTCGGCTTGCGGATTGTCCTTCTCCGACAGCAGCTTCGACGTGATGATGCCGGTCGAGTCCCGCACCCAGCGGATGTTGATGTCCGGATGCACCTTGTTGAATCGCTCCCGGTAGAGCTTCAGGTCTTCCGACGCGGTCGTCGTGTACACCGTCAATTCCGATTCCGCCCGGACGGCCTGTGCGGCCAGGCCCGCGAGCGTCGCTGCGAACACCACGCCCGCTGCACCGAATCCCAGCCCCCGCAACGCAGTTCTGCTCTTCGTCATCGTACATTCCTCCCTGTCGATACCGCGACCCACTTGGAATCGTCCCCTCGTTCTTCGCCCGTTCGGGTTGGCCGGCGCCGGCTTCTTCGCCCGGCGATCCGCCCGCAACCATCCCGGCGGCACTCGTGTGGGGGTGCCGGCGAGCATATTCCCGCAATGCCTGTACGGTCAATTTCGCCGACCCCATTTGATGTGATACGGTCATTTTCTCCTCCAGGACGGTGCACGCGCAGCGGGCGGAGACCGGGTGCGCACGGTCAATCGCCGACGCGGTCGCCCGACTCAAGAAGCCAAGCCGCAGTGCGGAACACCGAGGGAACCGAGCCCGGATGAAGCGTTTCGTCACCGCGGTGTTCAAGCACGAGACCAACACCTTCTCGCCCATCCCCACACTGCTGGAAGCGTTCGGCCGGTATGCCGGAGAGCACGGTCCGGTGTACGGCGACGACGCGCTCGAGGCCTGTCGGGGCACCGGCACTCCGGTCGACGCCTTCATCGATCTGGCGGCCGAGGCGGGAGCGGAGCTCGTCTCTACCCGCTCGATCCGGATATCGAATCCAACTTGACCTGAGACTCACGGAGTCATGAGACACGCGCGCAACCCCGCCCTGCTGGCGCCGCTCGCGCTCCGCGGCGTGGAGCTGCGCAATCGGGTGGTCATCTCGCCGATGCAGGAGTATGCGGCGGGTACGGACGGCAAGGCGCTCGAGTTCCATCTCGTGCATCTCGGGCGATTCGCGCTCGGCGGCGCGGGCCTCGTGTTCACCGAGGCGCTCGCGGTGTCGCCCGAGGCGCGGCTGACCTACGGCGATCTGGGGATCTGGGACGACGGTCACGTGCCGCCGCTCGCCCGCATCGCGGACTTTGTCCGCGGCCAGGGGGCGGCGGCCGGCGCGCAGATCCTGCACGCCGGCCGCAAGGCCTCGGTGCAGCGTCCCTGGCTCGGCTACCAGCCGCTTGGCGACGCGGACGTCCGGGAACGGGGCGAGGCGCCCTGGCCCACGGTCGGGCCCTCCGCGATCCCGGCTCTGCCCGACTGGCCCGTGCCTCGCACGCTCGAACCCGGCGACTGCCGCCGCGTCGTGGACGAATTTGCGCTCGGCGCGCGCCGCTGCCGGCAGGCGGGTTTCGATGTCCTGAACGTGCACGGGGCGCACGGCTATCTCATCCACAGCTTCCTGTCGCCTCTGAGCAACCGGCGCGACGACGAGTACGGTGGCGACAGGGCCGGCCGCATGCGGCTCGCGCTGGAGGTCGCGGAGGCGGTGCGCAGCGAGTGGCCGTCCGACCGCCCGATCTTCTACCGGCTCTCGTGCATCGACGACCTGCCCGGCGGGTGGCAACTGGAAGACACCCTGGCTCTGGCTTGGGAGCTCGGGCGGCGGGGTATCGACGTCATCGACTGCTCGTCGCAGGGACTGACCCGCCGCGGCACGCCGGTGACCACCCCGCGTGAACCGGGGTTCCAGGTGCCGTACGCCGAGGCGGTGCGGCGCGAGACGGGCATCCCGAGCTGCGCGGTGGGGCTCATCATGGATTTCGAGCATGCCGAGCGCATCGTGGGCTCGGGTCAGGCCGACCTGGTGGCGGTCGGGCGCGAAGCGCTTCGCAACCCGAACTGGGCGGCTCAGGCTGCGGTCGATCTCGTGGGTCCGGAGGCCTACGAACGCTACTGGCAACCCCGGTGGGGCTGGTGGCTCGTGCGGCGAGCCGCCTCACTGGCAAGGCGCCGGGGATTGAACCGAAAGGACTGAGTTGCGTGACGATACGTTGGAGAGCTTGAACCATCGTCGAGTGCAATGATATATAGCAACGCTACATATCATCATGGAGATCACGTGGATGTCCGACACGGCCAAATTGTTCTGGTCCGGTCGTTCCCAGGCCGTCCGACTGCCGAGGCAATTCCGGATGGAGGGGGACGAAGTCCGTATTCGAAGGCAGGGCGCCGCCGTGATTCTCGAACCCATGGTGTCCGACTGGGAATGGCTCGACGCCATCGTCGGAGAGTTCTCTCCCGACTTCCTGGCAGACGGGCGCGAACAACCAGAGCTTCCAACCCGATCCGGGTTGCACGAACTGTTCGAGTGATGCGCTATCTTCTTGATTCCAATGCCTGCATCGCCCTGCTCAACAGCACGTCTTCATCATTGCGAACGCGCATTCGCCGCCACCGACCCTCGGAGATCGGCCTGTCGGCGATCGTCACCTACGAGCTGTACTATGGGGCCTTCAAGAGCCGGAGGATGGTCCGCAACATCGAGCTGCTGGACAGGCTGGCGTTCGAGGTCGTCCCGTTCGACGCATCGGATGCGCGAGTGGCCGGCGCCATTCGCTGCGAACTCGAAGCCGTGGGCCGTCCGATAGGTCCATACGATCTGCTCATTGCAGGGCAGGCCCGCGCGCGCGGCCTGACGCTCGTGACCGCCAACAGCGATGAGTTCCTGCGGGTGAAGGACCTCGATTGCGAAGATTGGTCGAGTGTCGGTCCATGAGGTTCTCCCTTCCGGGAGACTCGCCTCGCGATCCGCAACTGAGGTGTCAGTGGCGGGCGTGGCCGCCGGTGCTTCGCGACGGAGACGCATCGTGAACGGACAATCCGGGTTCCAACCCGGCCGGCGATGCGCAAGGCGCACCGCGGACCGGGACAGCGGATGCTTCGCGTGGAATCCGGCTGGCTTCCGACGATGGCGACATCTCGACGCGGCTAGAACCCGATGGACTTGATGAGATCGTAGTTGCACCGGTATCCGTGCCAATCCTTGGGGTCGATATCGCGGTTGTACACGATGAGCGGGACATCGGTTTCATGGCTGCCGCCATGGGTGCGAAATCCCTCGGGCAGTTCCTCGACGCCCGACTCGGTGTCCGTGGGACCGAAGACGGTGTCGATGTCACCGGTCACGAGCATGTCGCCGATTCGATCCGGGTGCAGCTCGAACTTCGACGCGGCGGAATACCGGTCGTAGACCGCCTCGACCCCGTCGAGACGCCGGCAGATGTCGGCGATCCGGTCGAAGTCGCCGGAATGGTTGAGCCACACGAACGCGGTGCCGCCGAAGGTGCGATGGTGCTTTATGTACGGGTCGCGCTCGGCCGACATTGCGAAGAAAATTTGCCCGCCCTTGCGCGGAACCACCTTGTTCAGGTCGTAGCAGCGCGACTTGAAATTCATGCCGTGGTCGGCGGACATGTAGACCTCAAGGTCCGGATTGGCGTCGAGCATCTCGCCCAGCAACCGGTCCCACTCGCTCAAGTGGAAGAGGGACATCTCGCCCCACGGCGGCTCCATGTGCATCGGATAGTCCGTGGTATGGTAGTAGGCCAGATCGATGTCGGTCTCGTTCAGCACGATCCTTGTCGCCTCGAACAGCCAGTGGTTGATCTCCGGCGAGTAGATGTTCGGAGCGGGACCGAGCCGATCGACCCAGTCGATGTCGCTTCCCTCCGCATCCTGCGGGGCCTCCGCCGCGAGCCGAATCGTGGCACCGGTGCGAAGCAGCGTCTGGGTCTTCTTCTTCGCGGTCATGAGCGCGGACTTGTACCCGTGCGGGGCGGCCCGCTCGAACACGGTGGGGGTGAGCACCATCTCGGCCTTGTCCATGTACTCTTCCTTGCGGGTCTGCAGGTCGAAGTACGAGTTCGCGGTGATCCCGTGCAGCGAGGGCGGTACCCCGCAGCAGATGCCGGTGTTGTTGACGTTGGTGACGGTGGGCATCATTGCCTTGACCGTCTTGTAGAAGCCGTTCGCGATCATCCGCTTGGTGGCCGGCATGTCGCTCGCCTGCAGGTAGGACGGCTCGAAGCCGTCCATCATCACGACCAGAATTTTTCGCTTGTCGCTCATTTCTCGGATCTCCTGTTTCCGTTCGATTCACGGGCCGCATGGGGTCGCGCGGCGACGGGTGCTCGCGGGAGCCGGCGGCGTCAGATCACGACGGTCTTGACGTAGGTCATCTCCTGCATCGCGTACTTGATGCCTTCGCGTCCGATGCCGCTCTGCTTGACGCCGCCGAAGGGAATGTTCGGCATGTCGAACTGCGGCCCCTCGTTGACGTTCACCGCGCCGACCTTCAGCTTGTTGATCGCGTAGCGGATGTTGTCGAGGTTCTTGGTCAGGATGCCCGACTGCAGACCGTACTCCGTGGAGTTCGCGATCTCGACCGCCTGCTCCAGATCCTTGCAGCGGATGATCGGGCAGGTGGGTCCGAAGCACTCGTTCACGACCATGTCCGACCGGGGATCCACCCGGTCGAGCACGGTGGGCGGGTACAACGCCCCTTCGCGCTCGTGGCCGCAGAGCACCTCCGCGCCGTCCTTGACCGCCGCGTCGACCGCGCCTTCGACCCGAATCGCGGCTTCCTCGTCGATGAGGGTTCCGATGTCGGTCTGCGGATCGAATGGATTGCCGCACTTCAGGGCCTTCGACTTCTCCGCGAGCCTCTGTGCGAGCTCGTCCGCCACGGATTCCATGGCCAGCACCCGCTTGATTCCGCGACACGACTGACCGGCGTTGCCGAAGGCGCCGGCCACCGCCAGGCTGACCGCCTTGTCCACATCGCCATCGTCGCACACGATCAGCGGATCATTGCCGCCGGCCTCGATGGTGAGCTTCTTGATGCCCGCCATCTGCGCGAGCCTCCGGCCGGTGCCGGTGCTGCCGGTGAACGTCACCATGTCGACGTTGTGGCTTCCCACCAGCACCTCTCCGATCTCCCTCGGATGACCGGTCACGACGCTGATCATCTCGGGCGGCACGCCGCTGTCCAGAAGAATCCTGAGCAGGCGGAACGCGGACAGGGGAGCCTTTTCGGTGGGCTTGATGATGGTCTTGTTGCCGGCCCCGAACGACGGCGCCACCTTGACCGTGACCTGATTCAGCGGGCGGTTGAAGGGGACGATGGCGGTCACCACTCCCACCGGGTACCGCATGCCGAGGATGATCCGGTCCCGTCCGGCGGAGTCGGTGTCGCTCGGTAGCTGCTCGCCGGTGATTCGCTTCGCTTCCTCGAACGCGGTGAGCAGCAACCCCACGGTCCGGTCCACCTCGCCGCGGCTGTTCTTCAGCGACATGCCCGATTCCATGGTGATCCCGAGCGCGATGTCTTCCTTCTGCGCCTTGATCGCGTGGGCGGCGGTGTAAAGGATGTCACCGCGCGCATGCGCCGACAGGTTGGGCTCGTAGCCGGCAAGCGCATCCACCGCGCGCTCGACCTCGCCGGGGCCGAGAATCGGAACGCTCCCGACCAGATCACCGGTGTAGGGGTTGTGGACTTCGAGCCGTTCCGAGGAGTCGACCCATTCGCCTGCCACGAAGCACTGCATGTGCTCCGCTTCCGGTTTCGTCATCGCGTGCATGGTCGTGTTCTTCCGTATGTTCGTCTTGGATTCAGTAGGTCGGAGCAATCCATCCGGATTGCCGTCATCACCCCTGGTTTGCGTTCACCGCGTCCGCATTCACCGCCATCCGGGGCGCGTCTCCGGCCGCCACCAGTGCGCAGTTGTCCGCGAAGAACTGGTAACGTCCGGCGAGTGCCTCGTTGGCGCAGTAGGCAATGTGCGGCGTGAGAATGACGTTGTCGAGCTTGCGCAGCCTGCTGTCGGCCGCCAACGGCTCCTTCTCGAAGACGTCCAGGCAGGCGCCGCCGATCATGCGCTGCTCGAGCGCGGAAGTGATCGCCGCCTCGTCGACCACCGGCCCCCGAGAAGCGTTCACCAGTATGGCGGTGTCCTTCATCATCTCGAACTGGGCCGTGCTCATCAGTCCCTTCGTCTGCGCGTTCAGAAGGACGTGCAGGGTGATGAAGTCCGCTTCCCGCAGCAACTCGTCCAGGGACGCGCTGGTGACGTCGGCGTCTTCGATTTCGATGTGCGGATCGTGGGCAATCAGGTTCATGCCGAACCCGCGGGCAATCCGCCCCGCCGCCTTGCCGATGTTGCCGTAGCCGACGATGCCGAAGTTCTTTCCCCTGAGTTCCGGCACGCCGATGAAGTCGGTCGTCTTCCAGCCTCCGTTCTTCATGGCGGCATCGAACTCGTGGGTTCGTTTCGCCAGGGTCAGAATCATGGCGAAAACCAGCTCCGCAACGGACTGTGCGGCGACGTTCGGAGTGACCGCGACGTAGGTGCCCTGACCGGACGCCGCAGCGACGTCGACGTTGTTGTATCCGGTACCGCAGTGAATCAGCTTCAGTCGACTACCGCGGCCGATGAGATCGGCGCCAACCGCAATGTGACCGGGAATCAGCACGTCCAGGTTCCCGAGGTCGTCGAGCATCTCCTGCTCGGTCTGGAGCAGGACAGCCATGTCGTTCGGGAAAATCCTGTCGGTGTATGCCTTGGTGTCTTCCTTCGCGTTGGTGACGATCGATACTCGAAGTGCGCACATCGTTTTGAATCCTCTATTCGGAACATGCATCCAGCGTGTACGGGGAACTCCTCGTCAACCGCACGAACCCGAAAGGCGGTACGCGCCACGGCGATATCGAAACGAGCGGGGGGCACACCGGGGACGAGAAGGAAAGCAGAAACCGGCAAGGCGGCGGATATCTCGTCCGGCACGGTTCGATGGCAGGCGACCTTGAGTTCAAGACGGGCGACGTTAGCGGTCGAGTCCGAACACGGTCAAGCGAAAGCTGTTCATGGCGCCCATGAGCCTGCGTTCATCCGCGCGAAACCGATTCGGCCCTGGCTCCGGACGGAGGTCGGGGTCGAACCGGGCGGTTGAGCGCTCCGTCGGGCACATCCCCTTCGAGATACTGGAGGATGGAGCGGGCGGCCCGCATCTCGATCTCGAGCCGTACCTCCGAGACCGCGGAGCCCAGATGCGGCGTGAACAGGGTTCGTTCGCGATCCGACAGCAGAGATTCCGGTATCGAGCGCGGCCGATCCGCAAGCGCCTTGTCCTCGAGCTCGAACACGTCCGCGGCATACCCTGCGAGTCGGCCATCGGCGACGGCAACGGCGACCGCCCGCTCGTCGACGACCGAGCCTCGTCCGACATTGACCAGGCGACATCCGGGACGAATGCGCCGCAAGGCGTCGGCATCGACGAGATGCCGCGTACCCGGTGCAAGTGGGGCGGCGCACACGATGAAATCACTCGTTCGGAGCAGCTCGTCCAGACTCGCGACCTCCAGGTGCAGCCGGGCCCGGGTCCTCGTGTCGGGCGGCTTGGGGTCGACGCAGAGAATTCGGGCACAGCCGAATCCGCGGAGACGCTCCGCCACCGCGATCCCCACGCTGCCCGCACCCAGGATTCCCACCGTGCTCCCGTCGAGCCCTCTCCCGTAGAGGGCGGGACGCCAGCCCTGAAACGCACCACTTCGCACGAAGCGATCTCCGGGCCCGATGTTCCGCGCGAGCGCAATCAGCAGCCCCATCGCGAGCTCCGCGGTCGGGATCGTCAGCAGGTCGGGGACCACCGTGACCCACACGCCCCGCCGGGTGCAGGCCTCGACGTCGAAGTTGTCGTAGCCCTTGAGCGCACACGCGACGATACCGAGGTCGGGACAGCGCTCCAGGAGCTCGTCGTCAACCCGGTCCGGCATGAACGCGAGCAGGGCGTGTGCGCGGCGTGCGCCGGCGATCAACTCGTCGTGCGTCCACGCCTCCGGCGTCCGGTTGCCGACTACTTCGCCGCGCGCACGAAGCCGCTCCAGCACCTGGCGGTGGACACGGCAGGAGACGGCGATCCGAGGTCTCGTCATGCCCTCCACTCCCTCGACGATGCCGGGCGCGACGATACCGTGTCCTGAAACCCTCTTGCGCAGAATCGCATGGCGTCAGTCCATCACCGAGCCACGAGGATCAGCGCCACTCCGAAAGCCAGCAGGGCGGACCAGCCGAACCGGCCGAGCAACCGCCGCTCGCCGAGCACCAGCGCACCGAGGAGCACCGACACCGGAATCGAGATCTGGCGCAGCGACGCCACCGCCGCGACATTGCCGCCCAGGTGGAAGGCAGCCATCAGCAGGTAGTAGGAAAGATACGAGAGGGATCCCGCCAACAGGAATCGCCACGGTGTCGCCTGCCACCCCGCGAACAGGTGCTCGAGCGCCCCCCGCCCGCGGGGGCGGGTCACCACGAGGACCACGCCCATCCCCGGCAGCACCACGAGGATGTGCATCACCAGGAAGAACTGCTCGGGACGCAGCGTCCGCATCGCCTCCGCGTCGACCAGAGTCAGGGCCCCATGCGCACACATGGCGGCCACCGCGAGGGCCAGCGCCCGCCAGTTGTCGAACACGCGCGCGCTGCCGCGCTCGTACTGGAGCAGCAAGGCCGACACCAGCACGATGGCGATGCCGGCGAGGAGCATGAACGGATAGCGTTCCCCGAGCACGAAGTAGCCGACCACGACGATGAACAACGGGGAAGACCGCATGATGGGGTAGTAGACCGATACGTCACCAATCTTCACGCACATGACGGTCAGCACGAAGTACAGAATGACGCCGACCCCCGAAGCGACGACGAGCGGCCAGACCTCGAACGCGGCCCACGGGTCGGCCCCCGTCGCCGCGACATGAACGCCCGACAGCAGCGCGAACATGATCGGGACCGCGTACGCCAGCCCTTCGGGGTAGGCGTTGTCCTTGATGTAGACCTCGCGCAGCGGATGCAGCACGGCCGAGCCAATGACAAGAACGGCGACCACGGGGTCCATGAGCGCGCGCGGGCAGTGCTAGTCGAGCGAGTCGGTCGTGGTCTGAATGGAGGTCACGACGTCGAAGAACGCCTTGATCAGCGGCGAGTCCTTTCGTTCCTCCAGGCAGGTGAGATGGAGTTCCAGATACAGCTCGGCGTCGCCCACTCGGATCGGGTGCACCCGATCGTCCGGATGAGCATCCTCCTCCAGTGCGACTCCGACCCCGATCCCGGCCGCCACCGCCTCCGCCACCGCCTCGCGGCTCTCTATCTCCAGGACGGTGCGAATCTCCACGCCTGCCGTCGCGAGAGCGTCCTCGAATTCCTTGCGGGTGGCGGAGCCGCGCTCGCGCAGCACCATCCGCTGTCCTCCGAGGTCGTCGACGCTCACCGACGACTGGCCCGACCAGGGATGCGCGCGCCCCACGAGCAGCACGATGCGGTTGCGGCCGAGCGGCACCGAGTGCAACCGCACATCCGCATCGGGGCGCGGCACGATGGCCACGTCGGAACGGAACGAGAACAAGCCACCGAGCACTTCCCGGGTGTTGCCCAGCGAGACCGCCAGCTCGACTTCGGAGTAGCGCTGGCCGAACGCGACGATCATGTCGGTAATGAGCGCGGGACCGATCGCTCCGACGCGCAACCGACCGACGAGGCATCCGCTGGCGGCGCGCAACGTTTCGGCCGCCTCGGTCTCCAGGCCGAAGATTCGCTGGGCGATTTCGGAGAGCCGGCGACCGGTGTCGGTCAGCTCGACGTTGTGCCCGTGACGGCAGAACAACTCGACCCCGAAGCGCTGTTCCAGCGCCTTGACGTGGGTGGTGATGCTGGGCTGACCGACGAAGAGGGAACGGGCCGCGGCCGTGAAGCTGCCCTCCTGGACAACGGCGTGGAAGCATCGGAGCTGCTTGAAATTGATCTTCTGGCGCAGGTCCATCGCGTCGCTCGACGTGGGATGCGGCGTTCGCCCGTATCCTCGCATGTGATGAACTCGATACGATAATCCAATTGGACCGAGCCCGAGGCGTGTGCAAGCTTGACCGGCATGGAGCAACTCGACACGAAGGGCAGGTATCCCGAGTCGGGGATGATTCTTCGGGTGCGTCAGATCACGTACCAGGCGGAGAAGATCAACTCCTACGAGCTCACCGATCCCGAAGGCGGGGAATTGCCGCCGTTCACCGCCGGGGCGCACATCGACTTTCATTTCCGTGACGGGAGCGTGCGGCAGTACTCGCTGTGCAACGATCCGGCGGAACGGCATCGCTACCTCATTTCCATCCTGCGCGAGACGCAGGGTCGGGGCGGCTCGCAGGCGCTTCACGAACGCCTGCACGTTCAACGCCTCGTTTCGATAGGCCGCCCTCGCAACAACTTTCCGCTGGTCGCGAACGCCCGGCGAACCCTGCTGCTCGCAGGGGGGATCGGCATCACGCCGCTGATGTCGATGGTGCACGAGCTGCAACGCTCCGGGAGGGATTTTCTCCTTCACTACTGCACCAGGAGTCCGGCCCACACCGCATTCGGGGATCGGCTCGGCCCACTGGTGGCCGAAGGACGCGCCGTCGTTCACCACGACGGTGGAATCCCCGCCAATGGACTCGACATCGCCCGCCTGCTGGAACGCTGCGAAGAGGGCACGCACCTCTACTACTGCGGGCCGGCGGGCTTCATGGCCGCGTGTCGCAGGGCGAGCGAGCACTGGCCGGAGGACGCGGTCCACTGGGAGTACTTCACCCGGGATGCGGCTCCGAAATCGGCGCTGTCGGGGGCGGAGCTGGCACAGGCGGGAGACCATGCGCTCGGACTGGGATTCCAGGTGAAGGTGGCGAGTACCGGCGCGGTCCACACCGTTCCCGACGACAAGACCATCGTCGAGGTGCTCGCCGAGCACGGAGTCGAGGTCGAGACCTCGTGCGAATCCGGGCTGTGTGCGACCTGCAAGGTTCGCTACATCGAAGGCGAGGTGGATCATCGCGACCTCGTGATGAGCCGGGACGAACAGTCCGAATATCTGACCGTGTGCATCTCCCGCGCCAAGAGCCCGATGCTGGTGCTCGATCTTTAACCCCATATAATGTCCGCGCCACCGTCGACTCCTGCGAGACCATGCCCGGAAGACTCCCGCCCATCTCGGCGTTGCGGGCACTCGATGCGGCCGCGCGTCACATGAGCTTCACCAGGGCCGCGCACGAGCTGAACGTCACCCAGAGCGCGATCAGCCACCAGATCAAGACCCTGGAAGACCTCTGGGGCCTGAAGCTGTTCAAGCGCACGGTTCGTGGTGTGACTCTGACTCCGACCGGAGAGGAGCTCGCGAACGTCACCCGCGAGTTCTTCGACCGCATGACCCGCACCCTGGATGCACTGCGCATCTCGTCACCCCACGAACCGCTGCGGGTCGACACCCTCCAGTCCTTCGCGGTCAAGTGGCTCGTGCCGCGGCTGGGACGCTTCCACGAGATCCACCCGGAAATCGACGTGTGGATTTCCACTCACGATCGACTCGTCGATTTCGGCTCCGACGACGTGGATCTGGCCATCCGGCTCGGTCATGGCCAATACCCGGGCCTGCACGCCAGCCTGCTCCTGCGCGAGGACGTCTATCCGGTGTGCACCCCGGAGTTCTTCGGGCAGGAAGCGCTGCCCCGGACTCCTCGCGAGCTCCTGGACTACCCGCTGTTGTTGCGTCTGGGCGAACCCAACCACCCGAATTGGGAACAATGGTTCGAAGCCGCCGGTCTGCCGGGGGTACGTCTGGTCGAAGGTCCACGGTTTCCGGACTCGAACATGGCGATCGAGGCGTCGAAGGACGGGCTTGGTGTCGCCCTCGCCCGCACCGCCCACGTCGCCGACGAACTTGCCACCGGCGAGCTCATCCGCCTGTTCGACGTGGTGTGTCCATCCAGTGTCGCCTACTACCTCGTCTGTCCCGAAGGCCGCGAATCCGAGCCCCGCGTCGCGGCATTTCGGCACTGGATCATGAATGAGGCGAGGTCGCTGCGGGCCGGTTCGGAAGGCGTCGCCGGAAGCGCCTGATCGACGCGCTCGGACCGGTGCGATTCCTCGACACCGAGCAGGCAATTTTCCCGTGGAACCGGTAGTCACCGCCATCGTCCTCGCCTCCGCGTTCATGCACGCGCTGTGGAACGCCCTGGTCAAGGTCGACGGCGATCGCCTGATGGCGATGGCGGTCATCATGGGCCTGACCGCGGCGCTCTCGCCGGTGCTGATCGTCGCGAGCCCGCCGATTGCCGCGGAGAGCTGGAAATACCTGCTGCTCTCCGCGGCGCTGAACAACGTCTACTTCTTTTTCCTCATCGAATCCTACCGAGTCGGGGATCTCTCTCATGCCTATCCCATTGCCCGAGGCTCGGCGCCGCTGCTCGTCGCCATCGGTTCGGCGGTATTCGCCGGAGAACGGCTCGGCGCAGGAG
>JAJDUQ010000109.1 GCA_022826505.1 Gammaproteobacteria bacterium
GGCCATGACACCTCACCCATCGCTGGAGAGAACATGGCCATTATGCTGAATCCTCCCACGAAAGTTTACGAGAACATTTTTTTCTCAGCCTCCCAACCCCCTGATTCCTCTACTATCCTCCAGCCAGCGGGAATTGCTGAAGCGAAACAGGCCGCGGAAGCGAACCGACGGCATTGCGGGCGGCACGGAAACGGCCCGGCCAATCCAGCATGCACGCGGAAGGCGAGCGTCACGCCGCGGGCCGCGTAGTAGAATTGGCCATCGGGCGCACGGAGCGCACCATTCGCCGATTCGACGGTGACAGACGGCCGCATGCGACGACACCGATTCGCCAAGATCATCGCCACCCTCGGGCCGGCGACGTCGGCCCCCGAGACGATTCGGGCACTGTTCGCCGCCGGCGTCGACGTGTTCCGTCTGAATTTCAGCCATGGCGACCACACCGGTCACCGCCGGTGTCTGGAGGCTATCCGCGACGCCGAATCCGCGACCGGACGTCCGATCGGGGTGCTGCTCGACCTGCAGGGACCGAAGATTCGAATCGGACATCTCGCCGGCGGGAGCACAGTGCTCGAAGCGGGCCGTACGCTGATGTTCGACCTCGATCCGACCCCCGGCGACTCGGACCGGATCCCGCTTCCACATCCCGAGGTGTTCACGGCTCTGAAGCCGGGCACCAATCTGCTCGTCGACGACGGCAAGGTCAGGCTGGAGGTCGAAACCTGCGGAGCGAACTTTGCGGGGGTGCGCATCAAGATCGGTGGCGCAATCTCCGATCACAAGGGCGTCAACATCCCCGACGCGGTGCTGCCGATCTCCCCGCTGACCGACAAGGACCGGAGAGATCTCGCCTTGGGTCTGGAGCTTGGGGTGGACTGGGTGGCCGCGTCGTTCGTCCAGCGTCCACGGGACGTGCTCCTGCTGCGCGAAGCGATTGGAGGCCGGGCCGGGCTGGTGACGAAGCTCGAAAAGCCTTCCGCCGTCGAGCGGCTCGACGACATCATCGATCTGTCCGACGCGATCATGGTCGCACGCGGAGACCTCGGGGTGGAGCTTCCACCCGAAGACGTCCCCAGCATTTCACGCCGGATCGTGCGCGCCTGCCGCCGGGCGGGAAAGCCGGTCATCGTGGCGACCCAGATGCTCGAGTCGATGATCGCGTCTCCAGTGCCCACCAGAGCCGAAGCCACGGACGTCGCGACCGCCATCTACGACGGCGCCGATGCGGTCATGCTCTCGGCGGAGACGGCGGTGGGCCGATATCCGATCGAGACCGTCGACATCATGCATCGAATCGTTGCCAAGGTTGAACGCGACCCGCACTACCGGGAACAGATCGACAGGGCCGAGACCTCGCCCACCCCGACCGCGGCCGATGCGATCTCGGATGCGATGCGGCGCATCGCCCAGACTCTTTCGGTGACCGCCGCGGTCACGTACACCAAGTCCGGCTCGAGCAGCCTGCGGGCCGCCCGGGAGAGGCCGAGCTCGGCCATACTCAGCCTGACCCCTCACCTGAGTACCGCGCGCCGGCTTGCGCTGGTCTGGGGACTCCACTCCGTCCTGATCGAGGACGTCGACCATGTCGAGGAGATGGTCCATCAGGCGTGCCGGACCGCGGTCGCCGAGGGGTTCGCGAACGCCGGCGACCTGCTCGTCATCATGGCGGGAATGCCGTTCGGAGTGTCGGGAACGACGAACCTGCTTCGGATTGCGCGGGTGACGCCTCCGTCGGGCACCGAATCGCGGTGACACATGCCCGGGGCCGTTGCGCTTGCCGCGGACGCCCCGGGGGGCGGGATGATTCGCGTCAGTACAGCCCGAGTGCGGCCGCCGCCAGCGCAACCGCAGCCAGAATGGCGAACGCAAGAAGCACCTGCGACACATCACGGTTTCGTGATCGCATCTCGAACGACAGCCAGCCGAGCACGACGACGAGGGCAGCGAGGATATAGACGACGCGCACGCCGCGGCCAGGCCGGGCTTCAGCCCGAAGTGCGGTCGTCGAGCCGACCGAGGAGCTCGTCGGGCGGGACGTACCCCGGAATCAGCGTGCCGGATTCCAGGACGATTGCCGGCGTCCCCGTCACCCCGATCGCCTTGCCGGCTTCGTAGTGGAGTTCCACCGGGTCGTCGCACCGGGCAGGCTCGACGGCAACTCCCGCCTTCGCATCGGTCATCGCGCCATGCTGGTCCTTCGCACACCACACGGACACCATCTTGTCCCAGGTCGGCGATCCGACTCCCGCCCGCGGGAACGCGGTGTAGCGTATCGCGATGCCGAGACGGTTGTAGTCGGCCATCTGCTGATGCATGCGAGCGCAGTACGGACAATCGACGTCCGTGAAGACCGTGATCGTGTGCTTCACGGTATGGGGCGCGAACGTGATCATGCTCGCCTCTCCGAGACCGCCGATGGTCTCGGCTCGCATGGAGCGACGCGCCACCTCGGTGACGTTGCGTCCTGCGTCCAGGTCGATCAGATCTCCGCGCAACATATACCGGCCGTCAGCCGACAGATAGACGATGATCGACCCGAACCGCACCTCGTACATGCCGGAGAGCGCGGTCTCGGTGACGTGATCCGGCTTCATGCCCGGAGCCAGCACCTCCAGCCGCGCGGAGAGCGCCGGTGGAACATCTCCGACCGCGTGCGCAGGCCCGAAGCCGGCGCAGAGCAGCAGCGTCGTGATGGCGATGAGCGTTCGCATGACGTCCTCCTCCACCGGTCGGACCCCGATGATACGCCAGCCGGACCGTGGAATATCAACGGCATGGAGCCGTTTACCGATGGACCCGCTCGCTCATGCACGGTTCTTCCAGCGGGAGGGTGCTCTGCTACCGTGCATGACGGCGAGAGGCTACGAGCGAACCCGCCGCCACACGGTGCCCGCCGCTCCGTCCTCGAGAACGATCCCTGCCGCGGTCAGTTGGTCACGCAACCGATCCGCCTCGGCCCAGTCCCTGCGATCGCGTGCCTCGGTACGCATCGCAATGATCGCCTCGATCTCGGCGTCATCCGTCCCGGCGCCGGACGAACTGCCCTGCAACCAGGCATCCGGTTCGGCACCCAGAAGGCCGAGCACCCCACCCAGATGGCGCAACGCACCGGCAAGCGATCGCGCGCGGGCCGGATCGCGCTCGCGTTCCCGGTTGATCTCGTGGGCAAGGTCGAAGAGCACCGATACTGCTTCCGGCGTGTTGAAGTCGTCGTCCATCGCCGCACGAAAGCGCGCACACCATGCCTCGACGGGTGGGTCCTGCGTTGCATCGAGCCCGCGCAATGCCGTGTACAAGCGCCGGACCGAGGCAGCGGCCTGCCGCAGATGATCTTCGGAGTAGTTGAGCGGGCTGCGGTAGTGGCTGGACAGCATGAAGCAGCGCACCGCCTCGGCCGGATAGTGCTCCAGCACGCTGCGCAGGGTGAAGAAATTGCCGAGCGACTTCGACATCTTCTCGTCTTCGATGCGTACGAAACCGTTGTGCATCCAGACGTTCACGAACTTGCTGCCGGTGGCGGCCTCGCTCTGGGCGATCTCGTTCTCGTGATGCGGAAACTGCAGGTCCATCCCGCCGCCATGGATGTCGAAGTGGTCCCCCAGACACGACGTCGACATTGCCGAGCACTCGATGTGCCAACCGGGTCGACCCGGGCCCCACGGCGATTCCCAACTCGGCTCTCCCGGCTTCGACGCCTTCCACAGAACGAAGTCGAGGGGATCGTTCTTGGCCTCGTCCACCTCCACCCGAGCGCCGCTGCGCAGATCCTCGATCCGACGATCGGACAGGGCACCATAGGTGGAGAACGAGTTCACGGCGTAATACACATCACCGTTCGCGCCCTGATATGCGGCCCCTTTGCCCAACAGTCGGGCCACCATCGAGACAATCGAATCGATGTAGTGCGTCGCCCGCGGTTCGGCGTCCGGCGCCAGCACCCCGAGCGCACGGCAGTCCTCGTGCATGTACTCGATGAAACGCTGAGTCAGCGCGCGGTAGTCCTCACCGTTCTCGTTCGCGCGGGCGATGATCTTGTCGTCGATATCGGTGATGTTGCGCACGTAGGTGACCCGATAGCCCAGGCTGCGCAGATAACGGGCGACCACGTCGAACGCCACGAGCACCCGCGCGTGGCCGAGGTGGCAGTAGTCGTAGACCGTCATTCCGCACACGTACATGCGCACATGTCCGGGCTCGATGGGACGGAACTCCTCTTTCGCTCGGGTCAGTGTGTTGTAGATCCGCAGCATGGCCGGCGCCCGAATCCCTCGCGGTCGGTGACGAAGAGCCGGTTTGTAGCATATCCGCGATTGGCCCGTCGGAACGAGGTGGGGACGGTGCGAAAAATTCTGCCGATGCGCGAAGGGAGAGCGTGGCTCGTGATCCTATCTGCCGCGTGGAGGTGGTGGCGGATCGGGAAAATCGGGGACCATGAGGCGAAGGAATCGCCGAGCGGGGGGAGTCAGAAACTTCCCGCGCCGCGTGAATACTCCGAAGCTCCGGCTCGGAAAGTAGTCCTTGAGAGAGATGACCGCCAGTCGGTCCGTCTCGTCGATGGCAATGCTGGGAACCACCGAGATCCCGAGACCACTCTCGACGTAGCGCTGGATGACGCTCCATCCCCCGACCTCGATCACGGCATTGACGTCGATCCCGAATTCCCGAGCGGCGGTTTCTCCGTACTGGCGGCTGTAGGTGCCCGCGGGCGGCACGATCGCCGGCCATGCCGACGCCTCCTTGGGAGAGACCGCCTCGCGCTCGGCCAGTGGGTGGTCCGAAGCGGTGATCAGCACGATTTCGTAGGGGAGAAGTTCCCGATATTCGAGGGTGTCCTCCGGGTAGGGGTCCTTCACGCCGAGCAAGAACTCCACCTCGTCGTCGAGGAGAAGCTTCACGCCTTCGCTCAACAGGCAGTTGCGCACCCGCAGACGGATTCCCGGGTATCGATCCCGAAACTGCTTGACGTACCGAGGCAGGACGAAAGACGCCCCGGCCACACTGGCCGCCACATGCAGGCGGCCGGAAACGCTGCCGTCGATTCGCTCCATGAAGTTGACGGACAGTTCGTCCATCCCATGAACCAGAGGCCTGGAAAGCTCGTACAGCGTCTCTCCGGCAGGGGTGAGGCTGATTCCGGAGCCACCCCGATCGAACAGGTTCGCCTCCAGTTCGTTTTCCAGCTCACGCACGTGAAGCGACACCGCCGGTTGACTGAGGCCCAGGTGCACCGCCGCCTGCGTGATGCTCCCCAACCGGGCTGCGTGACAGAACGCGCGCAACTGCCGGAGGCGGTCCCGCTTGTGATAGACCCGTTGTCGGTCGATGGCCATCCTCACCGTTCCCTCGGCGCCTGCGACATGTCCGGAACCATGACACGGAGAAATCGGCTTGCGGCCCGGCTGAGGAGCCCGTCACGACGGGTAATGGCTCCGTATCGCCGTTGCGGGATCGTGCCTCTGAAGGGAATCTTCCACAGTCGATCGTGCTCGGTCAGGCACAGGTCGGGGACAAAGGAGATCCCGACACCGGCTGCAACGTAGGCCGTAATCACGCCCCATCCGTCGACCTCGACGGCGACGTCGGGAGCGACTCCGTGCAGGCGCAGAATCACTTCCGCAACCTGCCTGACGTAGTGGGTGGACGTATGCCCGACGAAGGGATAGGCGGCCGTCTCCTCGATGGGGACCGATTCACGGCCCGCCAGCGGATGGTCCAGCGGGGTGATGAGTACGGGATCGGACCCGAATATCGGGTGGAACTCGACGTCGGAGGGCGCAATGTCCATCGCCGCGACGATGACGTCGAGTTCGTAGTCGCGCAGCCAGCTCAGCCTCTGCTGGCCGGTGCCGGTCCTGATGTCCACCAGGATGTCGGGGTAGCGCTCTCGAAACGCCTTCAGGTACTTCGGCAGCAGATAGGATGCCGAGGTCTGGCCGGCCCCGATTCGAAGAACGTCAGCGGAAACGCCGTGATACCGCTCGGCAAACGTGTCGGGGAGACGGTCCATGCCCTCCACGAGCGGCATGGCGAGTTGATAGAGGCTCTGCCCGACCCGTGTGAGGGAAATTCGCGGCCCGCGACGCTCGAACAGCAGCACTCCGAGCTCTCCTTCCAGCGTGCGGACCTGGAGCGACACCGCCGGCTGGCTCGACATGACCTGCTCTGCCGCACGGGAAATGCTCCCGAGTCGGGCCGCCTGACAGAATGCCCGGAGTTGCTTGAGCCGGTCCCGTCTCTGGTGAAGATGTTGCCGGTCGTCAAGCACGGACGATGGGGCACCTTCCGTGGTCCCGAGGAGGTTGGATTTCCGCATACCGCATTCATTCTAAACCTGGGATGCAGTATCGCGGTAGCACCAACCGCGAAACTCGCAGGGCTATTTCATGCTAGCTGCAAAGAGGTGACGGCATGACCGTGAGGTTGGGGTCTGGCTTTTTCGCAGCGCCTCGTCTATAAGGGGGATATGGCGGATGCGTTCGACAAGGCGCAGGTGGTGGTCGGCGAGGTCGA
>JAJDUQ010000028.1 GCA_022826505.1 Gammaproteobacteria bacterium
TGGACGGAGGGTCGATTCCGCATCATCTCTTCAAGTGCCGAGTGTTCCCGCTCATGATGGAGCCCGCCAGTCGGAAAGGCCAATTCGACCGACAAAGCCGCTCTCGGTACCGAGTGCGAGATGCTGTCCATCCGCCGACCAGGCGAGCGCGGTCACAGCGCCCTTGCCGGGCCGCTTGACCAGAACCGGATGAGTGCGGTCGATCTGCACGAGGATGGTGGCACCGTCCTCGTATCCGGCGGCGACCACGTCATGCCGGGGGTGAGCAGCCACCACAGTGACCACACCCTCGAAGCCCCGCCCGAGGTCGAGCGGCGCCTTGCCCATGGCACCGTCCTTGCCTTGGAATGGCCAACAAACGACGGACTCCGCGCCACCGGTCGCCAGGTACCTTCCCTTTGGCAGCCAGCTCATCGACTTGACCTTCGTCGGGTAGCCGGACATCCGCATATCGGCGCTGTCGGAGACACGCCAACCGTGCAGCTCGTTCTCCTGCATTGCGGTGACGATGTATTTCCCGTCCGGGCTCCAGGTCAGACCAAGGTGCGAGCCCGACCACCTGAGTCGTTTAGGTTCCTGTATGCCGAGCTTCGCCCACCAGAGGCTGATTCCGCCATAGTGCGCGGCGGCGATCCGTCGTCCTTTCGGGCCGAATGCCAGACCGCCGACTGTGTTTGCATGATCGAACCGTCCAACTGCCCTTCCGTCTTGAGCGAAAAGGGAAACTGTCTTGCCGAAAGCCGCAGCGCATAGCCCGGATGCCCTGCTGACAACAATCGGCTCGACCCACCGACCCGCAATGCTTGCAATTTCGGTGGTCTCGCCGTCGGTATCGGTGCTCACCAGCCGTCCATCGTCTCCGCCTGTCAGGACGCGCTGCTCCTCCCAGTCGCCGGCCAGCGAAAGACATGCTCCGTCATGCACCGAAACGAAGGACGGAGGATTCGTGCTCTCGCTGTTGATGAACGCGACCCGACCGTCCCCGAGTGCAGCCGCGAGCAGTCCCTCGTCAAGGAACACGACGCCGACCACATAAGCGTCGAGCTTCCGGCCGGTGCCGACGCGATCAAGCAGCGACGTCTTGCCTGGTTCAGCGGACAAACTCATGCGATGCAGGCACCGAACTGCTGACGCAGTTCCAGCTCATCAATGTTCCGTCCGATTGACAATGGTGCTGCTCATCGACATGACCTCGAGCTTGCCACCGGTCCGAAGATCAGCGACCGCGTGTACGTTATATTATAACATTCCTGATCATTGATTGTAGAACCAAGTGCTCCCTGGAAGCCGGGCGTGGCCGCAGGAAAGGGGTTGACATGCACACAGCTCGTGACAGCCGGACCGACTTGCCCCCGCCTTTCAGGCAGGCGGGCACGGTGGGCGACGACGGATTGACTCTTTCGATTTGCCTGCGCTGCCGCGACAGGCGCGAGGACCGCAACGCCGACCTCGACCGGCGGGGCGGTCGGCGTCTGGCGCACGCTGTGGCGGATGCTTTTCCCGACAGCATGGCCGCGAGCCGGGGCATCCGCCTGCGCGGCGTGAATTGCATGAGCAGTTGCAAGCGGCCATGCACCATCGCGCTCTCAGGCCCCGGCCGCTTCACCTATCTCTTCGGTGATCTCGACCCGACGCTCCATGCCGGAGACGTCCTCTCCGTTGCCGCCGCCTATGCCGAAGCCGAGGGCGGCTTTCTGCCCAGGCCCGCGCGACCGGAGGTTCTGCGCGCGGGCATCCTCGGCCGCAACACCGCCGCTCGGCTTCGCGGGCGACCTGGTCGAGCCGCTTTCCCTGACACCCCGACACCCAACTCACGGGAGCGACGACCTATGACCCGTTCCCATTTGTCCCGAAGGCTCGCCGCGGCCGCCACTGCCGGCGCGATCATTGCCTCCGCCACCTCCCACGCAGCGGAGGTGACGATCGGTCAGACCTTCCTCGCCTCCGGCCTCGACCTTGTTCTTGACCATGTGCGTGAGCGCCGCCTCCATGACCGCATGCGGTGTGTGGGTTCGCTCGGTCGCCCAGTCGCGGAAACTCGACCGGAGCCCGTGCGTGACCGCAAGGACAGCAAGTGGGAAGTTCGGTATCCGCGCTGGACAAACGGAAAAAAACGGCGTCAAATCAGTGGACTGAGTGCAGTTTGCCGCGGGCAAGGTGCCCGCGCTCCCGGGGGTCCGAGCCGTGGCCTCGGGCAAGGCCCGACGGTTTGAGGCGTACGGCGCCGGGACCTCTGCACAGGCTTCACGTGGGGTGTCGTTTCCTGGGAGCACGGGCGTCTCGCCCGCGGTGCGCCGCAGGCCCACGATTGAAGGCTTTACCGGAAACCGATGGACGTTCACCGAACACGGATGCGCATGAGCGCGGGCGCCGTCCGGTCGACGACGGCGGCCGAGCCAGTCCTTCGGGTCGCGGTGCCGGTCCCCATCCGGCACCCGTTCGACTACCTGCCCCCGCGCGCGAGAGGGACGCCGCCGGTGCGGCCGGGCATGCGGGTCCGGGTGCCGTTCGGGCGGAAGACCGCCATCGGAGTCGTCGTCGACATCGCTTGCGCGAGCACGGTCGACGCGCGGCGACTCAAGCGGGTGCGCGACGTCATCGACGAGGAACCGCTGTTCGATGCCGCGACGCTCAAGCTGCTCGCATGGGCCAGCGGATACTTCCAGCATCCCGTCGGCGAGGTCGTCGTCGGCACGCTGCCGAGGCTGCTGCGGCTGGGGCGCGTACCGAAGGCCGAGCGCAGCATGCGGTACGCCGCGACCGCCGCCGGCGCGCACGCAATCGCCGAGGGGATTCGCGGTGCGCCGGTCCAGGCCCGTCTGCTCGGCCTCATGATCGACGCCGGAAGCGTCCCGGAGGCGGCGCTCGTGGCCGAGCATCGCGACTGGCGCCGGCCGCTGCGGGCGCTCATCGAGAAGGGCTGGGTGGAAGCCTGCCCGGACGTGCCACGTCCGGCCGACCGGCCTGGCCCGCCGTCCCCGGGCGACCGTGCCGACCCTCCGCACTCGTCTGACCGGCCCGATCCTCCACGCCCGGCCGACCAAGTCGACCCTTCGCACCCGGCCGACGCGCCGCACCTCGCCGACCGCTTCGGTCCGCTACACCAAGCCCACTGGGTCGATCCGCCGTCCCCGACTGACCAGGCCGCCTCCGCACACTCGACTGATCGGACCGACCTGCCGCACCCCGCCGACCGATTCGACTCGCGAGATCCGGCCGATCGTTTCAATCGCCCGGTCCTGAACGCCGAGCAGGCTCGCGCGGTGGAGGCGGTGGAGGCGCACCTCGGTGAATTCACCCCGTTCGTGCTCGATGGCGTCACCGGCAGCGGCAAGACGGAGGTGTACCTGCGGCTCATCGAGACCGTCGTCGCCCGAGGGCGTCAGGCGCTCGTGCTCATTCCGGAGATCGGCCTCACCCCGCAGCTTCTCGCCCGGTTCCACGCGCGGCTCACCTGCCGGGTGGCCGCGCTTCACTCCGGACTCTCCGACGGCGAGCGGCTCTCGTCGTGGACGCATGCGCGCAACGGCACCGTGGACGTGTTAGTGGGCACCCGCTCCGCGGTGTTCGTGCCGCTCGCGCGCCCGGGGCTCTTCATCGTCGACGAGGAGCACGACCTCTCGTTCAAGCAGCAGGACGGGTTCCGGTACTCCGCGCGCGACCTCGCGGTGGTGCGCGCCCGGGACGCCGGCGCCCCGGTGGTGCTCGGCAGCGCGACCCCCTCGCTCGAGGCTATCGACAACGTGCGGCGCGGCCGCTACCGCCGGCTCGACCTGCCGCACCGCGCCGGCGGCGCTTCCCCGCCGCGCATCGACGTGGTCGACCTCCGTTCACGTCCCTTCGACAACGGTCTCTGCGACGTGCTCGTGGAGGCGCTGGAGGAGACGAAGGCCCGGTCCGAGCAAGCGCTCCTGTTCATCAACCGGCGTGGCTACGCGCCGGTGCTCATGTGCCACGCCTGCGGCTGGGTCGCGAACTGCGAACGGTGCGACGCCCGGCTCGTGTTCCATCGCGAGGACGAGCGGCTGCGCTGTCATCACTGCGCCGCGGAGCGTCCGCCCGTCGTCGAGTGCCCCGAGTGCGGCTCGACGAACGTGCGCCGCCTGGGGCTCGGCACCGAGCGGGTCGCGCGCGCGCTGGAGAGGAGAATCAAGGGCCTGCACGTGGCGAGGATGGACCGCGATGCGACCCGCCGGCGGGGATCGCTGGAGGCGTTGCTCGATCGCGTGCACGCCGGCGAGGTCGACGCGGTGGTCGGTACCCAGATGCTCGCGAAGGGGCATCACTTCCCGAACGTCACCCTCGTCGCGATCCTGGATGCCGACGCCGGGCTGTTCGGTATCGACTTCCGTGCCACCGAGCGCATGGCCCAGTTGCTGCTCCAGGTCGCCGGGCGGGCCGGCCGCGGCGACCGCACCGGACGCGTGTTGCTCCAGACCCACAACCCCGAGCACCCGCTGCTGCGGGTGCTGGTGCTCCAGGGGTACCGGCAATTCTGCGCACAAGCCCTCGAAGAGCGCCGGAGCACGCGCCTGCCGCCCTTCGCGAGCCTCGCCCTCGTGCGAGCCGAGGCGCAGCAGCGCGAGGCGCCGCAGTCGTTCCTCAGCGACGCCGAGGCCTGCGCGAGCGCCCGCCCGCACCGGGGCGTGTCGGTGCTGGGGCCGGTGCCCTCGCCGATGGAGCGTCGGGCGGGACGCTACCGCGCGCAGCTTCTGGTCGATGCGACATCACGCGGCGCAATGCAGCGGTTCCTGCCCGGATGGATCGCGGACCTGGAGGCCCTGCCGTCGGCGCGCAAGGTTCGATGGTCCGTCGACGTCGATCCGCAGGAGATGGTCTGACTCGGTCCCGACAGTTCCCGGTGCACGGCCCGACCGGAGTCGTGCACCGGGCGAACGCCCACGGATGCTGCGCGTCGGAATCGCCGGAGATTGGCGCAACGTCACGCTGGCGCAACGCCGTTGACACTGGAAGTCGCGGCCGATATGCATGGAGAAGCGCTTCCTCGACTGAGCCAGGCCTGCGCCGTTTCCATTTCACGGGTGCGCACGATGGCCGATCGCCTCCTCGATGCTCTGCGCGAGGCGTGCGATCCCCTCGTGGATGTCCGCGACCCGGGCGAATCCGTACGCGAGCCGGATGTAGGGCCCGCTCTGCCCGTCCACGTGAAAGTCCGATCCTTGCGAGAAGCTCACCCCGCGCTCGGCCGCGATGGCCTCGAGCCGTGCGCAGTCGGTCCCGTCAGGCAGGCGGACCCAGATGAACATCCCGCCCGGCGGGCGCGACCACGAGCAGGTGTTGCCGAGCCCGGCTTCGAGCGCCGCGAGCATCGCGTCACGCTTGGCCTTGAGCGCCTGGTTCGCCATCTCGCAATGCTCCCAGAGGCGGCCTTCGAGGAACTCGGCGGTGATTGCGGCGGCCAGCGTGTTCGGGCCCGCGTCGAACCGGCGATCGACGATGCGGTCGAACAGATCGGGCGAAGAAGCGGTGAGGTATCCAAGGCGTACTCCCGGAGCGAAGATCTTCGACAGCGAGCACAGGTACACCTGCCGCGGGCCGTCGTCGAGGGCGTAGAGCGCGGGGACCTTCTCTCCGTCGAAGTGGACATCGCCGTAGCAGTTGTCCTCCACCACGATGCAGCGGTGCTCGCGGGCGATGCGCAGCAGCTCCATGCGGCGATCGCGCGGCATGACGTGGCCGGTGGGATTCTGGTAGGTGGCGAGCACGTAGATGAAACGCGGGACGCGGCCGGCGCTGCGCAAGCGTTCCAGCGTGCTCGCGAGCGCGTCGGTGCGCATTCCGTGGCCGTCGACCGGTACCCCGGCCATCTCGATGCCGAGCCCCCGATAGGCGCGGATGGTTCCCGAGTAGCAGTACTCCTCCATGACCACGATGTCGTCGTGTCCCTCGCACAGCGCTTCCGCCACCAGGGTCACCGCCTGCATCGAGCCGTTGGTGAGCGCGATGCGTTCGGGGTCGAGCCGCACGCCTTCGCGGTCGAACTCGCGCTGCGCCATGAGCTTGCGCAGGCCCTCGTGCCCGAGGCGGCCGGGATAGGTGTTGAGCTCCACTGCGTGAGCTTGCACCGCGCGAGCCGCGGCTTGCGCCAGCGCGTCGGTGGGGAAGGTCTCGGGATTGGTGGTCCCGGTGCTGAAGTCGAAGGGGTCCATGAGCTTGCATTCCTGTGGGAGCGAGACGCCGCGCGCGTATGCTGCCGCGAACCGCGGACGGAGGAAACGGCTGGGAGTCGTGCGATGGCTCAGTCGAGGGAGTCGACCTTCACGCGGGCTTCGGGAACTCCGCTTTCGCGCAGCGACCGCCGGCAGGCATCGGTGAATCCCTTCGGTCCGGCCACGTAGGCATCCACCGCGTTCATCGCACCGGCGCCTGAATTCGGACTGGGCAGGGTCTGGAGAACGCGAGTCGCGATCGCGTCCCACGACTCGCCGTCGGCTGCGGCCTCGACGACCCGATACTGGAAGCCGTCGAGCGCGTCGGCCCACGCGCGGCAGTAGTTGTGGCGATACGGCGGGCCCGCCCCCCGGACCACCCGGACGAGCCGGATCGGCACCTCCAGCTCCAGGTTGATCGCGTGCTCGATCAGGCTCTCCACCGGCGCGAATCCGGTGTCGCAGGCGATGAACAGGAGCCCGCGCGGGGAATCGTCGTCGAGCACGAAGCGCCCGGTCGGCCCCTCGACCGTCGCCCTGGCGCCTCGCCGGAGCTCGTCGAACACGAAGCCCGCGAACGCATCCTCGGTATCGCGCCGCACGTGAATCCTGAGATTCACGGCATCGCAGGGGCAGCTCGCGAGCCAGGTCTCGCACGGCGGAACGCGGTCGAATCGAACCGTCGCGCGCTGGCCGGACAGGTAGCGCAGCACCCGTGCCCGCTGGACCTTCAGATGCACCACCGCATGGTCGTCCGAGGCCGGCTCGACGCGGGTGACTCTCGCGCGCACCCGTTGTGGCGCGATGTCGTCGACGCCGGACGCCTCGGTGGACTCCACCACCAGATCCAGATCTCCGCGGGGGGCGACCGAGCAGAGCAGCGTGTACCCGGCCCGCTTCTCCGCCTCGGTGACGTAGTAGTCGTGGAACCGGACCGGCTCGACCTCTCCTTCGATGATCCGCGCCCGGCACTCCCCGCAGCTCCCGTTGGCGCAACCGAACGCGGGCGAGCGCCCGGCCCGCAGGGCGGCTTCGAGCACGGTTTCCCCGGACTCGGCCTGGAACCGATGTCCCGAGGGATGCAGCTCCACGATGGAGGACATTCAAGGCGGCGCCGGACGAAACAGAGGTGCCACTGGCTGGTCGTGCCCAGCATCGGACATGTTGCGAACGGATGCGGAGTGTGTGTATATAATTGCGCATGCTCCGCAACAGCCGAGACATTGTCAAGCGTCTCGAGGCCGGGGGCTTCAAGCGGGTGAGCATCAGGGGAGCACACTACAAGTTCAGGAAGGGTCCGGTCACCGTGATCGTGCCGCGCCCGAAGAAGGACCTCCCGCTTGGCACGGCTCGGAGCATCGCAAGGCAGGCCGGCTGGACTTGAGGAGGGAGGCATGCACTACGTCGCCGTCATCGACAAGGATCCCGACAGCGCCTGGGGGATCCAGTTTCCCGAGGTACCTGGATGCTTTTCGGCCGCTGACACCTTCGAGGAGATTGTTCCCAACGCGATCGAGGCGTTGAGCCTGTTCTTCGAGGACAGCGAGCCCATGCCACCGCTCGGCCTCGAAGCCGTGCGCGAGCAGGTTGCCGAAAACATCGCGAATGGCGCCATCCTCATGATGATTCCCTGGGTTCATGACCGGAAGAGGGTCGTGCGGGTGAACCTGAGCCTGGAGAAGGGGTTCCTCGACACACTCGACGAAGCCGCACGCATGCGCGGCATGACCCGCTCCGCATTCGTCCAGAAAGCCGCGGAGCGGGAAATCCTCGACCCTGCCTGACGCGAGAAAACCGACCGGCCCCGGGATCGCCGCGCGTTGGACAGTCTCCCTCGCGGGTCTTCTCCGTCCGGACTCCTCCGCGGAGACTCGCGGTCGATTCGCCGAGGACAGGCGCGATTCGTTGACAGGAGATGTCCGGCCCGTATCCGAACCGATATATTGCCGGGCGCGGTTGCCGGCTCCTAGACTTGCTGCGTTGCGCGGGTGCCGCCGAGTCGCCTGCGTCGCGGATGGTTCCGAATCCCTGACCGGAGGGACCCGTGGATCGCAAGTTCTACTACGACGCCGTGGCCCGTATGCAGAAAGCGAACGTCGACCCGGAGTACATCCAGGGGTGGGTCGGCGGGTACATGGGGAACCCCAAGCGGGAGGAGCAACGGATCACCGAAGCCTACGAGGCGGGATACGAAGCCGGAGAAGGCGCAGACACCGAGGGATTCGAGTCGTGGCGGATCGACTCCTGAACGACTGCCACGCGGCGACCGTCGGGGCGTCGAAAGTCTGGCCGCCCGAGCGCCGGACCGCGTGCATCGCGATGCTGGAAGATGCCGCGCGGCGCATCGAGGAGGCCATCGCGGTCTGGGAGGGAGCGCTCGCGGACCCCGACGAGAGCGGCGTTCCGTTCACTGCGGTGGTGCACATCGGGGCGGAACGCGCGAGGGATCTGCAGCGACTCTACTTCGACCAGAAGGCGCTCGCGGCGGATCTCACCGGGCAGACCGGAGTCGTCTGGCGCGATGCGCTCGAAATGGACGACTCCATCGCGATCGTGCAGCCCTATGATCAGTTCGGTGCCGACGAGTCGCTCCACGATCGGGCGAAGCGCGCCATCGGGATCCTGCGCGGACGGGCCGAACGTCTGGCGGCAACGATCGCTGCGCTCTGACCCGGCTGGCCGAAGGAACTCGCGGCCGGACCACGAATCCGTGTGACGCAAGTACTCACATGGAACCGGGCTTGCGCGCACTGCCGTGGCGAGCGCGGCCGGTTTCGCAGGATTTCGTGGATGTTCGGCGAACGCGCACGGAGGCGCGCGTCGGCGCGAGTGGCACCTCGGCGGCCTCGCCGGGAGGCGGCCACCGCGACCGGCCGCAGAGACCCGCGCCGAATGTCGCGGTCACGATCGGGTGGTCGCCGCGCCGGCGCATTGGCCTGCGCATCGAGGCCGGGAGCACCTGCCATGGATGAAGTCCCTCTCATCGATGACCTCACGACTCTCGGTCGAACGGCGCTGAGACGCGGCCTCCCCATCGTGCTGCTCGTTTCGCGTTCGGACTGCTCGTACTGCATGGTGCTCAAGGACGAGGTGCTGAATCCGATGATGAAGAGCCGCGAGTACGACGATCAGGCCCTCATCGGCGAGCTGATGCTCGACGCGGCGGAGCCGCTGCGCGGGTTCGACGGCGAGCCCGAGTCCCGTGGCGAATTTGCGTCGACGCGTGACACGGACCTGACGCCGACCCTCCTCTTTCTCGCCCCGGACGGCACGGAACTCGCCCCGCGCATTCGCGGAATCAACACCATCGAGATGTTCGGCCTCCACATCGACCGGGCGATTGCCGCGGCCCGGTCCCGGCTGCGCGCGTACTGACGAACGGGCGAGTGTGCGTCCGGCCACGCGAATCAACCTCGGGTGGAGACCTCCGGTGGAGATTGTGGCCGCTGTCTCGGTTTGCGATCATCGCAACCGAATCGGGGCGCGCGTGTCGGACTTCATGCGGTCTCCGTGAATGACAATCGGGCGAAGACGGCCCGCGACGGCGGCCCTCCTCTGTCGCCGGGTGGATGCAGGCACCCGGCGAGCGTGGCGGGTCGGATTGGCTGCGGCGCAATCCGATACGAAGCGGCATCCGAGGTGGGAGTCGATGTCGGGACACGCCTGCGGCTGTCCGGACGAGCGGGCCCGCCGAGCCAGACATCGAAACGGGCAAGGATCGCGGCGGAAATGACCCACGGAGACAGACACCATGGGTAGACTGAGCAGGACGGCGCTGGTTGTCGCGATTGCCCTGGCGTCCATTACAGGGCCGGGGAAGGTGAAGGAGGCAGTGGCAGCATCGATGATCGAGGAAGGCCGCAAGATCGCGCTCGACCGCAAGAAGGGCAACTGCATGGCCTGCCACGTCATGGCCGGGGCAACCCTTCCCGGCAACATCGGGCCGCCGCTCGTCGCGATGAAGGCGCGCTTCCCAGACAAGTCGAAGCTGCGCGAACAGATTTGGGACTCGTCGAAAATCAACCCGAATTCGCTCATGCCGCCGTTCGGGCGGCACGAAATTCTCACCGAAGACGAAATCGACAGGGTCGTCGAGTTTGTCCATTCGCTCTGAGGCGCCCGCGGAGCGGCGACACCAGGGCAAGGGAGGTACGGAATCATGAACCGCAGACTCTTCATTCGATTCCTCGGTGTCGTGGCCGGGGTCGTTCTCCTGCCGCTGCGGGCGTTCGCGGCGCGACCGGAGTCGGCGTTCGACTCGACCACGAGAGACGATGCGCTGACTCAGCTCTTCGGCACGCCCGATACCATCGAGTCGGAGCACATCAGGATCAAGGCGCCCGACATCGCCGAGAACGGCGCCATCGTTCCCATCACCGTGAAGTTCGACATCGCGCATGCCGAGTTCGTCGGCATTCTCGCGGAGAAGAACCCCGCTCCCCTCGCCGCCGCGTTCAAGCTGTCGGAGCACTCCGGCGGGCTTGTCTCGACCCGGATCAAGATGAGCGAAACCTCTCCGGTGCACGCGGTCATCAAGGCCGGCGACAAGGTCTACCGCGCCACCAAGGAGGTCAAGGTCACGATCGGCGGCTGCGGCGGTTGACGCAGCCAAGCGATGACGTATTCGAAGGGGGGTTGAACGATGGCACGCAAGATCAAGATTCGCGCGAAAGTGAAGGACGGTACCGCGAGGGTGAAGTTCCTGATGAAGCACCCGATGGAAACCGGGCTGCGCAGGGACAAGAAAACCGGAAAGAAGATCCCCGCGCACTACATCAGCGACGTGAACGTCGCGCTCAACGGAACGAACGTGATGACCGCGTACCTCGGACCGGGAGTGTCGCAGGACCCGTATCTCTCCACCGAGGTGATGGGTGCGAACAAGGGCGACACGATCACCGTCGCCTGGGTCGACAACACGGGCGAGCAGGCGAGCGCCGAGGCCAAGGTCAAGTAGTCGCGGCGACCGGCACCCAACGACGAACCTGCCATTCGAGCGAGCCGGATCGTGCGAACGGCAACGGAGACATGACAGGATGCGAGCGGCAGTGATCGCATTGCTCGGCGCAAGCCTCGTCCTCGGCCTCGGCGTGGTCCGGGGGGCGCCCGAGGACGACCAGAGGGCCTTCCAGGACTTCTACAAGCAGCGTTTCCCCGACACGCCGTTCGAGGACTTCGCGAACGGGCTCTACTCCATCGACAAGAGCCGTCGCGAGGAGTGGGAGCAGATGGAGGAGTTCCCGCCCTACGAGTTCGACATCGATGCCGGGGAGGAGCTGTTCCACGAGCCGTTCGCCAACGGCAAGAGCTACGCGGACTGCTTTCCGGACTACGAATCCGGCGTCCGGCAGAACTATCCGCACTGGGACCCGGAGCGCGGCGAGGTCGTCACCATGGAGTGGGCGATCAACCTGTGCCGCGAACGGCACGGCGAGAAACCGCTCAAGTACTATCGTGGACCGCTTGCGCAGATCTCCGCCTACCTCGCGTACCTGTCGCGCGGCCACGTCATCGACGTGAAGGTGCCCGATGATGATTCCGGTGCGCTCGCCGCGTACGAGGAGGGCAAGAAGCACTACTACGCCAGGCGAGGCCAGCTCAACTTCGCCTGTGCCTCGTGCCATGTCGATGCGGTCGGCAGGCTCCTGCGGGCCGAGCTCATCGGCCCCGCCGTCGGCCAGGTGAGCCATTTCCCGGTCTTTCGCAAGACGTGGCGGGAGATCACCACCCTGCATCGCTCCTACGCGGCGTGCAGCCGGCAGTTGCGGGCCGCCTCGTTCGGGCCGCAGAGTCGCGAGTACCGCAACCTCGAGTATTTCCACTCCTACATGAGCAACGGCATTCCGCTCAACGGACCGGGGAGTCGCCACTGATGAAGGGCGCGGCGTCGAGATCCGCTGGCAAGCCACGGCGCCCGATCACCGTGGCTCTGACGGCGGCCGCGCTCGTGGCCGGCGCGTGGAGTTGGTCCCCCTATGCCCGGGCGGGCGACGAGGCTGCGTTCAAGTCCGTGTACGAGGCCGCGGTCGCTGTGAGAAAGGCGGCCAGGAAAGCCGGCTTCGAGTGGCGGGATACGAAGAAGATGCTCCGTCAGGCCAGGAAGCTCGCGAAGAAGGGGGAGTACGCGAAGGCGGTCGAACTCGCGGACCGGGCCCGGCGCCAGGGCGAGCTCGGGCTGATTCAGGCCGAGGAGCAGGAATCGGCCTGGAGGGCGGCAGTGCTCAGGTAGCCCTCGGTCCCGGAGGGGTCGACGGAGCGGTCCGGTCCGACGCCATCCTTTCGCGCGGTGCGCGCAGTGGCGGGCTCCGTGCCTCGCCCACAGCGTCCGGGAAAGGCCGCCGTAGTGTCCCGGAGATCGGGTGAGCGCCCGCAGAACAAACTCGGGTGCCTTGTCGAGAATCCCGAGCAAGGCCCTGGCGGCGCCGGTCGGTCCCCGCTTGCCCTGCTCCCGGTTGCGGATCGTCTCGTGCGGCAGGTCGATGCGGCGAGCAAACTCAATCTGCGTCAGCCCCGGACGCCATTGCACCCGGCGGGCGAACCGCGGCCTGCCGATGCCGTCGCGCGGGGTGATGCCGCCGCAACGCGTTCAGCGCATGCCGGCGAGGATCTCTCGCATCCGCGCGATGACCGCGCCGTAATCGTCGGCGCCGAAGATAGCCGAGCCGGCGACGAAAGTGTCCGCTCCGGCTTCGGCGATCGCGCGCAGGTTGCCGGTGTTCACTCCTCCGTCGATCTCCAGCCGAATGGGCTTGCCCAGCGCGTCGATGCGTGCGCGCACCGCCCGCACCTTGTCGAGGACGTAGGGGATGAACGACTGGCCACCGAACCCCGGGTTCACCGACATCAGGAGCACCATGTCGAGCTGATCGAGCACGTGGTCGAGCGCTGCGACGGGGGCCGCGGGATTCAGTACCAGTCCGCACTTGCAACCGTGCTCACGCACCAGGTGGAGCGAGCGGTCGACGTGCTCTGTCGCCTCGGGGTGAAACGTGATGTACGTCGCGCCTGCCGCGGCGAATTCCGGAATGATGCGATCGACGGGCTTGACCATGAGATGCACGTCGATGTCGGCAGTGACTCCGTGGTTGCGCAGTGCCGCGCACACCAGTGGCCCCGCCGTCAGGTTGGGGACGTAGTGGTTGTCCATCACGTCGAAGTGGACGAGGTCGGCACCGGCCGCAAGCACCGCATCGACCTCGTCGCCGAGGCGGGCGAAGTCCGCTGACAGGATCGACGGCGCAATCAGAAAATCGTTCATCTCATTGCCCGCCGCAACCTGGCATCGTGCTCGGCCAGGAGGTGGATTCCCCCCCTTCGTCTTCGCGACGACTGGCTCTGCGGGAAAGACGGTCCGCACGGTTCACACGTGAACGACCGTGCCCGAACGCCCCGACCCTCATTCCCCGAAGGCGCGAATCCATCGGTGCTCTCGACATTCGCCTTGCGCGAACCCGTCAACCCGGGCACCGATGCGCGCCATGGATGCGCCAAGCGTCAACCGTGTCCGGAATCGAGGGCGAGCCAGGCATCGATGGCCTCGAGATATGGCACGTAGGCCTCCATGATTTCCCAATCGTTCGACTCCCACAACCGTTCGTCGAGCAGCTCCCCGACGCCGGAGAAGTAGGTCATCAACGAGTCCACCACGTCCCGACGCTGCCGGATTCCGTCCTCGTCCAGACCCATCATCGCCAGCGCGAACAATGCGTTCATCTCCATGAGGTACTCGGTGCTGTCGTCGCCGGCGAAGCTCGGGTCGACGAAAATGCCCCGATCGGAGTCGTGGAAACGGCTGACGGCCGATTCGATCACGCTCGCGGCCGTATGGGCGTATCGCGGCTCGGAGAAACGCCGGGCTGCCTTCTGGAGCACGCGTGCGATCAGCGCATAGTCCCGCGGGAGGCTGTCCCCGTGCCAGGTGCCGTCGGCCGGCACATGGTAGCGTGCGAGCCGGTTCCGCCTTTCGGCCATCGAGGCGAGAAACTCCAGCGAGCCCAGGACCTGCTGCTCCAGGGTGCGGTCGGGCGCGTGGGGCAGGACGTCGATCAGGTGGTCGAGGGTGCCGGCGAGCCGGTCGGTGAACACCTTGTCCGCGACCAGGGGCGCCCGGGCAGTCCCGCGCCGTGCGGCATCGAGCCGGAAGTAGCGCGTGTCCGCGCCCTGGAAGCTGAGAAACGTGCCGAGTCGGGGCTCGTAGAGCGTCGATTGGAGGTACTCGGTGGTGCGCTCCCCGGCTTCGGCGCGCAGCGCCGAGGGCGACAGCTCGCCGAGCCGGTGCAGCACCAGCACCGCTCCGGCGTTCAGGTCCGCCATCTTCTCGTAGTGCGGAATCCGCCAGTCACGGGTCTCGGCGTATCGGAAGAACCCCCCTTCCACCGGGTCGTAGATCGCCTCGATCGCGCGATCCAGCGTCCCGCCTACGCCCTCGACGACGGCCTCGCGCTCCTCGCCCCGCGCGTGCTCGAGCAGGTACAGGAACGTGCGGGGCAGGATGGCCTTCTCGCCCCGACCCACGCCTTGCTCGCGCGGATCGAAGTTCTCCAGGATCCCCTCGGTGAAGCTGCGCGCGAGCGCGCCGAGCGCCTCGACCTCGAGGGTCTCGGGGGCGACGTAGGGGTCGAGCTCGATGTCCTGTCCCGGAATGGAGAGCCCCGCGTCGATGGTCTGGCGGATGTCGCGCAGCACCTCGACGAACTGGTCGGCGTAGATGGTCCCCGAGTACCTGAAGTGGACC
>JAJDUQ010000064.1 GCA_022826505.1 Gammaproteobacteria bacterium
CTCGACCTCGCCGACCACCACCTGCGCCTTGTCGAACGCATCCGCCATATCCCCCTTATAGACGAGGCGCTGCGAAAAAGCCAGACCCCAACCTCACGGTCATGCCGTCACCTCTTTGCAGCTAGCATGAAATAGCCCTGACGACGACCTGGAACCCGAAGACATCCTGGCCGTACTTGCATACGCTGCGCGGTTGAGCCAGGTGAAGCGCATCCAGGCCGTGGCTTGATGAAGTTTCTCGTCGACGCACAATTGCCCTGGCGATTGGCGCGTTGGCTGCAAGATGAAGGTCACGACGCCGTACACACCCGGGACTTGCCACAAGGGAATCGTACGTCCGACGCCGAAATCAACGACCGTTCAGTAGGAGAGCAACGAGTTTTCGTCACGAAAGACGAGGATTTCGTCGACACGTTCCACCTGAAGCGAGAACCTCGCAAACTGCTCCTGGTTGCTACCGGAAACATTGGAAATTCGGACTTGGAAGCGTTGTTCGCCCGCAGTCTCGACGAAATTGTCCACGCACTGGAGACCTCGGACTTCGTTGAGCTGAGTCACGATTTGCTGATCTCGCGTGGGTAGGCCGACCTGACTCCCACGCTCGAGTCCTGCGGATGATGTTCCTCGCCCGTCGCGCTCATCACCCCTCCGCTCACCGCGCGGCCGCCTCGGCCGCTGCCTGCTTCTGCTGCCGCAGCATCAGCCACGCCGCGATGGCGACGCCGATGGCGACGGTCAGGATGATGATCGTCGCCAGCGCGTTGATGTCGGGCCGCAGGCCGAGCCGGATGCGCGAGTAGATCAGGATCGGCAGCGTGCTCGAGCCGGGGCCGGTGACGAAGCTCGCGATCACCAGATCGTCCAGCGACAGCGTGAACGCCAGCAGCCAGCCGGCCAGCATCCCGGGCGCGAGGCGCGGCAGGGTGATGTCCATCAGCACCCGCAACGGCTTCGCGCCGAGGTCGAGCGCGGCCTCCTCCAGGTCCTGCCCCATTCCGGTCAGTCGCGACTGGATGATGACCGCGACGTAGGCCAGCGAGAACGTGATGTGGGCGATGGTGATGGTCGAGAAGCCGCGCTGCGACGGCCAGCCGATCCACTCGTTCAGCGTGATGAACAGCAGCAGCAGCGAGAGGCCGGTGATCACTTCCGGCATCACCAGCGGGGCGCTCAGCATGCCGCCGAAGAGCGTGCGCCCGCGAAACCGGCCGAACCGCACCATCGCCAGTCCGGCCAGGGTGCCCAGCATCGTGGCCCCGGTCGCGTTCACCACCGCGATCCGGAGGCTGAGCCAGACCGCCGCCCAGACCTCCTCGCTCTGGAACAGCTCGACGTACCAGCGCAGCGACCAGCCGCCCCACACCGCCACCAGCTTGGAGTAGTTGAACGAATAGATGATCAGAAGAATCAGGGGGATGTACAGGAACGCCATGCCCAGCCAGAGCACCGTGGTGAGGAAGGTGGACCGGCCGTGCTGCATGGCCTACCGCCTCTCCGTCTCTCGGGCCTGGTAGTGCTGATAGATCATCATCGGCACCACCAGCAGCACCAGGAGGGCAATCGCCACCGCCGAGGCGATCGGCCAGTCCGTGTTGGCGTGGAACTCGTTGTAGAGCACCCGGCCGATCATCTGGACGTTCCCCCCGCCCAGAAGGTCGGGGACGACGTACTCCCCGGTCGCGGGAATGAACATCAGCAGCGAGCCGGCAATGATGCCCGGCACCGTCAACGGCAGCGTCACGGTCAGGAAGGCGTTGATCGGTCTCGCGCCCAGGTCCGCCGCCGCCTCCAGCAGCGAGTTGTCCAGCTTCTCCATGTTCGCGTAGAGCGGCAGGATCACGAACGGCAGGTAGGTGTAGACGATCCCGAGATAGACCGCGAAGTCCGTGTAGAGCATGCGGATGGGCTCGTCGATGAGCCCGATCGCGATCAGCAGGTTGTTGATGGTGCCCTGGTCGGCCAGCAGGCCCATCCAGGCGTAGACGCGCAGCAGGAACGAAGTCCAGAACGGCAGGATGACCGCCATCAGCAGAAGATTGCGCGTCACCGGCGGGGATCGGACGATGCCGTAGGCGATGGGATAGCCGATGAGCAGGCTGATGACGGTGGAGATCGCCGCGATCTTGACCGAGTTGATGTAGGTGCTGGCGTAAAGCTCGTCCTCCAGGATGTAGACGAAGTTGTCGAACACGAGCCGGACGGTGACGATGCCCTCTTCGGTCCACTCCAGCATCTGCGAGAACGGCGGGCTCGCGATGATCGATTCCGCGAGGCTGATCTTCGCGACGATGAAGAACGGGAACAGGAAGAAGATCAGCATCCACACATAGGGGACGAAGACGACGATCCGCTGCCATCTGGCCTGGACCAGACGGGACAGCCGGGCGCCGAGCGACGGGCGATTCAGCATCATTTCCTCCGTCGTCACCGCCATCGCCGCTACCTCACCAGCAGGACCGGACTGGAGTCGTCCCAGGACAGGACGACCTCGTCTTCCCATTGAATCGCGTGTTGCCGGTCCTTCGGCCGGACTCGGTTCGGCGCGCAGACCTCGATGAGCGAGCCGCCGACCCGGACCTTGTAGACGGACATGTCGCCGAAGTAGCCCATCTCCTCGACGATCCCCTTCACCTGCACCGAGCCGAGCGCGCCGTCCCCCGTCTTCGCCAGGCGGATCTTCTCCGGACGCAGCGCGATCCAGACTCTCGCGCCGTCACCTACCGGCATGCCCTGGTCGATGTGGATGGGGCCGACTTCGGTATCGACGTCGACGTGGTCGGAGCCGGTCTCCGTGACCCGCCCTTCGAGCATGTTGGTCGAGCCGATGAAGTCCGCGACGAAACGCGACTCCGGGAACTCGTAGATCTCGGTCGGCGTCCCGATCTGCCGGAACACCCCGGCATCCATCACCGCAATGCGGGTCGACAGCGTCATCGCCTCTTCCTGGTCGTGGGTGACGACGATGAAGGTGATGCCGACCTGCTCCTGAATGTTCATCAGCTCGAACTGCGTCTGCTCGCGCAGCCGCTTGTCGAGCGCTCCCAGCGGCTCGTCGAGCAGGAGCAGCTTCGGCCGCTTGACCAGCGCCCGGGCCAGCGCCACGCGCTGCTTCTGCCCGCCCGAGAGCTGCTGCGGCTTGCGCTTCCTGAACTCCCGGAGCTCGACGAGCCCGAGGACCTCGTCGACGCGTTCGGCGATCTCCGCCTTCGGCACCCTGCCCTGCTTCAGGCCGTAGGCGATGTTCTTCTCCACCGTCATGTGCGGAAAGAGCGCGTAGCTCTGGAACATCATGTTGGTCGGCCGCTCGTAGGCGGGAACGGCCGACATGTCGGCGCCGTCGATGCTGATGCTCCCCGACGTGGGCGTCTCGAAGCCCGCCAGCATGCGCAGCAGGGTGCTCTTGCCGCAGCCGGAGCCGCCGAGCAGGCAGAACAGCTCGCCCTTGTAGATGTCGAGGTCGACGTTGTCGACGGCGACGAAGTCGCCGAACGTCTTGGTCACGCCCCGTATCCTGACGAAGGGCTCGACGCCGGGCTCGAGCCACGGCGTCGCGCTCACCCCTTCAGATCCCCTCTCCTGATCGGCCATGCTCGCGCACCTCGCATCCGTGTTCGTTCAAGGCACATGGATTCGCGTCCCCGTTTCCACGAGGGCGCGAATCCGGCAAACAGTGCGTTACCGGATGTACATGCAGGCAAGAATCCATCGATTTCCCGGGCACTGATGAGTCAACCGACCACGTATGCCGCACCCAGCGCATGCGCGGGGCCACGATTGGTCCCATTCCGGCCACCGGCGGCATCCCATGAATGCCGCCGGTGGCCGCAATGACAGGCGGATCATCGTCAGTTCCCGGCCTTCACGTCGGTCCACACGCGGGTGCGGGTGCGCTGGATCTTCCTCGGCAGCACCGCCAGCGTGTACATCCGGGCGACCGCCTCCGGCGGAGGATAGGACGCCGGGCTGCCCGTCACTTCCGGGTCGACCATCTCGTGGGCGGTTGCGTTCGCGGTGGCGTACCAGGTGTAGTTGGAGTCGGCGGCCGCGACCTCTGGACGCATCATGTAGTCGAGGAACTTGTGCGCCGCCTCGACGTTCTTGGCATCGGACGGAATGACCCAGCCGTCGATCCACAGGTTCGCCTTCCCCTCGCCCTCCGGCAGGTAGAAGTCGAGCACGACCCCGGTGTTGGCTTCCGCCGCGCCGGACATCGCCAGCAGTCCGTCGGGCCCCCAGGTCACGGCGACGCAGAACTCGCGCTGCGGCATGCGCTGGTAGGCGTAGTTGTCGAAGGTCTTGATGTAGGGTCGCACCGCCTGGAGGGTCTCCTTGACCTTGGCGTAGTCCTTCCGGTTCGTGGAGTCGGGCGGCAGGCCGAGATAGGCGAGCGTCATCGGGATGATGTCGGTGGGGGAGTCCAGGAAGGCGACGCCGCATTTCGCGACTTCCTTCATGTGGACCGGGTCGAGCACAAGGTCCATGGACCCGATCGGGGCGTCCGGATAAGTCTCCAGCACCAGCTCCCGGTTGTATGTCACTCCGTGCGTACCCCACATGTAGGGGACGATATAGTTGTTGTCGGGGTCCCACTTGCTGTCGAGCTGCTCCATGATCTCCGGCATCATGTGCTGCATGTTGGGCAACTTCGACTTGTCCAGCGCCTGCAGGATGCCGGCCGGAATCAGGCGCGCGATCTGGGTGGAGGAGTGGGAGACAACGTCGTACCCGGAGTTGCCGGCCAGGAGCTTGGAATCGATCGCCTCGACCGAGTCGTAGTGGTCGTAGACCACCTTGATGCCGGTCTCCTTCTCGAAGTTCGAGATGGTGTCTTCGGCGATGTACTCCGCCCAGTTCGTGACGTGCAGCACTTCCTCGGCAGCGGCGGGAACAGCGGCCAGGGCTGCAACCGAGGCGGCGAGGATCGTCCGCGTCAAGTTCGATACGGTCTTGTTCATTGCGTCCTCCTGTACGTGTTGATGCCCGTGGCTCCCGCCGTCCGGGCCGATTGCGCGTGACTCCCGCGCATCATCGAGCGGTTAATCCCGCGGGTCGACTCTCGCGCATGACCGAATGATCGGTCCACTCCCTTGTCGCGGTGATGTCCGCCTCCCGAGGCGCCTGCCCGTCAGCGAACCGCGCCACATCCCGACCTGGTGCGGCGGCAGGGGCTCGGGATGCATGGCGGAAGAATCAATGCGGACGGGATCCCGATCGCGAATCCCGGCATCGACACCGGCGGCTCACCCGTGAATTCGAGGGTAAGCTAGCGCGCATCCGGGCGCGAGTCGACAGTCCGTGCCGATCGCCCGTCCCGAAACGCCTGCTCGATGGTGCCGACACGCCATGCGCGATCCTCGATACGACTGCCTGTTCGAGCCGGTTCGACTCGGCCCCGTAACGGCCAGGAACCGCTTCTACCAGGTGCCCCACTGCTCCGGCATGGGCTGGAAACGCCCGCGGATGCTCGCCGCCATGCGGGGGATCAAGGCCGAGGGAGGCTGGGGCGTCGTCTGCACCGAGTACTGCTCCGTCCATCCGACCTCCGACGACGGCGCCCATCCCTTCGCCCGCCTGTGGGACGCGGATGACATCCGCGACAACGCCCTGATGACGGAGGCGGTGCACGCGCACGGTGCGCTCGCGGGGGTCGAGCTGTGGCTCGGCGGGAACTACATCGCCAACCTGGACACTCGCGTGCCGCCCCTTGGCGTCATCAGCCGGCCGCCGACGAACCTGGACGTGTACCACCCGGTGCAGAGCCGAAGGCTCGACAAGCGCGACGTCGCCGACATTCGTCGATGGCAGGCCGACGCCGCCGGGCGCGCGGTCGAGGCCGGATTCGACATCGTGTACGTCTACGCCACCCACGGCTACCTGGTCTCGGAGTTCCTGAATTCCGCCACCAACGACCGGACCGACGAGTATGGGGGCTCGCTCGAGAACCGGTATCGGATTGTCCACGAGCTGATCGACGTGACGCTTGAAGCGGTCGCCGGCAAGGCTGCCGTCGCGGTGCGCTACGCGGCCGACCTGGCCGATCCGGAGAGCTTCGACGCCTTCGGCGCCATGGCCGACCTGCCCGATCTCTGGGATCTGAACGTCCACGACTACGGGGTCGAGATGGGCGTGTCCCGGTTCACCGGCGAGGCTGCCCTGCGCGAGCATGTCGGGCGGGCCAGGGCGATGACCACGAAGCCCGTGGTGGCCGTCGGCCGCTTCACCTCCCCCGATACCATGGCCCGGGTCCTACGCGAGGGAGTTCAGGACCTGATCGGTGCGGCGCGGCCGTCGATCGCCGATCCCTTCCTGCCGAAGAAGATCGAGGAGGGACGGCTCGAGGACATCCGCGAGTGCATCGGCTGCAACATCTGCTACGCCCACAATACGCTCTGCGTGCCGATCCGCTGCACCCAGAACCCGACCATGGGCGAGGAGCACCGCCGCGGCTGGCATCCGGAGCGCATCCCCCGGATATCCGGGCCTCGGCGGGAACGGATTCTCGTCGTCGGAGCCGGCCCGGCCGGACTGGAGGCGGCCAGGGCCCTGGGAGAACGGGGCCACGAAGTCCTGCTGGCGGAGGCTGCGCGCGAGGTGGGAGGTCGCGTGGCCCGGGAGAGCCGTCTGCCCGGCCTGAGCACTTGGAGACGGGTTCGCGACTGGCGGGTCGGGCAGATCGACAAGCTGTCGAACGTCGAAGTCTTCCGGGAAAGCCTCATGAGTGTGGGCGACGTCCTGGAGGTCGGCGCGGATCATGTCTTCGTGGCCACCGGGTCGCGCTGGACCACCGACGGCGTGGGCCGCACCCGGAATCTGCCCTTCACCGTCGACCCGGATGCGGTCGTGGCGGGTGCCGATACCGTGCTTGACGAGGCGGAGACACCGTCCGGCCGCGTCGTCATCTTCGACGACGACCACTACTACCTCGGTCCGGTGATCGCGCTCGCGCTTCGGGCTCGCGGCAACGAGGTGACGCTGGTCACCCCGGCGGGTCGCCCCGGACAGTGGAGCAGCTACACGAACGAGCAGCATGCCTCGGTGCGAGCCATGCTCGACGCCGGAGTCGAAATCGTCACCAACGAGGTGGTCGAGGGGCTCGAACCGCTGCGCGTCACCACGTCGTGCGTCTTCTCCGGCCGACAGCGGGTGATTGCCGCCGACTGGATCCTGCCGTTGACCCGTCGCGAACCGCACGACGCCCTGTACCACGAGGTCCGGGCCGCAATCGTGGAAGACCGGACAGGAGCGCCGAAGACGGTGGCCCGAATCGGCGACTGCCTCGCGCCGGGAACCATCGCCGCGGCCGTCTACGGCGGCTACCGGGCGGCTCTGGAGATGAGTCCCGCCCCGGACTGGACGACGGAGAATTGAGAAGCGGGGATTCACATCTCGCCGGCACGCACGTGCGCGCCGCGCGAGTCTCCACGATTCGCGCCGGAACTTCGTCGCTCAACGAGACGCGACGCCCAACACCCCGCCCTTCGACGCTGCGGCGGGGGGCACCGGGGTCTGCGCGAGCGAGCGCAGCATGCGGGCATTCGTGTCCGCCACGGCACCCCCCGCCGGAGCGCGCTCCAGGTCCATGACCGGGACCGCGGCCCTGAGCGCATCATGGTACGAGCGCACCAGGTACTCGCGGTCGGACAGGACGATGCCGTCGAACGCGCTCGATTCCATGGCCTCCCACGTCCATTGGATCAGCCGGGTGTCCTCTCTTCCGGTGACCCGATCGATGCGGCCGGACAGGTAGCGGGACAGCCGCAGCTCCCGACTCTCCTCGCGGTAGCGGTACGTCGCGCCGCGCTGCATGGTGCGCCGCGCCCCGAGCGGATACTCCTGGTAGAAGAGGGTGGAATCGGGATAGAAGGCGATCACGGCGTTCGGGAACAGGCCGACGTAGAGCCACGCGCGCCGGTTGGGCACGGGAAGTCCGGCACGCTCGGGCAGAATCGTCTTGTAGTGCCGAACGCTCCACAGCCCACCGGGCCGTTCCACAAGCGCTCCGAACGACCGGGCCGTGCCGTCGACGAGCGGCTCGTCGCAGTAGTTCGCGCCGTAGAGATCGTGAAGCGCCGGATGCGCGACGGGCACGTGGTAGCCCTCGTTGTCCACGTCGCGCACCGCCTTCCAGTTCACGGCCAGCTCCTGGGTCCAGAACTCGCCATCGGCGGGCACCATCGCCTCCGTTGCGTAGGGTGCGACCTCTGCATCGTGACGCGCGAGCACCTGCGAGATCGGAGGTTGGTCGCCGGGCAGGAAGCGGACGAAGACGAACCCCATCCAGATCTCCATCTCCATGGGTTTCAGGCCATGCTCGACCCGATCCAGCCTGGGCAGGCTGTCCGGGAAGGCGGGGCCGCGCAGGGTCCCGTCGAGGTTGTAGCGCCAGCCATGGAACGGGCAGGTGATCATGCGATCGCATCGCCCGCGGCTCCCGGCGACGACACGCGAGCCGCGGTGGCGGCACAGGTTGTGGAATGCGCGAACGCGGCCGTCTGCGCCGCGCAGGATCAGGGCGCGTTCGCCCGCCATGTCGAACGCAACGTAGTCGCCCGCCTCCGCGACATCCGAAACGTGGCACGCCAGTTGCCAGTGACGGCGGAACAGGACATCCCTTTCCAGCTCCGCCAGCTCCTCGTTGTGGTAGGTCCACGGCGCCAGTCCGCCGCGGTCCCAGTCCACTCGAGCCGACTCCGCCATGACGTCATCGTCCATCAATGCAGGCAAGGACGGCCTGGCTGAGTGCGACTGCATGGGAGGCCATGTGAAGGCCGCCGGCGAGCAACGCCATCGAACCGAAGGCGATACCCGCCACGACCTCGACCACCATGGTCGCGGCCGTCAGAAGGACGACAATCAGGGGGCGCCGTTCTCCCGGTCGCTGCCGATCCGGAACGAACGGATGGCTGTGTTCCCAGGTTGCGAGATTCGTCTCGTGCATTGGTTCCCTTCACGCAGCACGATAGTCGATGGTCCATCATCGCGCACTGCCGGCGGCTTCGCGAGCCCGGCTGGGACCGGTCGCATGCATGCGGCCACCTTCGCCCGCGAATCCGCGGGAAAATTGTTGACAATCCTAACCCATCTTTACCCAATTGTGGGTCGCGATGGGTCGGATCAGCCCGAAATTCGCTGATTTTGGCATATAACCGATTGATTCTTGGTCGAGATGGCTGATGTAGTGCCATAATATTGTCTATATGTGTTGCACCACACC
>JAJDUQ010000237.1 GCA_022826505.1 Gammaproteobacteria bacterium
CGGTGTGCCTCCAGCTCCGAAATCGACGCAGACATGGCGGGCCTCCCAACCTGTCAAAACTCTATCTTGACAGAAAACCCGCCATTCCACACCGCATCCCATGCCCTTTCTCAATTCACCACAAATCTGACGTGCACCCCCAGGAGTACGGCACCATGAGAGCAGGAACGGACTCGGCTATCATCGAACGCTTCCGGGGTGGCTGGCCAGGGTACGGAACCGTGCCCGTCGGTCCGTCTGCGCCTCGTACCACGGGAACGTCACGTGGACGGTCGCGATCCGATCCTGTCCGTCGAGCACCTGAAGACGCACTTCCTGACCAGGGCCGGCGTGGCGAAAGCGGTCGACGACGTGAGCTTCACGCTCGCCCGGGGCGATGTGATGGGGCTCGTCGGAGAGTCCGGATCCGGCAAGTCGGTCACCGGGTACTCGATCATGGGCCTGGTCGATCCGCCCGGCGAGGTGGTCGGCGGACACGTCATGTTCGACGGCGTGGACCTGCTGCGGGCGACGAGGGCGAGGCTGCGGCAGTTGCGCGGCAATCGGATCGCGATGGTCTTCCAGGATGCGATGATGACGCTGAACCCCGTGCTTCGCATCGATACCCAGATGATCGAAGCGGTCAGGGTGCACGAGAGGATCAGCCGGCAGGCGGCGTACGAACGCGCCCGGGACGTGCTCGGCCGGGTCGGCATCGCCGCCCCGGACGAACGCATCAAGGCCTATCCGCACCAGTTCTCCGGCGGCATGCGGCAACGAGTGTGCATCGCCATCGCCCTGATCAATCGCCCGGCGCTGATCATCGCCGACGAGCCGACCACCGCGCTGGACGTGACCATCCAGGGCCAGATTCTCTACGAGGTGCAGAAGCTTTGCCGGGAGACCGGAACCGCGCTGATCTGGATCACCCACGATCTTTCGATTGTCGCCGGGCTCGCGGATCGAATCTGCGTCATGTACTCGGGCCGCATCGTCGAAGCGGGCCCTACCGACGACGTGCTGGACCGGCCGGCGCATCCCTACACGCGCGGACTGATCGGCTCCATCCCCAGCCACAACAAGCGCGGCCGGCCCCTGGCCCAGATCCCCGGCATGGCTCCGGCGCCGTTGCGCATGCCCGGGGGGTGTGCGTTTCGCACCCGCTGCTCGTTGGCCGGCAACGCATGCCTTCGTGCCCCGGAGGTCAGCGAGCCGACCCCCGGGCGCCTGATCCGCTGCTTCCATCCCCTTGAACGAGGTGGGTCTTGACCGAGCCGATCATCGAGCTGCGCGAGGTCTCGAAGAGCTTCGTCAAGCGCCTGGACCTCGCGGAGAAGCTGGCGAACAGGCTGGGCGCCAACATTCGCGAGCAGAACGTGCGGGCGGTCGACCGCGTCTCCCTGTCGATTCGTGAAGGCGAGGTGCTCGGACTGGTCGGCGAAAGCGGCTGCGGCAAGTCGACGCTCGGCCGGATCATCGCCGGACTGCTCGAAGCCACCGGCGGCAGCGTGCTGTACCGGGGCGCAGACCGAGAGAACCTGGAACGCGAGCGCGCGAGGGAGATGGCGCTCAGTATCCAGATGATCTTTCAGGACCCCTTCTCGTCGCTCAACCCCCGCATGCGGGTCGCGGACATCATCGGAGAGGCGCCCGGGTTCCATGGTCTCGTTCCGGCTCGCGGGCTCGACGACCATGTCGACGACCTGATGACGCGGGTCGGTCTCGACCCCGCCTACAAGAGACGATTTCCCCACCAGTTCTCCGGCGGACAGCGCCAGCGGATCGGAATCGCGCGCGCGCTCGCGGTGAATCCGGAATTCCTGATCTGCGATGAAGCGGTCGCGGCGCTGGACGTCTCCATACAGGCGCAGATCCTGAATCTGCTCATGCAGTTGCGCACGGACCTGGGCCTCACCTGCCTGTTCATCAGCCACGATCTCGGGGTGGTCGAGCACCTTTCGGATCGCGTCGCCATCATGTATCTGGGCCGAATCGTCGAAAGCGCACCGACGGAATCTCTGTTCGCGGCGCCGAACCACCCGTATACGCAGGCGCTGCTGAACGAAGTGCCGCGAATCGACGTCAGACGGAGGGAATTCGAGCCGGTACGGGGCGAGATCCCTTCACCGCTCGAACCGCCGAGCGGCTGCCACTTCCATCCGCGCTGTCCTCACGCCATGACTCGCTGCGAAAGGGAGAATCCACGGATGCGGGAGATCGGGCCCGGTCACTTCTCTGCATGCCATCTGAACGACGGCACGGAGCATCGGAACCGCCATGGCCGGATGGTGATCACGCGACCGGTGTCGATCCATGGGTCTCGACCGAACGGAGCGCTTTCCCGACCATGACCAGCTCGCCGTCCGTCACCCGCGCCGCCGCCGACATCGGCGGTACTTTCACCGACGTGGCCGTGCTCACGCCGGACGGGCGGATCGCCACCCGAAAGCTCCCGTCCACTCAGGACAACTACGCGGACGCGGTGATTGCCGGAGTGCGCGACCTGCTCGAAGAGCTCGGTTCCCCGCTCGACGCACTCGAAGAGCTGCTGCATGGCTGCACGGTGGCGACCAACGCAATTCTGGAAGGCAAGGGGGCCCCGACCGCATTGCTCACCACCCGGGGGTTTCGCGACGTGCTGGAGCTGCGGCGGGTGAGGGTGCCGAACCTCTACGAACCCCTCTACGAGCGACCACCGCCACTCGTGCCGCGCCACCATCGGTTCGAGGTCGACGAGCGGATCGGCCCGCGCGGCGACGTCCTCCGTCCCCTCGACGAAGCAGGAGTGCGTGCGGCGGTGGAGCGCGTTCGCGCCGCCGGTATCGAGACTGTCGCGGTCTGCTATCTGCACTCCTACGCCAACCCGACCCACGAGCAGCGCACCGGCGAGATTCTGCGCGAGATGCTCCCCGGCGCCTTCGTCTCGTTGTCGGTGGACGTGCTGCCTCGGAAGCTCGAGTACGAGCGCACCTCCACCACCGTCATCAACGCCTACGTCGGTCCGCCGGTCAGGCACTACGTGCGGTCCATGGTCTCCCAGGTTCGGGACGCGGGCATCGGTGGCCGGCTGATGGTGATGCAGTCGAGCGGCGGCATTCTCGACGCCGAGGCCGTGGCGGAGAATCCCGCCCGCATCGTGGAGTGCGGCCCGGCCGCGGGGGTCGTCGGTGCCCGGTACTTTGCGACCCGGGCCGGATTCGACAACGTGATCACGCTCGACATGGGCGGAACCACCGCCAAGGCCTCGCTCATCGAGGGAGGGCGGATCACGTTCGCCGACGAGTACGAGGTGGGCGGCGGCATGTCCTCGAGAAGCGCGCTCATGGGGGGTGGCGGATACGCGCTCAAGCTTCCGGTCATCGACATCTCGGAGGTCGGTGCCGGCGGCGGGTCGATTGCATGGCTCGACAAGGCCGGCTCGCTGAAAGTGGGGCCACAGAGCGCGGGGGCGGTCCCGGGACCGGCGTGCTACGACGCCGGGAACGACGAACCGACGGTGACCGACGCCAACGTGGTCCTCGGATACCTCAACCCGGAGTCGCTCGCCGGAGGGAGCGTGCCGATCCGATTCGAGCGCGCGCGGGAGGTGATAGCGACCCGCCTTGCGAATCCGCTCGGGCGCGACATCGTGGAGACCGCATTCGGCGTCCACACCGTCGCCAACGCCAACATGATGAAAGCGGTCAAGGCGGTGACTACCTACCGGGGGCGCGACCCCCGCGACTTCACCCTGGTCGCGTTCGGGGGCAGCGGCGGCGTGCACGCGGTGGATCTGGCTCGGGTGCTGCAGGTCCGGCGAGTGGTGCTGCCGGTGGCGGCCGGGGTGTTCAGCGCGCTCGGGCTCCTGTTCTCGAATCTCGAGATGAACGAGACGGTTCCGTTTCTTCATCTGGCTGCGGACGCACCGCTCGACGACGCCGAACGGCGGTACGCGGCCCTCGCGGAACGGATCGCGGCCGTCGTCGGCGGGCCGTACGAGGAGATTCGCTTCTCGCGTCAGGCCGACGTCCGCTTCGCCGGTCAGGCCTACGAGCTGACCGTGCCCTTCGGCGAGCTGCGGGATGACGAAGCAGGCGAAGACGGGGTGGGACGTCCCGGCGGAGGCAACCGGTCCGATCCGGCCAGCACCCGGCTCGACGCACGCGCGATCACCGAGCTTTGCGCACGCTTCGAGGCCGAGCATCTCGCCCGCTACGGCCACGCGTTCTCGGGTGAATTCCCGGTCGAGATCGTGAATCTGCGTCTGGTGGGAACCCGGTCGCCGGCCGGAATCGTGGAGCCCGCGCCCTTCGACCCCGGCTCGCGTCGAGGTCCTGACGCGCGAAGACGGGTGCATTTCGGTTCCGAGGTCGGGCTCGTCGAGACCCCGGTCATCGGACGGGGCGGGCTCGGTCTCCAGGCCCGTTGCGGCCCGCTGATCATCGAGGAGTACGAAGGCACCTGCGTCGTGCCCCCGGATTGCACGGCGCGGCTCGACGGGCTCGGCGACATCGTCATCGAGCTGCCGGTCACCCCCGGTGCCGGGGAGCGGCAAGCCTCGAGTGGACGCTCAGGACAGTGATCCAAGTCAAGTTGCCAACTGAACCTGGTGGGAGCCTGCTCCTGCGGGATGGCGCGCTCGTCACGTGGCAAGGTCATTCTCGTCAGCGTCCTCGGCTCCGCAGCGGTAGGCCCCCGAACAGGGGATGCGCACGTACAAGCCCTTGCCCGGCTGCTAGTGGAATTCCAGCGGATTCGCATCCGTGCACGGACGGGGCCGCAGGTTCGAGCTCCTTCCCCCGGCGTGTTCGCGCCGGCATCCGGTGGACTTCCTGCTCATGAATTGCCCGACCCCTACGGAGCCAGTGTCGACATGAACACCCCGCAGCGTGCCGTCGATCCCTTCCAGCTCGAGCTCTTGAAGAGCTGCTTCGACACCATCGCCGACGACATGGCGCTCACCCTGATGCGCACCGCGCACTCCGGGATCGTGCGCGACTCGCTGGACTTCTCGACCGCGCTGCTTGATGCCGACGGACTCACCCTCGCCCAGGGAATCTGCACCCCGATGCACATGGGCAGCTTCTACGACGCGATGCGGAAGCTCATCGAGCAGTACGACGAACGGACCGACCCCGGCGACGTGTTCATCTTCAACGACCCCTACGCCGCCGAAGGCCAGCACCTGCCCGACATCTACATCACGACCCCGATCTTCGCGCCCGATGCCCGAAGCACGAAAGGCCGGATCGTCGCCTGGACTACTACCGTGGCGCACCACTCCGACGTGGGCGGCATCGTTGCCGGGAGCAACGCGCTCGGGGCGGAGGAGATCTTCCAGGAAGGGTTGCGGCTGCCCATCGTGAAATTCATGGCCCGCGGTGAGCCGAACCAGGCGCTGTGGGACGTGATCGCGCTCAACGTGCGGACCCCCGAGAAGGTGATGGGGGACCTGCAGGCGCAGCTCGCCGCGTGCCGGAGCGGCGAGCGCGAGATGCTGGAGCTGTTCGAGCGGTACGGCGTCGACACCGTGCTCGAGTACGGGACGCACCTCCAGGGCTACGCGGAGCGGCTCACCCGGGCCGAGATTGCGGAGTTCCCGGACGGGGTCTACGAGTTCACCGACCACATCGAAGGACTCGGCGAGGACCCGGAGCTCGTGGTGCTGAAGACGACGGTGACGGTCGCGGGCGAGGACGTCACCGTCGACTTCGCCGGCACGTCGGACCAGATCAGGGGCGGCATCAATCCGACCTTCCCGTTCACCAAGGCGTCGTGCTACACGGCGCTGCGCTCGGTCATGGTGTCCGACATCCCCAACTGCCACGGCTTCACCGTGCCGATCACGGTGACCGCACCGAAGGGGTCGCTCGTCAATCCGCTCTTTCCCTCTCCGTGCGGCGCTCGCGGCATCACCGGCTACCGAATCATCGACTGCCTGTTCGGCGCGCTGGCGCGGGCGCTCCCCGGCCGGGTGACCGCGGACACCGCGGGAGGGTCGACCCTGCCGACCATCGCCGGCTACGAGAACGGCAAGCCGTTCGTGTTCTGCGAGACGTTCATGGGCACGTGGGGGGCGACGAGCGAGCACGACGGCCAGCAGGGCGTGCCGCACATGGGCGCGAACCAGTCCAACGTCTCGGTCGAAATGATCGAGACCGAGTATCCGATTCGCATCAACGAGTACGGGATGCTCGCGGACACCGGCGGCGCCGGACGCCACCGGGGCGGGCTCGGGCTGGTGCGCGAGTACGAGATCCTGTCCGACGAGGCGATTCTCAACGTGCGCTCCGACAAGCGTCGCTTCCCGCCGCACGGCCTGTTCGGCGGGCACCCGGGGTCGTCGTCATGGAACTACGTCAACCCCGGCCGCTCCGACCGCGTCCTGCCGGTACTGATGACCGAGGTCGAGAAGCTGCGGCGCGGCGACGTGTTCCGCCACGAAATGTCGGGCGGCGGGGGCTACGGCGACCCGCTCCAACGCGACCCGGAGAGGGTGCTGCGCGACGTCGTGGAGGAGAAGGTGACACCCGAGCACGCGGAGCGCGAGTACGGCGTGGTGGTTGTGGAATCCCACGGATCCGGTGACTGGGCCCTTGACGTTCCGGCCACGGAACGCCTTCGCGGGCAGATGCGCAGCGCGGCTGCGGACTGAGAGCGGTGGCAAGTACGGCCGCGCGCCGCTGCCTTCGCAATCTTCACGCATTGCTTTGCCGGTCGCGTAGCGGCGAGACGAGATCGGCGAGCGTTCGGTGAATCGAGGAACTCGTCAGATACGCGGTACGTACACTCCGGGAGCTCGGAGTCATGAAGATTCGGACATCAACTCCGAATTTTCACGTGTACTGCATGAATGCTCCCTTGTGCCGGTTACCTGCATGCGTGTGGTGATTGTCTGCATGGCAACCTCTCCGGCGTGTGGAAGCACGAGCGTGGTTCGCAAGTACCATCTGGGTCGGCTTGCCGGACAAACCGTTTCATGATCCGCTACATCATCCGCCGCCTCCTCTTCGCGATACCGACCCTCATCGCGATCAGTTTCATCGTCTTCGCCCTCCTCGACCTCGCCCCCAACGACCCGACCGGACAGCTCCCGCTCACCATCCCGCCGGAGGTACGGGCGCAGATTCGCGAGTCCCTTGGAATCGGGCAGCCGTTTCACGTCCGCTATTTCAAGTGGATGGAGCAGTTCTTCGTCAACGAGCCGCTCAACATCGTCGAGCAGGCGTTCGGGGTGGAGATCGGGGATTCGAGCGAGCGGTTGCGGGTTCGCTCGTGGGCGACCCGAAGTCCGGTGGTGGACCTCATTGTGGAGCGGATGCCGCAGACCCTGTGGGTGGTGGGGCTGTCCTACATCGTGGGGATCCTCATCGCCATCCCCATCGGCATCGTCTCCGCCTACCGGCAGTACTCGTGGTTCGACCAGGTCGGGACCTTCGTGTCCATGGTGGGGTTTTCCGTGCCCACGTTCTTCACCGGTCTGCTCGCGATCATCATCTTCAGCGTGATGCTGCAGTGGCTGCCGTCGATCTACGACACGACCCACAGGGTGACCGATCTCGCGAGCTTCTGGGTGCATCTGAAGCAGCTCATCATGCCGGTGATGGTGCTGGCGCTGTTCAACGCGGCACAGCTCAGCCGCTTCATGCGTTCCGCGATGCTCGACAACCTGAACCTCGACTACGTGCGCACCGCCCGCGCCAAGGGCATGCGCGAACGCACCGTGCTGCTCGTCCACGTGCTGCGCAACAGCATGATTCCAGTGGTGACGCTGATCGCGCTGGGCATTCCCACCATCTTCGGCGGCGCCATCATCACCGAGCAGATCTTCCGGGTGAACGGTCTCGGCCAGCTCCTCATCATCGCCATCCAGGGGGCGGACATCCCGCTGGTGCAGACCCTGACCTTCATGTTCGCGGTGCTGATCGTGCTGTTCAATCTCGTGGCCGACGTGCTTTACGGGATCCTCGATCCCCGCATCCGGTACGAGTAGGAAGGCTCGATGTCGACGATGTCCGCGCCCGTGAATCCGCTGCACCGCTCGCTGTGGGTGGACGTGTGGCTCGCGTTCCGCCACCACACCGGGGCTCTCGTGGGCGTAGCGGTGTTCTCGGTCATCGTGCTCGCGGTCACCATCGGTCCCTTCATCCACGACGTCGACCCGCAGTACCTCGACATCCGGGCAAAGAACCAGGGGCCCTCGCTCGCGCATCCGATGGGCACCGACAACCTCGGGCGGGACATGTTCGCTCAGGTGCTGGCGGGCGGTCGCATCTCGCTCGCGGTGGGGTTCACCGCGATGCTGCTGTCGCTGGTGCTGGGTACCGTGGTGGGAGTGCTCGCCGGCTACTTCAACCGTCTCGACGGACCGCTGATGCGCACCACTGACCTGTTCCTCGCGCTGCCGCTGCTGCCCCTGCTTCTCGTCATCATCATGCTGTTCCGCGACACGCTGCGCACCGCGTTCGGACCGGAGACCGGGATTTTCCTGCTCATCGTTTTCGTCATCGGGATCACGAGCTGGATGCAGACCGCGCGTATCGTGCGCGGCGACGTGCTTGCGCTCAAGGAACGGGAGTTCGTGACCGCGGCGCGCAGCATCGGTACCCGGCGGCGGCGCATCATCACCCGTCACGTCCTGCCCAACGTCCTGAGCCCGATCATGGTGTCGGCAACCCTCGGGATCGCCAATGCCATCATCACCGAGTCGGCGCTTTCCTTCCTGGGTCTGGGGTTTCCGCCGGACTTTCCGACCTGGGGGCGTCTGCTGTTCGACGGCGCGAACTTCATGACCATCACGCCGTCCCGCGTGCTCTGGCCGGGACTCGCGATCTCGCTCACGGTGCTGAGCGTGAACTACATCGGCGACGGGCTGCGCGACGCGCTGGACCCGCGGATGCGGGGGACGTAGGCGTGCCAGGTTGTGCGTCGACATGACAATCGAGCACGGTGGTGCGGACCCGGCCGGTTACACTCCTGCCACCGCCATGTCGAGGTCGCCGGTCCGCCGAGAATTCTTCGGTCCCGATGTGGCGGCAACTCCGAAACTCGATGGAAGGAGGTCGATCATGAGAATCCCGTTTGTTTCGCCCCTCGCGGCTGCGGGTGCCGTTCTCCTGCTGACCGGTTGCGCGATGGACTACCGGGGTGCGTACGATTCGATGAAGGAAAGGCTCGGGATAGGCAGGATCGCCACCGAGCAGGAGTTCCGGGATCTGGTGGTCGGAAGGACCTTCAGCAATGACCAGGGTTCCGGGACGTGTCACGCGGACGAATCGATGACCGGAGAGATCGACGGCCGCAAACTGTCCGGTTACTGGCACTGGGACGGCGAGCACTTCTGCCGGACCATCCGGCTCGGTGACGAATTTCTGGGTTCCGACTGCCAGGTCATGTTCATTTCGGGCGACAGGTTGACCATCGTCGGCAACGAAGGTGCGGGAGAAAAGGTGACCTACCGACTCGGTCCATCTGGTTCGTAGAACCCAAGGAGCGGGGCGGTGCCTGCCGCCCCGGTCGATGCGGGGCGGACCGGCATGCCCTCGGTACGGTGTTCGTACTGCCGGAACCCGCTGTTTGCCCCGGACGAAAGCGTCGGGTAGCCGGCTCGACCAACCATGAATTGCGGAGAACGAATCAGGGCTCCCTGCCCGCAGGAGCCGACTCGCCCGGCTGTGCACCGATCCTCTCGCAGACCGCCGGGAGCAGGATCTCGGAAGCCTCGCGGAACAGCGTGACCGAGGGGTGCGGCGCCGCGGCGGCGCCCGGGTCGATTGCAAGCAGCGCACGGCCCGCCATCAGCCCGCCCCGCAGGAACAGATCCGTCGCCCCCACCGAGAACGACGTGCCGACGAACAGGCACGTGTCCATGGTCTGCGCCGCGTCGACGACCCGGTCCCACTGGTAGTCGCGGTGCTCGTCGTAGAACTCGTCGAACCAGAGGACGTGCTGGCGCAGCAGCGAGCCGCATGACGGGCAGCGCGGAACGTTCGCAGCCACCGCTTCGGCCTTGAACGGCGCCATGTCGACGTCGGCGCGCGGCAGCGAACCGTGGGGCGCGGCATGGACGCAACGATGCCGCGAGCAACGCACCCGATCGGCGGAGCCGTGCACCTTCACGAGCCGTTCGCTCCCGGCGCGTTCGTGCAACGGATCGACATTCTGGGTGACGAGCAGGAACCTCCCGCCGCGCGCCACGTGCCAGCGCTCGATCGCGACGAGGGCGTGATGTGCGGGGTTCGGCCGCTTGTCCAGCACGATGTCGAACCGGCTCGTGTACCACGACCAGCTTCCGGCGGGGTCCTCCTGGAAGTAGCGGTTGGTGCCGAGTTCGGTGACGTCGCGTTTCCACACCGCGCCGGGGTCGGTGCCGCGGAATGTCGCAATGCCGCTCGCGTGGCTGACACCGGCTCCGGTGACGACGACCAGAAAGCCGGTGCCGACGCCATCGAGGGCATCGGAGAGAATTGCGCAGGCGTCGCTGTCGCTCATGGTTCGTGATTGGGCCTGGGCTCGGGACGGTGCCCGGAGATTAGCGCAGTCCCGGCCCCAGGAGCTTCACCGGTGGTTCGATCTCCTCGCCCGCTCCAGGTGGCAGCCAGCCCCGTCTTTCGAGCCGGGCCATTCCCTCGTGGAAACCACCGGCAACCAGCGCGGGACGAAACGCTGGCCGGCGGAGCCCGCCGGTCACTGCGGCAAAGGGGAACCGGAGCAGGTCGGCCGGTCGCCGCAGTGTCATCGAGCCGTGTCGCTCCCGAGACCTCGTCTCCCCGCGACGGAGAAGAGCGGATGGGGCCGGAAGTGTCTATATTTGCTTCCGGCGCTCTGTACCGCTCTTCCCGGCGGCCGCGCGAGCGCACGTCACGAAGAAGGACGGAGACATTCATGCGAATCGTGAGCTGGAACGTCAACGGCCTGCGGGCCTGCGTGAAGAAGGGGTTTCTGGACGTGCTCGAACGTTCGAAGGCCGATGTCGTGGGAATCCAGGAGGTGCGGGCGTTCGAGGATCAGCTTCCGGATCCGGTTCGGTCCCCCGATGGGTGGTGCACGCACTTCGTGGCAGGCGAACGCCCGGGCTACAGCGGCGTCGGCCTCTTCTCGCGAACGGCGCCGGACCGGGTCGAGGACTCTCTTGGAGAGCCACGCTTCGACGTCGAGGGCCGCTACCAGCTCGCGCGCTTCGGCAAGGTGGTGGTGGTCAACGCCTACTTCCCGAAAGGCAGCGGGAAAGACCGGGACAACAGCCGCGTCCCCTACAAGCTCGACTTCTATCGTGCGGTGTTCGATCGGGTGGAGCGCCTGCGGCGCCGCTATCGCGTATTCGTCATCGGGGACTGGAATACCGCACACACCGAGATCGATCTCGCCCGCCCCAAGGGAAATCTCAAGAGCAGCGGGTTTCTCCCCGAGGAGCGCGCGGAGATGGATCGCTGGATGGAGGCCGGCTGGATCGACACGTTCAGAAAGCGCCACCCCGATGCGCCGGGGCACTACACGTGGTGGAGGCAATGGGGCGGAGCGCGCGAGAAGAACGTCGGATGGCGCATCGACTACGTGGTCGCCTCTCCCGGCGCGATGCGGCGGGTGCGCGATGCCTTCATCTGGCCGCACGAGATGGGCTCGGACCACTGCCCGGTCGGTGTCGACATCGAGGACTGAGCTTCGGCTGCGAGCGGATCGGGGCTCGCATCGGACCTCGTGATTGTGCGACGCCTCACGCCCGCAATGGCACCGGAGCGCTGCGGGAGCCGGGGCGCGTCCATGATGTTGCGCCGGCTGAAGGCGGACCGCGTACCGGGCGTACCGGGCCCGATGCGGTGACGGGCCGTCAGGGCAGCCATATCAGGCATGCGATGCTTGCGATTACCAATCCCCCGCACCAGACCGTCAGCCAGATCTGCCGGCCGCGCCATCCCAGCCAGGTCAGGAAGGCACCGGTGATCAATCCGATGACGGCGCTCAGAACAATGAAATCGTCCGTCGTGCCGTAGGCGGTGAGGGTCGGGTCCCCGTCGATTCGATATCGCATGCGAGTTCGGCTCGATCCGCATCCGGACTGATGGCGCGATACTGGCCTACCCGATGCATTCGTGAAAGGGGGCGTGCGATGTTCGCCGGTGTGCGCGATGATGGTGGGGGTTGCCGGCCTGCCGCCTCGAGTGCGGAATTCTCCACGCAATGAGCAGCGAACACCGCCGGTGCGAAGAGTCTGCCGACCTCCGCTGCGAGGAGTCGAAGCTCGCCGAGCTTCGCGGCCACGAGGAGCGACTGGAGGCTCTTCGCGGACGGCGCACCGACCTCGAAGTCGAGCGCATCGTCGCGCGCGCCGCACTGCGCTCTTCTCGGACCGGCTCCGGGCCGAGCGTTGCCGGCGCGGATGCTGCGGCCATCGTGGACGCGCTGGATCGACTGCGACGGCTCGACTCGCAGCATTCCGCTCACATCGCGTTCATCGAAGCCGGCGTTCGCTCGCATGACGAATTGCTGGAGCGCCTGCGAGCCGGCGACGATGCGCTCGGCACGTGGCTCGAAGCGGGCCGCGAAGACTCGGGTACATGGTCCTCCCGGCGAATTGCAAAGCAGGCGCTGTTTGCGGTCTGTCTCGCGGTGCTCGGGCTCGCGGTCATGATTCATCTCGCATTCCTGGTGCTGCTGGTTCCGCTCGGCGGTGCAATGTCGTTCCTGCTGTGGACCGGCCAGGATCACTCGTGGCGGCGGCTCGGCGCGCGTCGCAGGTTCGAGCGGCTGCGGCTCGAATCGCCTGCGGCGTGGACCGAAGCCGCGGTGCGCGAACGACGCTCCGGGCTCACGCGACTCGCCGAACAGATCCGAGCGCGGGCATCGACTCCGGACGGCGAGGACTCGGATGCGGAACGAGAGCGCGTGCACGCCGAACTCGACGAAGCCCGTGCGGAACTGCAAGCTGCGCTCGCGACGGTGAGTCTGGACGAAGGACGGCTTGACGAGCCGGCCGAAGCGGCCCTGCGTTCGACGGCGCGCGCGCATCGCGCGGAGCAGGCACTGCGGGGCGTCGTGGACGAGATGGCCGGTGAACAAGAGGGCGCGGGCACCATTCGTGAAACGCTCTATCGAAGCCTCGCGCGAGAAGGGGAGGCGGCGCGCGACGGCGATGCGAGCGCGGATGCGCTCGGAGCCGGGATCGAGCGGATTCGCCGGCGGTGAGTGAACCACGGCATGCCGTGAGAGAGTCCGGTGCCGGGCCGGCGCCGGATCGTGAAGATCGCGCCGCGGTCCTTGTAGCGGCAACGAGCGTGGACGAGGCCGACCGCCGATGAGCGAAGCGCCGCTCGTGTTGTACCGGGACGTGGTTCGCCCCGAATGGGTCGATTTCAACCACCATCTCAACGTCGCGTTCTACGTCCGCGCGTTCGACTTCGCCACCGACGCGTTCTTCGATCACGCCGGCCTGTACCTCGACTACATCGAGCGCACCGGCTGCACGCTCTACGTGCGAGAGATGCACGTCTCGTATCACCGCGAGATGAAGGAAGGCGCGCCGATGCGGTTCGAGACCCAGGTCCTCGATGTCGACGTGAAGCGCTTGCACCTGTTCCACTTTCTCTACCACGACGCGGAGAACTACCTCGCGGCGACGAACGAGATCATGTGCATGCACGTCGACACCGCCACCGGTCGCTCGGCGCCCTTTCCGCCGGATCGGCTGGACGTGCTGCACGGCATCGGGCGCGCGCACGCCGAGTTGCCGGCTCCTGCGGACAAGGGCAGCGTGATCGGGATCAGGAGGAGGTGATGCCGGGAGGCCTGAACCGTCGTGCGCTCGGTGGAACCGAGCCGGTACGTTTCCCGGGCCGGGGGGCGGGGGCGGCGAGCCTGCCGCCCGCGCCGGCAGCAAGTCGCCGCCGGCGCCGATGTGCGAGCGAGGTGTGACATGAACACGATGCGTGTCGTTCGACTTTCCGACGAGCCGATCATCCGGCCCCACATGGACAAGCGGATGGGGGTCAACATCAACGGCCCTTCCCTCATCCGCGTTCCCGACTGGATCGAGGACCCGCTGGGCCGGTACTACCTGTACTTCGCCGATCACAAGGGCGCCTACATCCGGCTCGCCTGCGCCGATGCGCTGGTCGGCCCGTGGCGCGTCCACACGCCGGGAACGCTCGCGCTGGAGGCGTCGCACTTCGCCACCGAGCGTCCGGACCCCGCGGCGGTCAGCGAGGGAACCCGCAGGGAAGCGGTGGGGACGACCGAGCAGGACTATCTCCATCCGCACATCGCCTCGCCCGACGTGCACGTCGACCACGATCGGCGCGAGGTTCGGATGTACTACCACGGCATGCTCGCGGACGGCGAGCAGCGTACCCGAGTCGCGGTGTCCGCGGACGGCATCGCGTTCGAGGCCCGCCCCGAGATCCTCGGCAACTCGTACTTTCGCGTGTTCCGGCACGGGGGTTGGCACTACGCGCTGGTGATGCCGGGGGAGTTGCGTCGATCGCGGGACGGTCTCACCGGCTTCGAGTCGGGTCCGGTGCTGTTCTGTCCCGAGATGCGCCACGCGGCGGTGCGGCACTGCGGCGATGCGCTCGATGTCTTCTGGTCGAGGGTCGGGGACGCGCCGGAGTGCATCCTCCACTCGCGCGTCAGTCTCCAGGGCGAGTGGGTGGAGTGGCGCGAGGAGGAGGCCCGCGTGGTGCTGGAGCCCGAGCTCTACTGGGAAGGCGTCGGCATGGACGTCCAGCCGTCGGTGCGCGGGGAAATCAATCGCCTCGTGCGCCAGCTCCGGGACCCCTGCGTGTTCGAGGACGAGGGCAGGACGTTCCTGCTCTACTGCGGCGGTGGGGAGTCCGCCATCGGTATCGCGGAGGGGTTGGGGTCACCCTGAGTCGATTCCGCTCTGAAAGGCGGGAACCGACGAACCGGCAAGGGGAAATCGTCCGGCTCCCTTGACGCAGCCGGTTCGAGGTCGAGTCGAAGCGACCGCCGCGATTCACGTCGTGATGACCAGGGCAATGGTCGACGAGGTCCCCGGTCACGCGATCTCCCGGAGTCAGCGTATCCGCGTGTGCAAGAATCGCCCACCTTCCGCGAATCGGCTGCCCCCGAGGAGGCCCCGTCCGTGGCGAAGCGTTCCATCCGTAGCGAACCCGTCTACACGCGCACGCCCATCGAGGCGGAACGCGGAGTGTGTGCCGGTGGACATCCGGCGGTGGCCGACGCCGGCGTGCGTCTCATCCAGGAAGGCGGAAACGCGTTCGACGCGCTCGCCGGAGCCGCGTTCACCGCGTTTGTCGTCGAACCGGCAATGTGCGGACTCGGCGGCTACGCCCGCATCTCGGCGTATTCTCCGAGCCGCCGCGAGTTCCTGAGCTTCGACGCCTACGCCCGCGCGCCACTCGCCGCGACTGCGGACATGTTCGAACCGGACGGTTCACGTGAGCCGACGTACTACGGCCATCCCTTCACGGTGGGTGATCGCGCCGAGCGCGGATTCCTTTCCGTCGCGGTGCCGGGCGCAGTGGCGGGGTGCTGCGACTTCCACGCGATGCTCGGCCGCCTGCCGCTTGCCCAGGTGATGGCGCCCGCCATCGAAGCGGCCGCGAAGGGTATCGAGATTGCATGGCCGGATCTCCTCGCGCTTGCCGGGGTGAGCCGGTACTTCGATGCGTTCCCCGACACCCGGGCGGTATGGACGCCGGGCGGAGCGCTCCCGAGCCTCCCGTTCCAGAGCGCGCGGAAGTTCCGTATCGACGGCACCGCGCTGGCCGGCACCCTGCGCCGGATCGCGGCCCGGGGAAAACGCGGGTTCTACGCGGGACGGACCGCGAAGGCCCTCGACGCGTACATGCAAACCCACGGCGGAATTCTCTCCAGTGCCGATCTCGGTGCCTACCGCACTCGCGTCCTGCGCGAGTGGCCGCAGCGCTATCGCAATCACGAGTACGTCACCTGTTTCGACCAGGTCGGCTACGAAGCCCTGAACCTTCTCGGGCACTTCGACCTGCGTCGCTACGGGAGCGATTCCCGCGCCTACCGGCACCTGGTCGCGGAGGCGCTCGCCGTCGCGTTCACCGACAGCATGACCCACTACGGGGATCCGGACTTCGAGAACGCGCCGGTGAACGGTCTCGCGCACGCAGGATTCGCGTCGCACCGGCGCCGTGCGCTGCGCGTCCGCAAGGCGTTGCCGCGGCCGGTCGAAGCGGGCAATCCCTGGCCGTTCGAACGGTTCGTGGACGCACCGGAGCGTGTCGAGACGCGGGCCGGAACTGCACGCATCTCCGGGACCAGCCAGGCTGCGGCCGCGGATCGCGAAGGCAACATGGCGAGCATCTGCATGAGCATCGGCGGTGCGTTCGGTTCGCTGGTCCATGTGCCCGAGCTTGGTATCGTGCTCAACAATGCGATGCAGAACTTCGATCCGCGCTCCGATCATCCCAATGCGATCAAGCCCGGCAAGATGCCGATATTCGCGGCTCCGGTGCTGGTCGCGGCCCGCCAGGGAGAAGGGCGCTTCGCGGGAGCCGGCTCGGGGGGCTATCGGATTCAGACCGCGGTGCTGCATGCGTTCATGAACGTCGTCGACCATCGCATGCGCATCCAGCGCGCGATCGACCATCCGCGCGTGCACTGCCAGGGACGCGAGACCTGGGTGGACGCACGGATTCTTCCGGTCGTCAGGCGAGGCCTCGCCCGCGCCGGTCACGAGGTCGTGGTGGTGGAGGAGGAGCCGGGAAGTCTGCACTTCGGCCGCGTCGCCGCCGTGACCCGGGAGCCGCGAAGTGGCGTGCTCCGCGCCGGCGCGGGACCGGTGTGGCGCACCGCGGCGGCGGGATACTGACCCTGTTCCTAAAGGCGCCGTAGCAGGGCAAACGACGGATATCGGTCCGGATCAGGCGACCCTGGCGTCGACCTTGCGGCGGTTCATCACCTGCGCCGCATCGGAGCGTTCCCGCAGGTACGCGGTCTGCTCCCGGGTCGCTCGTACCGCCTTCTCCGCGTCTCCGACCCGCAAGGCGGCCAGGATGTCGTCGTGCCGGCGCACTCGGAATGCCCTCATGTTCTCGATTGACTTCCGGACAAGTCTTATGTTGGTATCCGCCCTGCGAACATCGCGAGCGCCCGCTATGTCGGGCTGCCCGCTGAATACAATAGCTGTTTGACGGTTCACACATAGTCCCATCCCAAGGAGGAGGCTAGTAGTACCGGTGGATGCGGGGTAGCTCCCCGAATCCGGCAAATAAGCGGGACTTCACTCGCTCGTGATGTTCGCAACGGCCCGGCACCATTTTACCGGGCCGAGGGGTTTCTGCGCGGCGAATGGAGAGCGATCATGTCCAACAAGGGTAAGTCCGGGTGTGTGTTGCGTTTAGGTAATATATTAATTTTGTTGGCATTAGTCAGCGGGCTAGTCAGTACAACCGGCTGTGCGAATATCGCATCGGGTGCGATTACCGCGATGCGAGCAGAGTCCGAGAGAAACGCCGAAGCGGCAAAGAAGAAACCGGAGTTGACGCAACTGCAAATACGCGAAATGCAAACACGCGAGTATGAAGCCACGGTCAAGGCGCGCATTCTGCCGGTTGCCGTTGCAGTTCTCCAAGACCAAGGGTATGTGATTTCCGATGCAAATACGGAACTCGGCCTGCTCTCAGCTCAAATGAGACTTCACGAGAAAAACGTGGATGACTCGCAGACCGCGTTCATGAAGGGCTTTTTCGGCATGGGCCTGGTGTCCGAGGAGAAGTGGTCCACGATTCTCGTCAACACCACGGTCACACCGTTCGGCGACAAGGTCAGGGTGCGATTTGCCGGCCGCTTGTCGGCGATGGGTTTCGGAATGAGCGGAGCAAACACCGAGGAGGAGCAGATCAGAGAGCCGGAGTTCTACCGGGAGTTCTTCACCGCACTGGAAAAAGGCATCTTCATCGAACAGGAAAGACTGTAATGAAAGCAATAACTTCAAAGGGCGCCTTGGCCATTCCGGTAGTTCTCGGCATGGCGGCCCTGACCGGCTGTCTGACTCCCTCGCCCCAGAAGACCGCTGCCGAGCACGCTGGCGAGCTATCGTCAGCGCAAGAGCGCAAAATGACGCTGGGCGTAGTGCAGGGCACCATTCGAGAAGGCACGCCGCAAAGCGAGGTAGCTGCGGCGCTCGGTTCGCCCAACATCGTAACGAGCGACGCGGATGGTACGGAAGTCTGGATCTACGACAAAATTGCGACGGAAACCTCCCGGTCGGAATCAGACCGATCACAGAAGACATCAGTTGGCGCGGGTGTCGGCACCGGTGTGCTGGGGGCGATTGTCGGTATTGGCGGCTCGCGGTCGGTAAGAGGATCGGACAGCGCAGGGGCGACGTCACAGACGCAACGAACCCTCACGGTTGTGATCAAGTTCGACGACAAGAGACTTGTCAAGAGCGTTCGGTATCAGTCGTCGTCGTTCTGACGTCGGCAACAACCGTCTTGGGTATGGAACGGCAAAACTACGGACCTCTACAGTCCGACCGAACCAGCGTGCCATACACGGAGAGATACCATGAACGGTCCATTTAACATGCTCTGCATACAACGAAATTTGGCTTTTTTGCGCATCTGTATGCTGTGTAGCGCGCTTCTCGTCTCAGGCTGTTTCGGAGGCGGCGGTCAAACCCACCGTCCCATCGTCACACCAGAGCAGCCCCACACCACACCAGAGCAACCCCAACCCCACACCTCAACTGGTTGGTGGTTGCCCGACAATACCCGAACGCTCGTTCAAGGCGACGATCCGTCGCTAACCGCACAGGAGATCCCCCAGAAGCTCGTTGACACAGGTGATACAAATTTATCGAGCAGCGAGCTATTTAGCGACGGTTTCGGCAGGCAATACGACGGTGCATACGTTTCTGTGCTGGGCGCGTCGGTTATCAATAGGGTCGGCTTTAGCTTTCTGACTTGGGAGAACAGGACGCAGGTGGACGTCAACGGCGTCTCGTTCGCCGAGCGTCGAGCAGAAATCGTTGGGGGCGCGACAGTGCGAAGAGTGGTCGGATTTCTCGACTACGCGAACTTTGGCGTTTGGATGCAAGAGGACCCCTCAGCTATTGGTGGTGGCATAGCCGCCTGCTGCCAGTGGTCCATCGCCAACGAAGTTCTGGTTGCTGACCACAGTTCAGTCAAGTACTTCGACCTCGGAACGTACACTTGGCGCGGTGCGATGATCGGCGTCGAGAAGAGAGATCCAGGGTCGACGATCATGGGTGACGCTCGTATCGAACTCCAAGTATCTGCGAGAGCTGCAAATCATCCGAGCAACACAGTGGATGTCTCATTCACCAACATCCGAAATCTCGGCGATGGAAGCGGCGTGGCCGACATGTCATGGCGGCTAAATCGAGTGGGGGCTCATGGCGTAGGAGGATTCTGGGTTGATGACGTAGGCACACGGTTCGCTGATGGAGATGGCAACCTTGTCTCCGGCTCCGGCGATGTCGCGCTCACTTGGAGCGGCCCGAATCACAATAACGTGGTCGGGCTCTACGAGAACGAAACCCATTTGGGGGCATTCGGCGGAACAAGGCAATAGGCGACTGCGCTTGTCCTGGTGTAGTGTTCTCAACAAAGTACGGCATCGACCCCACCATTTGCCGTGAAACAGATTCGTGCAAGGCACGCACGGCAACGCTCCAACCCCGGTAGCGGCGTTGGCTGAGGTCGCCGGTCTCGGCGCGGCGGAGACGAGCGGTGGACTTCCCCGATGTGGCCCGAAGCGGTCCCGCGTAGCCGTGTGGCGTGATGCAGAGCGCTCAGGCGGCCTTGAGTTCAGCCTCCACGGGCTCGATGTAGCCGTAGCGGCGCAGCATGCGGATCCAGCGCGGGGCATTGCGCTTGACCATCAGAGCGTCGTAGTCGGCGGTGCGGTCGTAGTAGGGCCTGCCGGTCTTGAGCACCACATAGATGATGCGCAGCATCTTGTGTGCGCCGGCGACGATGGCACGCTTGTAGCCGCGCCGCGCCGCGCCGCGAGGACGCGGTGGTGTGCCTCGAACTGGCACCCCTTGGTTCGCGCCGCGCCGTGGGCACACTCGACGAGGCTGGCGCGCAGGGTCTTGGAGCCCCTTCGGGTACGCGCGTTGCGGCGCTTTCCACCGCTTTCGTTGTTGCCCGGGCACAGCCCGGCCCAGGCGGCGAAGTGTTCCTTGGAGGCGAACACCTCGATATCGGGCCCGACCTCGATCAGGATCGTGGACGCGGCGGTGCGATCGATGCCGGGGATGGTCGTGAGCAGGTGCAGTTGCTCCTCCCACGGCGTCATCTGCTCGTCGATCTTCTCGGTGTAGGACGCGATGCGCGCCACAAGCGCGTCATGCTCGCCCAGCAGATCGCCGAGCATGAATCTGCACGCGGTTGCGCACGGTGGAGCGCTGCCTGACCAGGACGCGGCGCTGGCGGCTCAGCGAGCGCAACTCCCGGAATGGCTCAGGCGGCACATGGCTCGGCGTGCACAGCCCGAACTGGCACACGCAGGCCAGCCACACGCTGTCGGCCACGTCGGTCTTGCGTCCCTTCAACTGCTTGACCTGACGCGCGTGCACCAGGATCGCCTTGACCCCGGCTGCTTCCACGGCCGCGAAGGGTGCCTGCCAGTAGATCCCGGTCCTCTCCATGACGGCGGCCTCGACGCTCACGCGTCCCCGCCTCCGCCAATCCCATCCTGACACGACGCGAGCGGGCTCGGCATCGAGAACTCGTCAGCCGAACGCACCCTGTTTCATCCCACGGGGTGGATCAGCACCGCGGAGACCATGACCGTTTGGCCGGGGTACACACTGGCCACGGCGCTCACACGCCGGTGAAGGAGTCTCTCATGAGCGTTTCGAGGGGAGGTTTGCCGTTGCCCGAAGGGTTTGCACGATCCACGAGTTGATGCTCATTCCGCTTGCGGTCGCCGCGGCTGCAACGGTGGCATGGAGCTCCGAGCCGAGGCGCAGGTTGAGTCTTCCGGAGAATGGTCGCCTCGGCTCGACTCCGTCGTCCTCGCACCAGGACAGGTACTCGTCGATGGAGCGTTCGAACTCCCGGCGCAGCTCCCTCGCGTCCGTGGCCTCGAACGTCGCGATCGGATACGGACCGCTGTTCACGACCCGTCCGTGCAGGATGTCGGCCGAGTCGTCGAACTCCACCGCCGCCAAGTATCCCTTGTATTCCATCATGGCAGAATTCCCACGGATTCGAGGAATACCGCGATGTCACGAACGGTGGTCCGGCCAGTGATCGGCCTCGGGTGAGGCCGGTGAATCACGATTCTCTCTCCGCCCTTTTTCAGCCCGAGGAGAGTCCCGGCAGAAGACGTGTTCCGGAGGCCCATCGGGTGCCTCACGCTTCGGCCAGCCAGTTCGGAATGCCCCGCAGGTCCGGGATGGCGCCGGCCCGGCTCGTCGTCGTGCCGCGGTCCACGAGGAGCGCTTCGATGCCGGCCGCGCGTGCGCCGTCATAGTCGTTCACACGGCTGTCGCCGACGTGCAGCGCCTCGTGCGCATCGATTCCGAGGACCGCGAGCGCATGGGCGAAGATGGCGCCGTCCGGTTTCGCCGCCCCCACCGCGCCCGAACACACCACCGCGTCGAAGAAAGGCGCGAGCCCGAGCGCGTCAAGCAGCGGCGGCAGCCGCGAATCGAAGTTGGACACCACCGCGAGCCGGAGGTCGCGCTCGCGCAGGGCCGCGAGCACTTCCGGGACTTCGGGGTAGACGCGCCAGGCCGGCGCGCTTGCGTAGTGGGCATAGAGGCGATCGAAGTATGCGTCGAACTCCGGGACGTCCCCGGCCATGCGGGTAACGCGTTCAACCACGGCGCGCCACCATGCGCGCTCGGCGCGATCGAGAGCCGCGCCGCGCCGGCCGGGAAACGCCATCGGCGGGGTGTCGGCGAACACGGTGCGAAACCCGGCCGTCATGGTGTCGGGGTCGAGATTCCCGCCGAAGTCCCGTGCGAGCCGGGAGTAGGCGTCGCCGAGCGGCCGCGCAACGTCGATCAGCGTTCCCGCGGCATCGAGCAGCACCGCGCGCGGGGTCGCATCCTTCTTCATGGGCACCTCGGGCGATGCGCGCGCTGCGCCGGCCGAAGCGCTGCGCGGGTTCGTGCGAGTAGTGACTGCATCGCTCCATCGTACCAACTCGGGCCCGGGAGAGGCTTTGCCTGCGACCTTCGTTCCGAATGCCCCGCCGGTTCTTCGGCCCCGCCTGGACATCGCGCCGTGCCGCGTGCGATGGTCGCCCGATGTCCCGGCACCCTGATTCGACGTACGCCGACAGCGACACCCTTCACCGCTTCCTGCTCGAAGGCTTGGGCATACGCGGTGAGCTCGTGCATCTCGATGCCACCTGGAAGAGTGTGCTGGCGCGGCGGTGCTATCCGGAACCGCTGCGGACCGTGCTGGGCGAGTGCATGGGGGCGACGGCACTGCTTGCCGCGACCATCAAGCTCGACGGGACCCTCACCCTGCAGGCGCGCGGCGGCAAGGGGCCTGTCGACCTGCTCGTGGTCGAAGCCACCGGTACCCGCACGTTGCGCGGTCTGGCGCGGTTCGACGAGCTCGGTGACGCGGCTGCCCTGCCGGAGCTCATCGAGGATGCGTGCCTCGCAATCACCGTCGATCCGGGAGCGGACGCGGAGCGCTGTCAGGGGATCGTCGAGGTGGACGGATCTTCGCTGTCCGGGGTCATCGAGCATTATTTCGCCCGATCGGAGCAGCTCCCGACCAGGCTGTGGCTCGCCTGCGACGGCGCCGCGGTCGCCGGACTCCTGCTCCAGAAGCTGCCCGAAGGCGATGCGGTCGCGGTCGACGATACCGAGCGCGCGGAAGCCTGGGAGCGCAGCATCATGCTCGCCGACACCGTGACCGAGCGCGAGCTGCTCGATCTCGACGCGCACACGCTGCTGCGGCGTCTGTTCGTGACCGAGGGGTGCCGGGTGTTTCAGCCCGAGCGGTGGGGATTTGCCTGTACGTGCTCGCGTGCCCGGGTCCGGATCACGCTGCAGTCCCTCGGCCGCGGCGAGTGCGAGTCGATTCTCGAAGACGAGGGCGCCGTCGACGTCACGTGCGAGTTCTGCGGTGCAAGCTACGGATTCGACGCGGTGGACGTGGCGGAGCTGTTCGCGCCCGGTGCGGTGGCGGCACCGGAACGCACGATGTAGTGCGGCACCGATTGCAGCGGCGCCGGCAGCGCAGGGGGAATCCCGCGACGGTGGCGCCGGGTTGGATGAAGAACGGTCGGAAGGACATGCCCGCAAGATGACGATCACCATTACCGCATACACGGACGTTCGCAGCCCCTACACCTTCGTCGCCAAGGCCGAGGTCTACCGGTGGGAGGAGGACTTCGGGGTGACAGTCGACTGGTGGCCGTATGCTGCGCCGCTCGAAGAGGTGTTCGGGCCCGCCGAGGCGCGCGACGCGCGCCAGCTTCGCAAGATCAAGTACATGTACATGAACGTGCGCCGGGTCGGCGCCGCTCAGGGCCTCACCATCCGGGGTACGAAGCGAATCTTCGATCCGACCCCCGCCCACATCGGCCTGCTGCAGGCCAGGGACGACGGTGTCTTTCGCCCCTACCACGACCTGGTGTTCGAACGGGTCTTTCGCCGCGAGCTTGATCCCGACAATCCGGATCACGTCCGCGCGGCGCTTGTGGACGTGGGCGGGGACGCCGACTCCTGGTCCCGGCGCCTGGAGAACGGCACCGCCGAGCTCGATGCGATCCACCGTCGCGCCGAGGCCGAGGGCGTGTTCGGAGTTCCGAGCTTCGTCCTCGACGGCGAGCTGTTCTGGGGGACCGATACGCTCGCGCAGATTCGCCGGCGACTGTCCGAACGATCCGGGTGACGCAGGCACGGTGCGGATTCGCTCCGTACCACTGCTCGGGCATGGCTTCGAGGACTTCGATGCCGATTCTGGAATCGAAGGACGTCCCGGGAAGGGGCGCCACACCGAAGCCGACGCCGCGAGATCCGCCTCCTCACCCGGCTGTCCGGCAAGAATCGGGGCTCAGATCCGCGCCGCCTTGGCCTCGCGGCGGCGCCGGTGCAGGATCCACTCGGTGTATCCGTTCGGCTGGTCACGTCCCGTGAGCACCAGATCCAGCGCGGCCTGGAATTCGACGCTCCTTTCGGTATCGGACGCCATGGGGCGGTAGGCGGGATCGCCTGCATTCTGCCGGTCCACCACCGTCGCCATGCGATTGAAGGTGGCGCGCACCCGGGCTTCATCCGTCACCCCGTGCAGGAGCCAGTTCGCGATGTGCTGGCTCGAAATCCGCAAGGTCGCCCGATCCTCCATGAGAGCGATGTCGTTGATGTCCGGCACCTTCGAACACCCCACCCCCTGGCCGACCCACCGCACGACGTAACCGAGAATTCCCTGAGCGTTGTTGTCGAGCTCGTTCTGGATCTCGTCGGTCGAGAGATTCCGGCCCGCGAGGAGCGGGATCGAGAGGATGTCGCCGAGCGACGCCCGCTCCCGGTCGGCAATCTCTTTCTGGCGCTCCGCCACGTGCTCACGGTGGTAGTGCACCGCGTGCAGGGTCGCGGCGGTGGGAGAGGGCACCCATGCGGTGTTCGCGCCGGCGCGCGGATGCCCGATCTTCTGCGCCATCATTTCCGCCATCGCATCGGGGGCGGCCCACATGCCCTTGCCGATCTGGGCGCGGCCGGAGAGTCCCGCCGCGAGTCCGACATCGACGTTCCAGTCTTCGTATGCCGCGATCCAGCGCTCGGCCTTCATTTCCGTCTTCGGGATGACGGGCCCGGCTTCCATCGAGGTATGGATCTCGTCGCCGGTGCGATCGAGGAAACCGGTGTTGATGAAGATGACGCGGGATTTCGCGGCCCGAATACACTCCGCGAGATTGACGGTGGTGCGCCGTTCCTCGTCCATGATGCCGATCTTGATGGTGTCGCGGGCCAGCCCGAGGGCGTCCTCGATCCGCTCGAACAGCTCCACGGTGGCGGCGACCTCCTCCGGGCCGTGGAGCTTCGGCTTGACGATGTAGACGCTGCCCGCGCGGCTGTTCGAGAACTCGCCGCGTCCATCGAGATCGTGTTTCGCGGCCAGCACCGTGACCATCGCGTCGAGGAAGCCTTCGGGAATCTCGTCGCCGTTCCCGTCGAGGACCGCATCGGTATACATGTGGATGCCGACGTTGCGCACCAGCATCAGGCTGCGACCGGGCAGGACCACGGAGCCGCCGCGGGGGGCGCGGTAGGTGCGATCGGGTGCGAGGCGCCGAACCACCTCTCTGCCTCCCTTGGTGAACGAGGCATCGAGGTCGCCCTTCATCAGCCCCAGCCAGTTGCGGTACACCCGCGTCTTGTCCTCGGCGTCGACCGCGGAGACCGCGTCCTCGCAGTCCTCGATGGTGGTGATCGCGGACTCGATCACGATGTCCCTGATGCCGGCCCGGCCCAGCTTGCCGATCGGGTGCTCGCGGTCGATGTGCAGCTCGACGTGGAGCCGATGATTTCTCAGCAGCACGCAGGAGAGTTGTCCGGCGTCTTCGCGGTAGCCGGCGAGCTGCTCCGGGTCTGCGAGCCCGCGGCTGGAACCGTCGGCGAGGGTCGCTTCGAGCTCCACCCCTTCCACTCCGTCGCCGCGCCGGCGCAGCGTGTAGGCCATCACCGCCGCGTGCGAACCGGTTTCGAGCGGAGCCGTCTCGTCCAGGAACTCGTTCGCCCACTCGATGACGCGTGTGCCGCGCGCGGCGTCGAACCCTCCGGACGGCGAATCGTCATTGTCGCGGGCGATCACGTCGGTGCCGTACAGCGCATCGTAGAGGCTGCCCCAGCGGGCGTTGGCGGCGTTTAGCGCGTAGCGGGCGTTGTCGACGGGGACGACGAGCTGGGGACCGGCGATCAGCGCGATCTCGTCGTCGACGTTCGCGGTTTCGATTCGAAAGTCTGCGCCGGTCGGGAGGAGGTAGCCGATTGATTCCAGGAAGTTGCGGTACTCGGCGGGATCGAGAGGCTGCGCCGCGCGCTCGGAGTGCCACGCGTCGATCTGCCGCTGCAGCTCGTCCCGTCGGTCCAGGAGTGCCCGGTTCCGTGGTCCGAGGTCCCGGACGATGTCCGCAAGCGCATGCCAGAACGCTCCCGGATCGACCCCGGTTCCAGGCGCGATCTCGCCGTCGACCAGGTCATGCAGACACCTTGCGACGGCGAGGCCGCCGATCTCCACTCTTTCGCTCATTGTTCCCTCACTTGCGTCGTCCGTCCTCTGGGCGCCTCGCGGCGGCACCGGATGATAGTCGATAGTCGCGTGCGACGAGCGTGATGGGGCTTTCTTGCCGCCGGGTGGCGCCTGCGCCCGTCGATGCGCGATACCATCGCGCCTGGTGGCACGCGGACAATTGCGACGGAGGACCTATGGACGTGAGACGCATTGGCGTCATCGGCGCCGGAACGATGGGGCGGGGCATCGCCCAGGTGGGCGCAGCGAGCGGCTTCGAGGTGGTGATGAGCGATGTCGGCCCGGAGACGGTGCAGGCGGGGCTTGCCGCGATCGACAAGCAGCTCGCCCGGGTGGTGGAGAGGGAGCGCATGAGCGCGGCGGAGAAGGATGCGTTGCTCTCGCGCATCGAAACCGCCACCGGCATCGAGGCGATGGCCGGTACCGACGTCTGCATCGAGGCCGCCACCGAGAATCCCGACGTCAAGCTCCAGCTCTTCCGCGACCTCGAGTCGGTGTGCGGCGAGGACACGATCCTCGCGTCGAACACATCTTCGATCTCGCTGACGAAAATCGCCGGTGCGTGTGCCCGTCCCGAGCGCGTGATCGGCATGCACTTCTTCAACCCGGTGCCGCTGATGAAGCTCGTCGAGATCATCCGAGCCATGCAGACGTCCGACGCGACGTTCGAGGCCGCGAAGGCGCTCGCGGACCGTCTCGGCAAGACCGCGGTCGCGGTAGCCGACAGCCCCGGGTTCGTGGTCAACCGGATGCTCGTGCCGATGATCAACGAGGCGGTCTACGCCTTCTCCGAGGGACTCGCCAGCGCGGAGGAGATCGATACCGCAATGAAGCTCGGACTGAGCCACCCCATCGGGCCGCTGGCGCTCGCCGATCTCATCGGCATCGACGTGTGCCTGTACGTGATGGATGTGATGTACAGGGAGTTCTCGGATTCGAAGTACCGGCCCTGTCCGCTGCTGCGGAAGATGGTCGACGCGGGTCGGCTCGGACGCAAGAGCGGACGCGGGTTCTTCGAGTACGGTTGAAAGTGGTCGGGTAGTTGGCGCGCCGTCCACCGAGCCGCGTCGTGCGGCGCCTCGCATCGAGGGATGCAAGCGGCCTCGCGGAGACGCTCATTCCCTCGTTTGCGCCGTGGTTGCGGGGTTCGGCTCGGGCGCGAGCGTGGCCCACAAGTTCAACCAGGGAGGAATGGCAACGATGATTCGTCCGCCGGCCGAAATTGGAATGCAGCTAGCCGACGTCGATACGCCGGCTCTGATCGTCGACCTCGACGCGTTCGAGCGCAACCTCGCCGCGATGGCGAACAATATCGCCGCCGCCGGGGTGCGAATCCGCCCGCACGCCAAGACCCACAAGTGCGCGGTGATCGCGCGCCGGCAGATGGCTCTCGGCGCGGTGGGAGTGTGCTGCCAGAAGGTGAGCGAAGCGCAGGCACTCGTCCAGGCGGGGGTGCCCGACGTGCTGGTGAGCAACCAGGTGGTGGGAAGTCGCAAGATAGCGCACCTGATGGCGCTCTCGCGCGAGGCCAGGGTGGGAGTGTGCGTGGACGACGCCGGCAACACGGCCGAAATCGGAAAGGCGGCGGCGGCGCAGGGCATCGTCATCGACGTGCTCGTGGAAATCGACGTCGGAGCCGGACGTTGCGGTGTCCCGCCGGGGGAGGAGGCGCTTGCCCTCGCGCGCCAGGTCGCATCGACCGACGAGTTGCGGTTCGCGGGCCTGCAGGCGTACCACGGCAGCGCGCAGCACATTCGCGACTACGCCGAGCGGGGCCGAGCCATCGACTCGGCGGCTTCGATGACGCGCGCCACGGTCGAATCCCTGGCGCGCGAGGGCATCGAGTGCGAAACGGTGGCCGGAGCCGGCACCGGTACGTGGCAGTTCGAGGCGGCGAGCGGCGTGTACAACGAGCTGCAGGCGGGGTCGTACATCTTCATGGACGTGGACTATGCGACGAATCTGGACGAGTCCGGCGCTCCCTTCACGGATTTCGAGCACTCCCTTTTCGTCTACTCGACGGTGATGAGCCGGCCGGTGCGCGAGCGTGCGGTTCTCGACGCCGGCCTGAAGGCGTTCGCCACGGACTGCGGCATGCCGAGGATGGCCGATTTCGAGTCGGTCGCCGTGCTCAAGGCATCCGACGAGCACGGGGTGGTGGATCTGACCGCGTCGAACGCGAGCGTCGGTGTCGGCGACAAGGTCAGACTCGTCCCCGGCCACTGCGACCCGACCGTGAATCTCCACGACTGGTACGTCTGCGTACGCGGCGATCGGGTGGAAGCACTCTGGCCAATCGTGGCGCGCGGTTGCGTGTGGTAGTACGCCCGCATCCAACGTCATCAATCAGGAGAATCCGCATCATGCCGCTTCTGCCTCTCATCGAATACGAAGACGCCGGCTCCGAGGTCCGTGCCGTCTACGACGACATCATGCGCACGCGCGGAACCGACTGGGTCAACAACTTCTGGAAGGTGCTGGCCAACCATCCGGAGACGCTCGCGCGAGTGTGGGAGGACGTGAAGAACGTGATGAAGCCCGGCGCCCTCGACCCGCTGGTCAAGGAGATGGTCTACGTGGCGGTGAGCGCGACCAACAACTGCGAGTACTGCATTCACAGCCATACCGCCGGCGCGAGGGCGAAGGGCATGACCAACGAGATGTTCGCGGAGCTGATGGCGGTCACCGCACTGGCGAACGAGACCAACCGGCTCGCCAACGGGTTTCGGGTGCCGGTGGACGATGTCTTCCGGGGCTATCCGGACTGAACGCGTCACGCAACTCGCCGCAGGAGCACGTGTGATGGCCAAGCGCCCGAACCTTCTTCTCATCATGGCCGATCAGCTCGCGCCGCAGGTGCTGGCTGCCTACGGTCCTTCCAGGGTCCGGACCCCGCATCTCGATCGCCTCGCAGGGGAAGGTGTCGTGTTCGAGAACGCCTACTGCAACTATCCGCTCTGTGCGCCCGCGCGGTTCTCGATGCTGAGCGGGCGGCTGCCTTCGAAGATCGGGGCGTTCGACAACGCGGTCGAGTTTCCCGCGTCCATACCCACCTTTCACCACTATCTTCGCGTCGGCGGGTACCGGACCTGTCTGGCCGGCAAGATGCACTTCATCGGCCCCGACCAGCTCCACGGCTACGAAGAGCGGGTCAATACCGAGGTCTATCCGGCCGACTATCTGTGGACGCCGGACTGGCGGCTCGACGACGAGACCTGGCTCGAGTGGTACCACGACATGAGTCGGGTGATCGAATCGGGTCCCTACCGGCGCAGCGTCAATGTCGCCTACGACGACGAGGTGGAGTTCGAGGCGGTCCGATGGCTGCACGAGCACGCGGACAGCGGGGACGACCGTCCGTTTGCGCTCACGGTCTCGTTCATCTCCCCCCACGATCCCTACCTCGCGCCGCCGTACTGGTGGGACTTGTACCGGGACGTCGAGATCGATCCGCCCCGTATCGGGGACATTCCGTTCGAGACGCGTGACCCGCACAGCCGGCGGCACTGGTTCCTCACCGGTCGTCACCGGGCGGAGGTCGGCGAGTTGGACATCCTGCGCATGCGCCGGGCCTACTACGCGGTCACGAGCTACCTCGACGCGAAGGTCGGCAGGCTGATGGAGACCCTGCACGAGATTGGCGCGGGAGACGACACGCTGGTCGTCTTCACGTCCGACCACGGCGATTCGCTGGGCGAGCGGGGGCTGTTCTTCAAGATGTCGTTCTTCGAGTGGTCGGTACGGGTGCCGCTGATTGTCCACGCGCCCTTCGCGTTCGCACCGCGGCGGGTGCGCGCCAACGTCTCTCACCTCGATCTCTTCCCGACCCTGCTCGAAGCGGCGGGCGACGGTGCGCTGCCGGAACTGGTGGCCCCGGTCGACGGCCGCTCGCTTGTGCCGCTTGCGTCCGGCGGCGGCCGCGATTGGCCGGACCTCGTGCGCGCGGAGTACACCGCCGAGGGTGTGAACCGGCCCCTGCTGATGGTGCGCAAGGGGCCGCACAAGCTGATTTGCAGTCCCGCGGATCCACCGATGCTGTTCCATCTGGACAACGATCCGGACGAGCTGCACAACCTCGCGGATGATCCCGCCTGCGCCGGCGTGCGTGCGGAGCTGGAAGCCATCGTCGCCGAAACCTGGCATGTCGAGACCCTGGAGACCGCGGTGCGCGACAGCCAGTCGGTGCGCCGCCTGGTCAGCGCCGCGCTCAACACCGGAACCCGCACATCGTGGGACCATCAGCCGATGCGAGATGCGTCGCAACTCTATTTCCGCGAAAGCGGGGACATACAGGCGTCGTACGCGGGGACCGTGCGGTAAACCGGGAGAAGGCGATTCGCTTCGACGGGCTCGGAGCTGTGGCGGCGTACAGCTTCGAGGATGGTCGCCTATACTGACCGGGCTGGATGCCTGCGGGACCGACGAGTTCGGACTCATGTAGAGCCACCGGGGTTTGCGCATCATCACGCGGACGCGAGGGACGGGAAGGGGATGGTGATGACTCCTGAAGCCTGGACGGTGATCGGCACCGGTGTGGTGCTCCTGATTGCGATCGCCGCGTCCAATCGGCAGCTTCGAAGCGAGATGAACGCGCTTCGCGGCGAGATGAACGAACTTCGCGGTCAGATGAACGGAATCCATGTCGAGATCGGCCGCCTGCGGGAACGCATGGCGAAGCTCGAAGGATTGCTCGAGGGTCTGCGCGAGGCCATATCCGGTCGCAAGGCCGCCTGATTCGCGAGACGGCGGCAAGGCCGGCCTCGTCCGCAGCGTGGCCCCGGTGTGCTGCCACGCAGGGAGCCAGAGTGAACCGGACGACGGGGAACCGGGGTTCATGAGCGTGTAGACGGCCTGTTCCGGGACACTGCGATGGAGAGACCGGGCAACGCGATCGCTGACGAGCTGCGCGGAATCGACCTGTTCGAGACGCTCGATCCGCGCCAGCTCCGAATCGTGATCGACAGTACCCGTGTCATTCGACTGGCCGACGGCGAGCGACTGTTCGACCACGGGCAGCCCGCCCGGCAGTTCTTCCACCTGCGCTCGGGTCAGCTCAAGCTGTTTCGCAGCTCGCCGAGCGGCGGCGAGAAGATCATCGAGATTGTCCAGCCCAAGGAGACCTTTGCGCAGGCGGTGATATTCATGGAGCCGAGCGGGGGCTATCCGGTCAGCGCCGAAGCGCTCCTGCCCAGCGTGCTGCTCGGATTCGACAACGAGGCGATGCGGGGCGTGCTGCGCGAGTCGGTGGACACCTGCTTCCGAATGCTCGCGAGCATGAGCCGCCGGCTCCGCCAGCAGGTTGACGAGATCGAAAGGCTGACCTTGCACCCCGCGGTTTCTCGCCTCGCCGGGTACCTGGTCGCGCAGGCGTCCACCGAAGTCCCCCAGCCCCACGGGGTCCACCTCACAGCTCCGAAGAACGTCATCGCCTCGCGCCTCGGCATTCAACCCGAGACCTTCTCGCGGGTTGCGGCGCGGTTGATGAAGGACGGCCTGATTCGTGTGCGGGGACAGGACGTCGTGCTGCTGGACATCGAGGGGTTGCGGGCTTGCGCCGAAGATTGAGCGCGCGGACAGCCCCCTATCCCGCCGAGAGCACGGCGCGCTCCAGCTCGACGAACCGAGCCGCAATCGAATCTGCGTCGTGCGGCATGCCGAACAGTGCGACCAGCCGCCCGCGCGGGTCGATCAACATGATCGACGCGGTGTGATCGACGAGGTACGACCCGTCGGAATCCGGTTCGCCGCGGAAGAACACCGCCCCGACGTCACGAGCGAGCTTCGAGAGCTCGTCGTCGCTTCCGGTCACGCCGAGGAAATCCGGTCCGAACGACGGTACGTAGCGCGCAAGATGCGCGATCGTGTCGCGGACCGGGTCGACCGAGACCAGCACGTGTTGCCGGGGAGTCGAGTTGGCCGCCGCGAGGTCGTGTTCGACGCGGCGCAGGGTGGCGAGGGTGGTCGGGCAGATGTCCGGGCAGTGGGTGTAGCCGAAGAACATGAACGTCCATGTACCGTCGAGGCGTTCGCGCGTGAATGCGCGGCCCTGGTGGTCGTACAGGGTGAACGCACCAATCGGGCGGGGATTCGGCCACAGCGTGCCCGGCAACGCCGGCGGCTCCGGGAGCGGCTCGCGCCGGGGCCCGTCCAACACCAGCCATCCGGCCCCCAGACCGAGCGTCGACGCCAGCACCAGCAGGGACGCGCGGCGCGTCCAGCGACGGGGGACCGGTGGTGACGGTCCCGCCGAATCGGCGGGTCGGGTCGATTCGCAAGGCATCTCGAGTGAACTGATCGGTCGAGCGAACGTGTACGCAGCCCGTGAGGATGCGGGACGGTCATCCTGGAATGATGACGTGTCGCAATCGTTGATCGGGATCAAGGCCGGCGAACCACGGTGCGAATAGCGTTCCGTCGTCACCAGCCGAGGATGGCGCCCGCGACGGGGGTCACCGCTCGGCTCGTCACGCCGATTGAACGGAAACCACGAACGGGCGGCACGCCGTGTCAGCCATCTACTTCACGCTTGCCGGAATCGTTCTGTACCTGGCCGCCGACTGGTTGCTCGATCGTATCGAGGTCCGCCGCGGCGAACGTCTGGAACATCGCACCCTGGTGTTCTTCGGCATCCTCCTCGGTCTGGCGCTCGTCACCTTTCCGATGCTCCAGTCGCTGCTCGAGTGACACGGGCAGCGGAATACCTCTTGACATAAATCAAGGTCAGGAAGTCTGCAAGCCGGCTTATATCGCAGTGCAGCCGTCAGCGCGTCAGTACGGGTATCCGCGCGAACGGCCAACGAGGAGAGGGACCCATGCCGGAGTCCGAAGAAGACCGGCCGGCCGAAGACGACGGCCGCATACCGTTCATGCAGCGCCTGCTCGACAACCCCTTTCTGCTGCTGTTCCTGGGGGTGGTCGTGCCCACCGTCTTCTACATGATCTGGGGAATCATGGAGATCGTCCAGATTCCGGTCGCGCCCTAGCCCATCTTTACCCAATTGTGGGTCGCGATGGGTCGGATCAGCCCGAAATTCGCTGATTTTGGCATATAACCGATTGATTCTTGGTCGAGATGGCTGATGTAGTGCCATAATATTGTCTATATGTGTTGCACCACACC
>JAJDUQ010000248.1 GCA_022826505.1 Gammaproteobacteria bacterium
AGACCACCTTCGCTTCCTCCTCAAATTCTGCTTCGTACAGCAACAGCGCGCCACGCAGTAGAGCTTCACTGCGATTCCGTTTGCTTACCGTACCTCTGTATTTCCAATCACCTTCTTTCAACTCTCTGACCAGTCCTCGAATTCCAAAATCCCCCAAGGTCTTCGCTTTCTCGGGACTAAGGAAATTATCTACCGAATGAATGCATTGTCCGAGAATGTAGGCCATCATGCGAGAATTGGTTTGTTGGGACAGCCTGCCCTTCTCGGAGCAAGAATCGCCGTAACGCAAACACTTGCCGTCAACATGATCAACAAAGTCGATCTTCGTGCATTGATCAATCGACACATCACCCTCTACCAGAAAATGAGACGTCCGGTCACTCCGGGAGTACCAGGAGCCGCGTTTGCTCCTTACGGGACCTTTATTCTCTTGCGGGTCGTAGAACTTTATCTTTTTGTTCTTCGGTGGATCGTTTTCCGTCAGAAGAAAACGAAAGGCGGGCCAACGGAACCGATCCAGAGATTCCACCCAGTACATCTTTCGATTGGCTAGGATGGCGCTCCAATCATAAGTAAACCTGACCGTTCCATACACCGAACCTCTCCACCATGAATTTGCCGACAACCACCAGACTGGTGTTCGACTCCGACAAAGCCTGCTGCCCTCCCTTATGGGCGAGCCCTTTATCTCGCCATCTTCGAGAATGCGTTTCGCCTCCGAAAGATGGGTTACATGATGGACTTCAGAGAACTGGAGGCAGTTGGCTGGCAAAGGCGACGATTTCTTTCTCGGCACTTTGCAGCAGTATTCTGTCCACTCCGGCATGGATCACTCCATCTTCTCGTTGAATCGGTTTGTCCGGGATTTGCGTATCGGGAGCCGCGTCGTTGCGCCAATGCCGGTTACGTACCCCCGGCTCGCGATGCGGTCGAGGCACCTGTTGCGCACCTCGGCAGCATCATCGATCAGGACCTCTCGATGCCGGCGTAGAGAGGCGCGGGCGGCCGGCATCGCGCAGCACGGAACCCGGCCCGGCTATTCATTGCCGAACATGGCTCGTATCGTGTCGATGGTGATGAACATTCGTTCCGGGCGATCCTGAAAGCTCCGGAAACCGAGGCGCCGGTAGAACTCCCTGCGGCGCATGAAGACCTCGTCTCCGCCATCGTCGATGACATCCAGAACGACCAGCTTGAGGCCGACTTCACCGGCGACGTTCCGGGCACGGCCAAGCGCGTCGACCGCAAGGTCGGACCCGAGTCCCTTGCCCTGCTGGTTTCGATCCACGGCAATCATGGAGAGATACAGCGCCGGAATGGTCCCGGTCCGGGGGGCTCGCCGGGGGCGGTCCGCTCCGAGGTCGTCTGTCGCGACCGCATGCGCGTTCAGCGCATAGTAGCCGAGGACTTCGGGCGATCCCTCGGCCACCGCAACAAATACCCGCGTGAAGTTGTCCTTCTGCTGCTTCCTGGCGCTGAACCGCAGAAAGTTATCGAGGCGACCCGTTCCGCAGCAAAAGCCCGACCGGTCATGCCGGCCGGGGTCGAATGGCTCGATGACGATTCCGGAGTCGACTGGGCGGTCCCGGTCACCCTGCATCGGCGATTCGGGACCGGTAATCGCGAACCGCGTCCCGAGCCGCCTTCGACGGCGGCGGCGGATTGTCCAGCGCCTCCAGCAGCGTCCGGCTGTCACGCTTCGAAAGCGCCGTGGTCTGATGCTCGCGCAATATGCGCTCGGCTTCCCGGGAGGCCGATGCCCTGACAAATGTCGCGAGCTTGACGCCCGTCAGTTCGGCGGCCCGGGAAATACGCACCTTGTCGCTCGGCTTCACCCGCATCTCAATGTTGTCGGTCGCCTTCTCGTCCGAAAACGCTTCCACATCGCTGAAGTTCAACACGGCAACGCCCTCCCGTTTGTCCAGGCAATGTAGGTTCAATTCCAGCGTGCGTCAATCGGCGATCCCGCCGGATCGATATTCGGACTTCGTCCGAGCCAGCGTCGGACCCTCGCGGAAGCGCGTGGAACAGGCCCGTCTGTGGCGGTGCGGCGGCCCGCCCGACAGCATCGCACACCCTGCCATGGCGGCCGTCTTCCGAAACGACAGTCCTTCGCATCGCTCTCCCACGCCCCGCTGCGCACCGCCGAGAGGGAGAGTCGGGCCGTGAGCGGGGTGGGGGGATGTCCGGGGAAGGGCATCCCCGCCATTCCCGACCATCGGCAACACGGCGTCGACGGGCGAGATGCGGAAGAAGGCGGCATCGAACTGGTCGATCTCGTCAAGGTAGGCGCCGTAGCGGCAGGCGTCGATCTCTCCCGTGTCGTCGGGGAACAGCGCGCCCACTCGCCCGATGCCAGTTCCCCCTCCTGCACCGCGTTCGCTCCGGCCTCCAGCAGACGCCAGAAGGCGCCGATGTCGTCCGCGCCGGGGAAACGGCAGGCCATGCCGATGATCGCGATGGGGGCGCCGGATTCGGAGCGTTGAGGCGGGCGGGCCTCGGTGGGCGCGTGCGGCTCTGCGGCAGGACCACCGGTACGGGCTGATTGCGTCATTGCGATGCTCCCTCGGTCGGCAGGACGGCGGGGGGGTCTTCATCGACCCCATGTTCCACCGTTTCACGGTGCAGGCAAGTCAATTCCTGCTCCATTCCTACTCCGAAGACCACACAGCTTCAATCCTGCCCCGGCCTGCCGGCAGGCTCTCGTCATTGCCGGCTCCACGATAGCGCATCACCTCGACCGCGAAGTGGCTGCGCTCGCACCGACAACGAACCTGACAACGCAGATCGGCCGGCTGTTTCTCCTATCTTCTGGACGCCGGCAGGTTGGACGCGACGGTATGCAGGGTACAGTCTGTCTCCGGAAAACCCGGGGCGGTTCAGTCGCAGTCATGGCCTCCCTCCACCCTGGCCCGCTCGTAGAACGCATCGAGCGCCGTCGCGTCCTCCGAATGCTCTCCGATTCTCCCCGTCTCCGCACACGTTGCAGCGCTGGCGCAATCGACCGATACGCGGCATATCCGAATGCGGTCGTGCCTCCCCTCTCAGGAGTTCCCCGGCTTAGGAGGGGCTGGCGTACCAAGATACTGGTCCTCGAACTCGCGACGCGCCTCGCGAATGGTGGTGACGATCTCGCGTCTGAAGTCGTCCCGGCTCAATGCTTCCTCAAGCTCAAGCAGTGCACCATCAATCGCGATGCCGGTACCGAGTCCGATGACGGCGCCGCCGACGGCGCCTACAGCCGTTCCCAAACCGGGCACAGCCGATCCCGCTGCCGCGCCGATTGCCGCGGTCGCTCCTGCGCTGCCCAACTTGCTGACGAGCACCTTGAGCGGCGCCTTCGCTACAACCTTGAGGACGAGCTTCGCGAGGATTTTCGACTTGACCTTCTCAGCGATGATGGTCCCGACGCCTCCGGCAACAGCCGCACCGCCGCCGCTGGCACCGAGGAATCGATGCGCGGCGGGGATGAAGTCTTGATGGAAGGATGGCTGGAGCATGTGCGCGAACGATGCAATCGATGCAACGTCGACTTCAGCGTTCTGCAATCGCTGCGCATCCACTCGGTTGCGCTCCAGGATGTCGCGCACGGTCTCTTCGTAGGCCTTCCGTGCTTCTTCCTCAGCAGCCATCAACCGATCGAAGGCCGTGTCGATGCCTGCGTACCACTTCTGTTGCTCGAACGTCTCCCGTACCTTCTCGGCCAGATGGTTATCGAGGCGCTCCACCCCTCCTGTCAGCAGCTTGACGACTCGACCCCACTCGGCGGTCAGGGTGTAGTACCAGTCGAGATACTCGTCGACCGCTTCGTGTTCCAGGCGCTCGAACGTGGCGTCCACTTCTCGCCGGAGCTGTTCGGCTGCCACCCCGACGGGGACCGCGGCTTGGCTGCGTGCCCGCACAATCTGTTCCACCGTCCCCTGTCGGTAGTGGTCGCCATCGATCTGCTCCACGACCAGTCGGACGATCGGTGTCATCGTTGCCTGCACGTTTGCGCGCACGCGCGCGGGCTCCTGAGACTGCGACACCAACGACTCCAAATGCGCCAGCGCAGGAAAGTAGATGAAGGGGATGAGGAATGTCGCTACCGCTGCGACCTTGAACACGTCCTCCGTTGAACGTGGTGCCAGGCGGGTCCGCACGAATGCGGCACGAGGGAGACGGAAACACGACAGTGCGAGGCAGGCGAAGTAGAGGAGGAGGTAATTTCCGAGTGCCAGGACCATCAGCGTCCACGCCGCCAGCGCGTCTGTGGGACCCAGATGAGCGAGTGCGTAGGCCTTCAGGCCGTCGAAGTATCCGGCCCAATGCAGCGCTTCGCGCACGAGAGTGCTTCCGCTCCGAACGGCCGATTCGGGCGTGTGCGCGGCGACCGCAGCCTCGATTGATTCATGGTGGGGGAGATCGCCCCACCACATCATTGCCGCCACCTGGAGCACGAGCAGCACTGCCGGACAAATCCAGCGCGACCACACCAGGGCCTCGGTGACGGCCATGTCGGCGTGCAGCCCTGCTTTGAGGAGCCGACGCTGAATGAACGCGAAGACGACTGTGAACAGCGGAATCGTCGCGGCCAGGATCGCCCATTCGATCTGCCCGTATGCATGAATCTGCAACAGCAGGACGAACGACATCCCAAGCCCCAAGGCTGACCACATCAGAATGCTCAGCCATCGTCCGGACAGGAGCGCGTACAGCCATCCCTGCTGCCGGAACAGTGACGACAACCAGCGATGACGGCGCAGCGTGCTCGTGCATGTCCCGGCCAGGCATATGGGTAAGCCCAACAGCAGCGTGCCGAGGCCGAGAGTGAAGACTTCCATGGTCGAACCGCCCGCAACGGCGTACACCGCCGAGAGCCATGGAATGGCCATCGCGAGGAACGGAAAATGCCGGTGGGCCCATGCGCGCAGGCCGGCGTTGGTGACGGTGCCCTCGAGATGGGTCGGTGACGTGGGCGGTTCGTCTTCTCGAGACCCCGACGCCGGAGAGTGTTCCGTGGGTTCCCGCGTAGTCATGATGGACCCATAGGTCTCCAGACCTCAGGCCGTGCGTCGCCGCGTATGCACACGACGATATGGTATTGGTTCACGGCGCTGATCGTGACTGTTTCGTGTCCGAAGCTGTATGCGAATGTCGTTCATGACACGGACCATGAGGCACGCCGCATCTTCGTCTGGCGCCCCACCGACAGGAATCCCTCAGCGGTCAGGACGCCCCGAAGTCGTCGCTGTAATAGACATCCTTGAGCGCCTTGATCGTCGGTGGGCGCAGCTCGAACCAGGAGTGCCTCAGCACCCTCCGCTGGTCTTCCTTGACACTGCTACCGGGCGTCCACACAACCCTCCACCCAGGCTTTTCTTCCCTCTCGGTGACGACAATCACATTCAGTGGAGGAAGCTCGCGGCTCAGACAGTAGTACCCCACGACGCCGAGTTGCCGTCCCAGCACGTGCCCAGCCTTCCGGTCCCTTCCCATCAGCTCAGCCAAGTCGCCGTAGCTGAGCAGCCCCTTGGGCAACCCGTTCAGCCTCTCCTTTCCGCGCAGCACCGCATGAGCGGAAAGAATGAGCCAGATCTGCTGTGCCTGCACATACAGGCGATCTCCCCTTCCGTAACTACGCACCATAGCGCGCTCCTTTCCTGGTGTTCATTAAAGACGAAATGCGATTTTAGAACATATCGTTCTGAATGAACAAATCCAACCATACCCTTCCCCAGTCACGCCCCAATTCCGTCCCCTGCCGCCAAGAGGTGGAGCGGGGCGGGGCACCGACGGGCGCGGATCGGCTGGAGAAGGCCGTTTCCTCCGCGTCCGTCCATCCATGGAGAGTCGCATGAACCACATCGCACCCATGCACGAACCGGCGGTCCGGGACATCCCGCTCTGCCGACTCGTGCTCGCGCCCGAGAACGTACGCAAGATCCCGTCCGACGAGGCGGCGCAAGCCCAACTCCAGGCGTCCATCGCGGAAGTGGAGATGCCTAGGGATGACGCCTCGATTCATCGCCAGCACCGTTTTGATGATCCCCGCGACGCCGGCCGCAACCTTTTACGTGGTCACCGGTGTGCCCAACTCGTACGTGAAGACGGCGGAGAGCGGCAACCGGCGGGTGTGGCGTTTTGCGGGACCTGCGGAACCCACGTGTGGGCCTGCGACGATGTCCCCGACCCCGGCTGGATCAGCATCCGCGGCGGCACCGTGCGCCAGCGCGAGCAACTCCCCCCGAGGCACCAGATCTGGTGCCGCTCCGCGCAGCCGTGGCTCGGGGATATCGGTTCATCGCCGCGCGCCGAGAGGTAGGGCTGAAGTCGAGCGGGAGCTCGCATCGCCCGCCCGAGTCGGCGTCGCCGAACCGGGCGCGGGCCTGAACGTCGACCGATTGTCCAGAGCGGGCTCCCGCCTGTCTCCGGGACTCCCTGTCGTCACGCCGGACAGGACAGGGGAACGACGCGGACGCGCGCGCGGCGCGCGTTGTCGGCAACCGACGTGATAGGCGCACGCGCAATCGTCGTGCAGGCAATCAACGACGAGGCCAGTGCATTCTACGAAAGGTTCGGCTTCCGGCAATTCTCGGACAGTGAGCCGCTCATGCTGGCCCTGCGCCTCTCGGAACTGAAGGCGGCGCTTCAGTCATGAGACAGGAAGTCGACCTGCGCGGTGCGAAACGGGGCGCGGCTATCAGACCCTCATCAACCAAGCGCTGCGCGACTCCCTTGCCCGTGGGGAGCTCGAAGCCATGCTCCGCCGCGTAATCCAGGAAGCATTCCGGAGCGCCGGATAGCGGGCTTGCCGGGCAACAATCGCCCGGAGTCGCTTCTGTCGACGCGACACGTTGCCGTGGCCGTCGCTCGGCGCGGCTTGCCGCGAGGGGTAGCTCTCCCCCGTGATCGGGTTGTGGGCGACATTCCGTGACGCTGTTCAGTTCTGTGCCAAGAAGTTGACCATCTCGACGGCGTCCCGACGGAACCGCTCGAGCGCCGGGCACGGATCGCCCAAGAACTCCATCATGTCAACTGCGGTGTTGGCGAAATAGTTGTCGCCGCCGTCCATGTAGCGCGTTACATGCCAACCCTTCGGGACATCGGCAGGGTTTGGGGGGAGTTCTGCAATGTCGTTGCCCTCGGAGTAGCGCTCGACGCCAAGCGCGATGGTTCTCCTCGTTCGTGGAACGAGCCAGACAAACAGACCATCCGACGGTCCGTTCTCTTCCATCGGGCGGCGGTCACGGTAGTAGAAGCGCTCCACATACGGGTCTCCCCAGATCGCAGCGGGGGATGCAGTTTCCGAGTTGAAGTACTCCTCGCCCAAACGGGCGGGAGTCGTCTGTCCGAAGGTTGTGTCCCAGACACGAAACAGAAGGTCGGCTCGATCGGCACGGACCTGCGCCGCCATGAGGAGGGCCTGATTGTAGTTGCGGGCTTCCTCCCATCGCACTTCGGGCATGTTGCCCCCGTCCAATGCATCGACAGATTTGTGGACCATCCGATTGCCATAGTATTCCTTCAAGCTGTCGGTATTCAGGAAGGTCATCTGGGGCTCTCCGGGTTGAGGGCGCCGATTCGGTGCCAAAGCCAGGCCATGAAGGTCGCGAGTTGAGCATCCGGTTCACGCGGGCGTCGTTTCTCGAACCGAAGCCAGACGTCGCGCCATAGCAGCACAGGCCAATGACGGAACTGCCGGCCTCTACGCCCTCGTCCTGCTTCCGGTGTGAGGCCGACAATCCGACAATCAGGTTCTCGCACAAAGCGCCAATCGTTCCGTCGGGCGTTGCGATAACGCCGCAATTGACCCTCGGTGAGAGGGTGGCTGAACTTGGCTTCGACTATCACAACCCGCGACAAAGGGCTGTTTGCGGCCGCCGGAAAGCGAATCTCAAGGTCGATTCGGTCGCGTTCGGCGAGGGCTTCCGCCCGTTCCAGGACGTTGTCGTCCGGAAGGTTCGGGACCCGCAGCGCTTTGAGGAATGCGCGGATGCGAGCGGCTCGCAGTTCGGTCTCTCCGTGGTTGAGGAGTAGTGCCAGACCTTGCGTGGCTCGACGCTCGTGCAGATCGATTCCCCAGTCGGGCGTGAAGGTGTTGAAGGCGTGATCCGGTCCGAAGGTGCCGAACACGGTTTCGAGAACGTCCTGCTGTACACCTACGGTGCGAGGCTGGGTCAGGGAAGGAGCAAGACGGAGCGCGCTCAGGATTGGCGACCGTGTCATGGCATCGTGGGCCGCAAGGCACTCCGCATCGAACGCCGCGCGCACGCGACGGGAGAGCTCGGCCAAGCCGCTCCAGGGTAGTTCGTCCATGCTTCGGCATCCGGACCTGCGCTTGGTTTCCTAAAGCACCCCAACACTGTCATTCGCCGGTAATGAACCTCCGCCCACCCTCCAGCACACCGGCTTCAGAACCGTTCTGACGCGTCGTTCCAATTCGAAGGGCTTGATCGGGTTATCGTCGTTAAAGTACTTGCCGATCTGCTCCTCGAACTCATCCCGGTTCTCCCAAGTGCCGACGTTCACAAATAACTTTCCCTCCCGACGATCACTACCCCCTCTCACATCCCAAGTGGTGTACTTCTCCGAGTCCACTTCACTCAGAAACTCTCCCACCAGACCTCGGCGGTCCTGAACCAGCGCCTCCGTCCTCCAGTGGTGCAAGAACGCATCAATGGCTTCCTTTTCTGGCTTAATCACCCATTTGATCAAGATTATTACCATGACTCAGTATCTCCTCTCTTGTTGCAAACCCCGATGAAGTTCATCCTCTCGAACCCCTGCACTCGGATGTGGATGTGCTCGATCTCGTCGAGTGAGATCTCCTCCTGCAACCGGTTGCTGAGTCGCCGTGACCGTTCCGATGATGGTCCCGGTTTCGGCAGTCGTCATCGCTCTGGTTCCGGATCCTGTCCTGGCGTCTGTCCTGACGTCGCGATCAGCGACGCCCAGTCGTCGGGTGGACTCCCCTGTTTCAACATTCGCGCGAAGACGCTGTACAGGTCACCAACACGGTCTTGATGATCCCCGCGACGCCGGCCGCCGATTCCAGATGGCCGATGTTGGTCTTCACCGAGCCGATCAGCAGCGGGCGGCCCGCATCGCGCCCACGCCCGTAGACCGCCGCCGTCGCGTCGATCTCGATCGGATCGCCCACCTCCGTGCCGGTCCCGTGCGCCTCTAGGTAGTCGATGTCCGATGGCCGGATTCCGGCCCGCTCGAGCGCCGCCTCGATCACCCGTTCCTGCGCCGCTCCGTTCGGAACCGTCAGACCCTGGCTCGCTCCGTCCTGGTTGAGCGCCGTGCCTCGGATCACCCCCCAGATGCGATCGCCGTCGATCTGCGCATCGGCGAGTCGCTTCAGGACCACGATCCCACAGCCCTCGCCCCGGACGTATCCGTTGGCGGAGGCGTCGAAGGTCTTGCACTGGCCGTCCGGCGAAAGCATTCCCGCATTGGCGCGATACTCCAGCAACCGGCCGGAGAGAATGATGTTCACCCCTCCCGCGAGCGCGAGGTCCGCATCGCCCCGCTGCAGGCCGGTGACCGCCTGGTGCGTCGCGACCAGCGACGACGAGCACGCGGTATCCACTGCCATCGCCGGCCCCCCGAGGCCCAGCGCGAAGGCGACCCGGCCGATCGCGGTGTTGAGGGACGTGCCGGTGACCGCGTAGAGACTGGCGGCGGG
>JAJDUQ010000168.1 GCA_022826505.1 Gammaproteobacteria bacterium
GCTGGAGAGAACATGGCCATTATGCTGAATCCTCCCACGAAAGTTTACGAGAACATTTTTTTCTCAGCCTCCCAACCCCCTGATTCCTCTACTATCCTCCAGCCAGCGGGAATTGCTGGGCAGGTCTATCCGTTCACGCCCGCGCTCGTACAGACCCTGATCGCCGTCTCCTCCCTGCTGCAGCGCGAACGCACCGCCCTCAAGCTCATGCTGCAGCTTCTCGTCGGCCACGGCCATCGCCTGGAGCTTGGCGACATCATCCCCGTGGGCGATCTGTTCGACGTCATCGCAGAGGGTGACGAACCGTTCACGCAGGCAATGCGGCTGCGCTTCGACGATGCCCGGAAGCTCTACCGCACCAAGCTGCTGCCGTTGCTGGAGAGCGAGCACGGCGTGGCGGCCGCCGACGTCAGGGAGGGCCGCGCCGACGCTCGCAAGGCGACGAGCTTCCGCAACGACGACCGGCTGATGAAGACGCTGCTGCTCTCGGCTCTCGCCGAGGGAGTCGAGGCGTTGCGGGCACTCACCCCGGCGCGGCTGTCGGCACTCAACCACGGCACCGTGCGCTCCCCTATCCCCGGCCAGGAGAGCCGGATCGTGCTCGGCAAGTGCCGGCAGTGGGCGGCGCAGGCCGGGGAGATCAAGGTCTCGGACGACAGTGCGAACCCAGTCGTCACCCTTCAGATCGTGGGAGTGGATACCGAGAGCATCCTCGCGAACGCGACGGCGCTCGACAGTCACGGATATCGGATTCAGAAGGTGCGCCAGCTCGTCTACGAGAGCCTGGAACTCGACGAGTCCCAGGGGTGGCTCCCGCAGAGCTACGAGATGCAATGGCGGGGCTCGAAGCGCAAGTGCGAGATCCTGATCCGCAACGTGCGGGAGATGAATCCTGAAGAGTTCCGCAACTCCGAGGGCCTGTGGCGAATCGTGATCGACTGGCCGTTCGACGAACCGCAACACACGCCGCTCGACGATCTGGCTCAGGTGCGGAACTTCAAGACGGAGGGAGAGACGGCCGATACCATCGTGTGGCTGCCCTGGTTCTTCACCGAGTCGACGCAGCGCGACCTCGGACGGCTGGTGCTGCTCGATCAGGTGCTGACCGGAAACCGTCTCAACGAGTACGGGGCGCACCTGTCACAGACCGACCGCGATCAGGCGCGCAGCCTCATGGTGAACCAGCGCGACCAGATGCGGACACGCATCCGCAACTGCCTTTTCGCCGCATACGGCATCTCCAGGGCCGACGTCGACGCCGTGGACGACAGTCACGATCTGGAAGGGCACTTCATCTCCCTGAATCCGGCACTGGAGGTTCGCCCGCCGGTGGCGGCAAGCATCGGCGACGCCCTTCAGGATGTCTTCGGTCAGTGGCTGACGGCGCGCTACCCCCATCACCCCGACTTCGGCGTCGAGGTTCGACGCCCAGGCTTGCGCCGCGTCCGGGAGGTCGTCGAACGGGCGGTAGTCGCTTCCGAAAATCGAGTGGAGGTGGATCGCCAGTCACGCGGTGATGTGCGACACATCGCAGTGCCGCTCGGGCTCGGCGCGATGGGAGAGACGCACTTCGTTCTGGAGCGAACTTGGCTGGACGAGCTGGAGCGCAAGCACGCGCAGCATGGCGGCGACTCCTTGAGCGTGCGCGAGCTGCGGGCCTGGATCGAGGCGCCGGAGCGACGCGGCCTCGATCGTGATGTGCAGAACCTCTTGATCCTGACATTCGCGCTGCAAAAGGGGCTTCGCTTCTCTCTGCACGGCCAGCCCGCGACCCCATCCATCGAGCAGCTCGACGACCGCCTCGTGCTGGTGGCGCAGGCGTTGCCGGACGCGGCTGACTGGGAGGGCGCGGTCAAGCTTGCGCAAACCCTGTTCGGAATCGAGGCGTCAGGGTTGATGAACGCCCAGAATGTCGCCGATCTGAACGGCGCCCTCCGCCGCGCGACGGACGAGCATCGCGACGCCGTAGACGCGTTGGTCGATTCCCTGAAAGGGAGGATGGGCGCTCGCGGTATCGCCGCGAATGGCACCAATCGGTACCGCACCGCCCATGCGACCCGAACGCTGCTGTCGGCGCTGGCTGGCGCGGAAGACGACGCGCTGGTGGCAACGCTTGCCAAGGCCGACGTGCAGACCAGCGATACCGCGATGGCACAGTGCCTGAGGAGCGCACGCGGCGTCGCCCAAGCGCTGGCATCCGGCGGATGGAGAGTTTTCGACACCACCGACAAGCTCGGCGAGCCATACCAGGGACGCGTTCAGGCGATTGCCGCGAAGCTGAACGACGCCCTCGGTCACGACGAGCACGTGACTCAGCTCGCAGGAGTCCTGGAGGGTTGTCAAACCACCGCGCTGGCCCTGCTGTCCGAGGCTGTAACCACGTCGTCACCCAAACCGCCCGGACCGCCCGAACCGCCGACACCGGAGCCTCCGGTGAAAACGGACAAGCGCGAGAGCCGAGTAGCCACCGGCCACAGAAGCGTCGCGGCAGCCGAGGTCGACACGGTGTTCGCGGAAATCCACAACGCGGTGCGCAAGGCCGACGCCACGCGAGTCGACATTGAGTGGCGGGTGTATTCGGGCGAGGAGGACGGGAAGCGATCGCCGTGACACCCGAGCACCTGACGCGACAAGTCGAGCGGCTCCGCGAGAAGTGGCCGGATACACGGGTCGTGGGTGTTCACGCGGCGCGGTGGCAGGGCGGCGCCTCGATCACCGTCGGCGGCGAAACATTTCCCGTTCACTGGTGCGTATCCGCCCTGGCGGTGAGCGAACGACTCACCGGGCTCGGTGAAGACGATCGGTTGATCGTCCTCACCCCGCTGGCCGACAAGAATCTCAGCCTCGACGTTCGAGCCCGCCTGGCGAGGGGTCGGCTGTTCCACCCCGACCGCTGGCAGATGGTATGCGACGCATACGGCGTGGCCGCGGTGGACCCGAGATTGCCCATGCACCCGTGGATGGCCGACGCCCTGCTCAGCGCACGGCCGCGCCAGGGCCGATCGAAAGCACGGGTGCTGGATGCCGATACCGCCTGGCTGCATGTACTCGACCACCATCTTGGAATGCCGGACGGCAGCCCCGACGCCGGAACCATCCTCCGCTGGAGCATGGAGCCCGGTTCAGCGGAGCGATTCGCGCGACTCCCGACGCCGCTCGCGGAAGCGGTGGCGCGCAGGTTGGGACAATCCGCAGGTGGCCTGGGGACGCTGATGGCCAGCGGAATTGCATCGGGTCACGCGAGCGAACTGCTGCCAATCGGCCTCGTCTGCGACGTGCTGTTCGACGACGTGAACGGCGCGCCCGACCCGACACTTCTGCAGGCGGCCGCGCGTCTCGAGCCCTTGCTTGGCGCCGAAAGCGTGGAGCCGAAACGCGGCCGCGAATGGGCGGAGGTGGCGCGGCGCGTTCTCCGGGCGCTACCGCATGACTCGCGTGTCGAGTGGCTCGCACGCGCGGAAGCCACGCTCTCCAGTCTGAAGGCAGAGGCATTCGCGGAGCGCAGCTCGGTGTTGCCGTCCGGCTTTCGGAGTCGGCTCGAACGGTTCGCCGCGGCGGCGACAAGTGCAATCAATTCCTCGAACGCGATCGACTCGGCGGAACAGGCCTTTCGACGCATCAGTGAACACTTGTCATTCGACGAACAGGGCGAACGCGCTCGACACCTGGAAATGGCCCTGCGGCTCGTGCGCAGCCTCCATCAAGGGCGCGAGACCCCGAGCACACCCGCTGGCCTCATGACGCACCACGCCACCGAGGGCGCCTTCGAAGACTGGGCGCGGCGCCAGTTGCTGGGCGGCGACGAACACCCCGAGGTCGGAGCCCTGTTCGGCGCAATCCATCGCGCCGTGCGTGCGCGCCGCGAGGAGCGGAACCGGGCTTTCGCTGTCGGCCTGAGCGAATGGCTGACCGGCGCCCGCGGCCAGGGAATCGTGCCGATCGAACACTGCCTTGATCGCGTCGTCGCGCCGCTCGGGCGCCTCCGGCCGGTGCTGGTGCTCGTGCTCGACGGCATGGACGCCGGAGTCTTCGAAGAACTCGGAGAGAGCCTGCACGAGCGCGGCTGGCGGCGGCAACGCGGCGCGGCGCCGGAGGCCCTGCTGGCGGTGCTGCCGACGGTGACGGAGTCGTCGCGCATGGCGCTTCTGACCGGTGGCGTGAGACGGGGGAACGCCGCGGCGGAGAAGGCCGGATTCGCCAGACACCCCGACCTGCGAGATGCCTCCCGACCGGGCCGGCCTCCGCGCCTGTTCCACAAGGCCGAGCTGACCGACGGCGCGGCGGAGGGACTCGCGGTGCCCGTGCGAGAGGCGTTGGGCGACGAGCGACAGCGCATCGTCGGCATCGTCCTGAACGCCGTGGACGATCACCTCGCAAAGTCGGAGCAGATGCAGTTGACGTGGCGAATCGATTCGGTACGGCTTCTGCCGGCGATCCTGAACGAGGCGCACGCGGCGGGTCGCGCCGTCATCCTGACGTCGGATCACGGCCACGTCCTGGAGGCGGACGGCATCAAGCTGCCCGGCGAGGAGGAAGGCCGATGGCGACGCGCTGCCGCACCGGCGACCGAGCTGGAAATCGAGTTGGGAGGCGCTCGCGTACAAGCAGCGACAGGGCTGGAGCGCATCGTATTGCCCTGGAGCGAGACCGTTCGATACGGATCGAAACGAAACGGCTATCACGGCGGGGCTTCGCTGCAGGAGGCGGTCGTACCGGTTGGCGTGTACGTCGGACCGGGCGAAGAGCTCGACGGCTGGCAGCAGATTCCGGTTCCATATCCACCTTGGTGGTCGGGCGAATCGCCGAGTGCGGCAGGATTTCGTCTTCCGGTGCCGGAACCGAAGTGGGCAAATCGTGAAACGTCTGCAGAGCCTCAACCCGACCTGTTCACCGAGGCTGCGCGAAAGGGGGCCGCAGCAACCTCACGGTGGGCTCCGCTCTTCGAGTCGGAGGTGTATCTGGCGCAACGTCAGCTTGCAGGCTCGAGGGTGCCGGATGACGATACCGTCGGTGCAGCGCTCGATGGGTTGTTGGAAGCCCAGGGCCGCCTTCCGCTCGTGTCGCTCGGGGCACGGCTGGATGTACCGGCGATGCATACGCCCGGCATCGTCGTCGGCCTGCAACGCCTCTTGAACGTGGACGGCTATCCGGTGCTCCGGTTAAACGACGACACGGAGCGTGTCGACCTTGATGGCGAATTGTTTGCCAAGCTCTTCAATCTGGTGCCGTAGCGAAGAACTCGGTCGCCTCCATCCTCCCTCACCGCGCTCGCAGCTCTCGGCTTCGAGTTCAGAACGCCTCGTCCGGAAGCTCGCGACTGCGACGGGCCACGAACTCGTCGAGCCCTTCGGCAACGCTTTCGTCGAGAGGAGGCGGCTCGAAGGAGTCGATGAGCGAGGCTGCGACCGCGGCCGCCCGGGCCTCCACGTCCCTCCTCCCCTCCTCCACCCACTGGTCCCAGGTTCCGGTTTCCGCCGTCATCGGCCGGTAGAACGCCGAGTCGTAATGCTCGATGGTGTGGCCGTGGCCGAAGAAGTGCCCCGACGGACCGACGTCGCGGATGGCGCCAAGCGCGAGCGTGTCGTCGTCCACGTCGAGTCCCTTGGCGATTCCGAGCAGATGGGCGAGCTGATCCGCGTCCATCACCATCTTGGCGAAGCTCGCCGACAGCCCGCTCTCCAGGAACCCCGCCGCGTGCAGGACGAAATGCACGCGGCCGAGCATCGCCGAGAGCATGGCGATCATCGACTGCGCACCTGCGTCTGCATCGCAGGTTTTCGACCCGGTGCGCATCCCCCCGGTGCGCGACGGCACGCCGTAGCGCCGCGCGAGCTGGGTGATCGCCAGCCCGAGGATGACCGTTTCCGCGGTGCCGTAAGTGGGCGCCCCTGACTGCATCGACACCGTGGCGAGCGTGTTGCCGTACACGACCGGAGTGCCGGGACGAACGAGCTGGGCGAACGCCATGCCGGCCACCGCCTCGGCGTTGAGCTGGGCGAGCGCGCCGGCGGTGGTCACCGGGGTGTTCGCGCCCTGCATGATGAACGGAGAGACGAGCAGGGCCTGGCGGTGGCGCGCGTAGACCTTCATCGCACCCAGCATGGTCGCGTCCCACACCAGCGGGGAATTGCCGTTGACGAGCGAGATGAGGACGGTGCGTTCGCCGGTCTCGATCCGTCCGGCGTCTGCCCCGCCGGCGCCGCTTCCGCCAGCGTCGGTTCCAGCGGTGTCGGTCCCGCCGGTGTCTGCCCCGCCGGCATCCACCCCCCCGAACACGATCCGGGCCATCTCGACGCAGTCCATCGCCCGATCCGGCGCGTTCACCGCGCCCATGAACGGCATGTCGGAGTAACGCACATGGGCGCGGAAGATCTCCAGGTGCCGTTTGGGTACGGGAACGTCCTGCGGCTCGCAGACGATTCCGCCGGAGTGGTTGAGGGCCGGGAGCCGGCAGGCGAGCTTGATGAAGTTCTCGAGGTCTTCGAGTGTCCCCCGGCGCCGGGCGCCGTCGAGTGCACGCACGTACGGCGGCCCGTAAACGGGGGCGAGGACGAGGTTCGAGCCGCCGATCTCGACGCTCCGGACCGGGTCGCGCGCGTGCTGCGTGAACCGAGCCGGCGCGAGCGCAAGCTGGGCCATCGCGAGCTCGCGCGGAATGCGCACCCGCTCGCCGGCAACCTCCGCCCCGGCCGCGCGCCACAGTGCCAGCGCTTCGGAGTCTCCACGGAAGTCGACGCCGATCTCCTCGAGAATCCGCATCGACGCCTGATGAATGGCCTCTTCGGCTGCGGGGTCCAGGAGCGCGTAGGTCGGAATGCGATTGACCGGCTGGACGACCGCCCCGACGCCTGGCCGCGCGCGCGCCGCCGCGGCCCGGCGGATGCCCCCGCGACGCCGGCCGACGAGGGTCGCGGCGCGAGAGCCCCTACCGGGCATTGCGAACGCCTGCACAGCGCCGCTGACGGTCATTGCGATTCATGAACGGCACCCAATCGGCGATTTCGTGAGAGATTCTGCCGCGCCGGGAATCAAGCAGCGACGCCCGGCGGGCCGAGTGGCGGTGCCGAGGGACCATCCGGTGCCATGGAAATCATGCGTTCCCCGTCCGTGCCTCGCACCGCGCGCGTCGCTCGAACGCCGACTCGCCGGCATGAACGCGACGGCGGCGGCCGGGCTCAGAAATCCGTCGGCGCCCCGCCCTCGCGCTTGCGCCGCTCCACGAACGCGGTGAGCTCGTCGCTGATCGCCTCGTCCATCCCCGGCGCCTCGAACTCGGCGAGGACCTTCTTCCAGACGGCGTTCGCCCGCCGCACCGTGTCGACCGAACCGCGCTCCTCCCAGTTCTCGAAGTTGCTCCAGTCGGAGAGGAAGGGGCCGTAGAACGCGGTCTCGTACCGATCCTGGGTATGCTGGCAACCGAAGAAGTGACCGTCGGAGCCTACCTCCCGGATGGCGTCCACCGCGATGTCGTCGTAGGTCACCGGCACCGGTTTGAGGTAGGTGATGATCTGCTGGAGAGTCTCGCAGTCCATCACGAACTTCTCGTACGACGCGCACAAGCCCCCTTCCAGCCACCCCGCGGCGTGGTAGACCACGTTCACCCCCGCCGCCACCGCCGACCACAGTGAGAACGCGCTCTCCCACGCGGCCTGCGCATCCGGGCAGTTCGCGGCGCAGGCGTTGGAAGCACGCAGCGGCAAGCCATAGAAGCGTGCCATCTGCCCGGAGATCTGAGTGGCCCGAATGTACTCGGGCGTCCCGAAGGCCGGCGCACCGGTACGCATGTCCACGTTCGACGTGAACGACCCGATCGCGCACGGCACGCCCGGCTTCACGCACTGGAGCAGCACGATCGCGGACAGCCCCTCGGCCACGAACTGGGTCACCGCGCCGGCGATCGTCACCGGGGCCATGGCCCCGGCCAGCGTGAACGGAGTGACGATGGTGGGCTGGCCGCGGCGCGCGAGACGCATCGCGCCGTCGAGCATCGGCCAGTCGTGCTTGAGCGGCGACGAGGAATTGATGTTGGTGTACATCCGCGGCTTCGCTTCGAACTCCTCGTGGGTGAGTCCGCCCGCGATGCGCACCATCTCCATCACGTCCTCGATGCGCGCGGTGCCGAGCGAGTACGCGTGCGCAACCTTGTCGGTCAGAACGAGCTTGTCATGGAGGCAGTCGAGATGGCGAACCGACGGGTGCAGGTCGACCGGCTCCACGGGATAACCACCGGCCATGTGGATGCAGTTGAAGTACTGGGTCAGCTTGAGCAGGTCCCGGTAGCTCTCGCGGTCGCCGGCCCGCCGTCCGCGGTCGAGATCGGAGCAGTTCGGCGGACTCGACACGTTGACGAACACCATGTGACGCCCGCCGATGACGAGCTCCCGCTCGGGGTTGCGCGGGGTGATGGTGAACCGCGACGGCGCGAGGCCTACCTTCTCCATCACGAGCGCCCGGTCCATGCGCACGTTGGTGCTGCCGGGGCTCGTCTCGCAGCCGGCCGACCTCAGCACCTCGCGGGCCTCGTCGTTCAGGAACTCGATCCCGATCTCCTCGAGCACCCTCATCGCCCCGTCGTGCACCGCCTGTACCTGCTCGGCGGTGAGCGGCTCGGTGGGGGCGTCGTTGTTGACGGGAAGCTCCCACGGAAGCTGCCGGACCGCCGAGCCCGTACCCCGGCGATTGGCTCCTCGCCCTCCCGACCGGCGCGTACGCCGTCGCGTTGCGGAACCTTGTTCGGTAGTCACTGGTTTGGATGCTCCGCGCGCCGAGGTCTCCCGGCACGATTCGAAACGAACCCGCCGGATGGCGTCGGCGGAGTGGCATACTGGCGACCACCGAAGTGTATTCCGCGCCGCCGTGACATGCAGCGAGATGTTGGCTCGGCCGAACCGCGAGCAAGGGGTGGATGTTCGCTCCGGCCCGGATCACCGTCGCCAACAGGGTCGACCGCGAAGGAGCCCGAACGTTGACCGGAACGAGGCAGGTGAATGGAGCATCGCGAGCCCCCCGCATCGCGCTCGTCGGCATGTCGCTGGAGAGCAACGCTTTCGCCCCGGTCGCCACCGAGGCGGACTTCCTGGCGCGGTACTACTTCGAAGGCGAGGAAATCCTGACACAGGCGCGGCGCCCCGATTCGGTCATCTCCACCGAGATGGCCGCATTCGTCAGAACCCTCGACGCCACCGGACCATGGGAGCCGGTTCCGGTCGTAGTCACCGACTGCCCGCCCTGGGGACCGGTCGATCATGCGTTCTTCGCTGCGACCGTCGAGACCATCGCGGCCGGACTTCGGGAGTCCGCTCCGCTCGAAGCCGTCTATGTCGCGAACCACGGCGCGATGGTCTCGACCGAATCCACGGACCCGGACGGGGAGATGCTCGCCCGCATCCGCGACGCGGCCGGACCCGATGCGGCGATTGTCGCGACCCTCGATCTGCACGCCAACCTCTCCGAGCGGATGGTCGACGTCGCGGACGTGATCATCGGTTATCAGACGAACCCTCACGTGGACATGCGCGAGCGCGGCGAGGAGGCGGCGCACACGGTTCGGGCGATGCTCGCCGGAATGCGCCCGCGGGGGACCCTGGTACGGCTGCCCCTCACGCCACCCAGCGTCACCCTGCTCACCGCCTCGGGTCCGTACGGGGAACTCATCGACTACGGGCAGCGCCGCAAGCGCGAGCACGGAGGCGCGATACTCAACGTGTCCATCTTCGGAGGGTTCGTGTTCGGGGACACGCCGAAGAACGGGCTCGCAGTCGTGGTGACGGGACGCGAGGACGCAGTCCCCGCCCGCGCGCTCGCGCTGGAGATCGCCGAACGCGCGTGGTCCGAGCGGTCACGCTACGCAAGGCACCTCACGTCGATCGAGGAGGCCGTCGCGCTCGCACTCTCGAACGGACCGAATCGAGCCCCGGTCATCTTCTCCGATGCCGGTGACAACCCTGGAGGCGGCGGCAGCGGCAACACCACGTGGTTGCTGCGGGCGCTCGTCGAAGCGGGGGCGCAGGGGGTCCTCTACGGCTCGTTCTTCGACCCGGACCTCGCACACGCCGCGCGCGAAGCAGGAGTCGGCGCAACCATCGCCGCGGTGTTCAACTCCGCCGGAGAAACCGAGTTCGCAAAGCGCTTCGAGGTCCCGGCCATCGTCCGCGCCGTGCACGAAGGTCCCGTCGTCGGCCGGCGTGGAATCTTCGCGGGCCGAACCCTCGACCTCGCGCCGATGGCGGCGCTGGAGATCGGAGGCGAGGACGGCATCACGGCGGTGGTGATCAGCGCCCGGCACCAGACCGCCGACCCCGTCTTCTTCGAGGCCCTCGGCCTCGAGGCCGGCACCGCGCGCACCGTCTGCGTCAAGTCCCGCGGACACTTCCGCGCCGGATTCGACCTCTGGTTCGCCCCGGATCAGGTGTACGAGATCGACACCCCGGGAGTCACCGCCCCCGTCCTCGACCGCTTCGCGTGGAAGGGACTTCCACGGCCGGTGTATCCCCTCGATCCGGACACCGTCTGGACGCCGCCGCCGGACCCTGCCTGACGGCATCCCCCGCCGGCGGCTCCAGGGTCGACGCCCGCGTCGGGTCCGGACGGCGGCCGGGATTCGCGGTGCTCGCTTGGTACTGAGAGGCGGCACGAGTCATCGGGGCGATGCCCGGGGAAGCCGGCGACGGCGTCACGGCACGCGCGCCACGCGACGGCCACGTTCCCTTGCCGCGCCCAGGAGTGAGGCAATCGCCTTCGAGTGCGCGATCCGGCCGTCATTGACGTACGCCTCGTGATTGGCCACGACGTCCGCCTCGTCGTACACGTAGTTCACCATCATGCCGGCGGACTGGGCCATGCCGGTCGGCGAGGGGTCGCTCATCCAGTTGATTCGTTCGAGCCGGGCGCCGTTGCGCAGGTGAAACCGGGCGACCGCGTCGAGAGGATGGTTCCCGCGCTTGGCGCGCAGCAGGTAGTGCGCGCACAGACGCGACAAGTCTGCTCTCAAATGCTCCCCCGGGGGGGGATCGGCCCGCCAGTCCGGCGTTTCGATCGCGTCGAGGGCCGCCTTCCCACCGTCCCGTCCAGCCGGAAGCCGTCCCTCATTCGCCATTCGAATCAGCCACTTGCGGAAGCCCGGAATCGGGGAGAGGGTGGCGAAACGGCGCAGCCGCGGATTCTCCGTCGCAAGTTCCCGCACCACCTGCTTGATGAGGAAGTTGCCGAAGGAGACGCCGGTGAGGCCTCGCTGGCAGTTGCTGATGGAATAGAAGATGGCGGTGTCCGCGCCGATGTCCGGTTCGACTTCGCCGAAGAGCAGATCCGTGACCGATCCGGCCAGCCCCTTGCACAGCGCCACCTCGACGAAGATGAGCGGCTCGTCGGGCAGCGAAGGGTGAAAGAAGCCGAAGCAGCGTCGGTCCGACTCCAGGCGCCGGCGCAAGTCCTCCCAGTCGAGAATTTGATGCACCGCCTCGTATTCGATGATCTTCTCGAGCACGAGCGCCGGGGTGCGCCAGTCGATGCGGTGCAGGTCGAGGAATCCGCGGTTGAACCAGGAGCGGAGCATGTGCACGAAGTCGTCGTCCACGAGCTTGAGATCCGGGTTCCGGGAAAGCGCGTCGAGCAGCGCGACGCGCATCGCGAGGATGTCGCGGGTGCCGTCCGGAGCGGTATTCATCAGGCGCAGGAGCTCCTGGCGCCGCGGCTCGGCGGCTGCCGCGAGCGCCGCCGCCGTCTCCGGGTCCGGCGAGGCGCGGTAGCGCTCCAGGGCCGCGTCGAGGGCCTCCGGCTCGGCGCCGAGGTCGCCGCGCAGGAACTCGAAGAACGCCTCCTGTCCGTCCGCGTCGAGACGGGCGAACGCATCGAGGGTGCGACGGGCGAGCGTCACCACCGACGCCTCGCCCTTGGTGCGAAGCAGGGCGAGGCAGAGCCCGCGGATGTCCTCGTCCGGGCGGTCGTCCGCCCGCCGACCGAGCAACCCCTGCCCCGCCGTGGCGACGCTCGCGATGATGTCCCTCAGGAATGCTCGTCCGAGTCTCATGGAGGCCCTCCCTGTCGTGCGGCAGAGCGCGTCCTACCCGGCCCGCGGCACGGCGCAAGTCTACTCCCCGGAGTTCGCCCGGTGTGCGTCAACCACGCACATCGGGCCAAGACCGTTCAGCGAGCCCCGGGAGCGCGGATGGCCGGAGACGACGCAGGAGCGCGCAGAGATTCACCACCCACGCGGTGTGCCGAAGTATGATCGCCACTCCTCCCCGATCACTCGACTCGGGACCGGTTGTTCAGGCGAAGGCGCCACCGCGGCGCGCTGGCGCTCGACGCCTTCCGGGAGGTGGGGCCCGGCAATCACTTCTTCGGCTGCGCCCACACGCTTTCCCGCTACGAGGACGCCTTTCACGAGTGCGAGATCGCCGACACCGATTCCTGGGAGAACTGGATCGAGGCCGGCGGCAAGGATTCCATGGTGCGCGCCAACGCCAAGTGGAAGGAAACGCTGCGCACGTACGAGGCACCGCCGCTCGACGCTTCCGTGGACGAGGCGCTCCGGGAATTCATGGCCAGGAAGAAGGCTTCGATGCCGGACATCTGGCATTGAGGAAGCGTATGGAGGAAGCGCATGTGGCGCTTCGCGGTGGGACGGCCTGCTTCCGTCGGCCTGTTTCTCGCCACCCCCGAGCACGGCGCCGCTCGATGACCATCCGTCCGGCGGCGCGGAGCCTCCACCCGGTCCGTTGCACCTGCGCCCGGCCCTACTCGGTGCGGGAACCCTCGACGATGCCGGCGAGACGGGACTGCCCGGCGGTCAGGCGAAGGATCTCTCGGGAAAAGGCTTCGCGGTCCCGAGCGACGGCTTCGCGGTCCGCTCGGGCTTCTGCCCGGGTCTCGGCCTGAACACGCTCCATCCGGACCTCGACACGCTCGATCCGGGCTTCGAGCCGACTCGTGGTGAGCAGGATCGCGCCGAGGAGGGTCAGGCCGACCGCAGCGATCGCGATCGTCTCCTGCTTCAGGCCGGCCCTCGCGGCAGCTTGACTCGTCATCGCGTCTTCCTCACGCCCCGATGGGTGGGTGCGCAGTGGTCGCGTCTGCATCCCGCTGCGGTTGAGTCTACCGTGCCTTCCCCTCTTGCCGAATCGGACGACGGGGCGAGGCGCGAGGTGTTCGCGCCCGGGGACGCAAAGGTGCTCCTCGACCGGCACCGTCTCGGCGACGGGCGCAAGGAGGATTCCCGGAGCGTCGAAAGATTGATTGTGGAGCGTGGATTGCATGGCGACCCCGTGCGCCGCATCGCCCCCTTCCCTTCGCGGTCCGGCCGGTGTGAACGCCCAGCACCGTCCATGCCGAACGACAAGCGCAGGTCAGCCGTCGTCCAGACCGTCGATCACGTCGCCGAGCCGCCCCTCCAGCCCCTCGAACGCCAGGCCGTTCAGGATCTGCCGCCGCCAGAGCAGTCGCCGATCGGCTTCGGCCAGTCGTGCCTTGTCGCAAACCGCGTCCCAGCCGGTTCTGATCGCAGCGATCTGGCGCCTCATGATCTGCATCGCCTCGTCCTCGGCAAGCAGGTACTTGTGCGCCGCGGCCAGACACAGCGCGAGCTGGCTCCGGCGCTCGTGCCCGCGGACCCGCATGGCCTGCGACGCCTCGCGCCCCACCCTCGACTGCGGGCAGATGTCGTAGGCCGGGGTGAGGGTGAGGTGGCCACCATCCCAGAATGCCGCATGGTTGCGGGCGTGGTCGTCGGTGTTGCCGACGAGGATGTTGAACGTCATGCGGGCGAACAGCTCCCGGAGCGTCTCCACCGGGGCGGTGAAGCGTGCCCGGACGATGTCGGCCAGGTCCTCGTACGACGCGTGCGCCGCCAGGCGTTCGTCGAGGCCCAGGAGCGTCAGGGCCGAGACCATGGCGCGGCGTGTCCGGCCCTTCTTCGTGCGCTCCCGGTCGAAACGCCCGACCAGAAGGACATCCTTGTCCATCGTCCGCGTCAGCTCGACCCGGGCTACGTCCAGACCAGCGATTGCGGCGAGACGCATGGCGATGAATTCGGCCTTGATCACGCTGTAGGTGTCGGTGGACGAGGAGAATTTGGCGACCTGACGGCGTTCGCCGCTGCGAACGAGGCACTTCGGTCTCGCTCCTCCAATCGACGTACCGTGCTGCAACGGCTCCGCCAGATTCGGGCTCAGCGGCAGACCCCGGTCGACCAGATCGGCGGCGTGCAGGAGGTCCTCCAGCGGAGCGCTGTCGCTCTCGCGCGGGACGTACTCCGAAGGAGAGGCCTGGAAGTCGAGCGCTCCGATCCGGTCGGACCCCGACTGGAGCATGAACGTCAGCTCGTCCAGATCCACAAGGTCGGCCGCTCTGCCCCGTGCTCCGGTGAGGCGATTGACGATGACTCGCCGTCCCCACGCGTCGGGCGAGGCGTCCCGCAGGGCGTTGGCAATATCGAGCGGCGGCTCGGGCTCGATTGCGCCCGACTGGAGCGGCAACTCGGGCAGGTGAATCGGTATCGCCTCGTGTCGCGAAAGATAGGAACGCCCGTAGTTGAAGATGTATCGGGATCCCTCCGCCTGAATCCGCCCCGCCACCACCGGCTCCGTTCTGCCGGGGAGCCAGACCCACACGAACGCTTCGCGCGGCGGCGTGCCATCAGAAGTCATCGTCGATCTCGCGCTTGGTCCTGCGAATGGAGCCCGGCATCAGCGCGAGCTTGTCGTCGATGCGACCGATCTGCGGGGCGAGCGTCGTGGCCTCCGGGACGAACAGGTCGACGCCGGTCAGGGTGGCCGCCTCGAACACCAGGCCGATCTCGACTGCCGGATCGCCCTTCTCGATTCGTTGCAGCGTGCTCCTGGCGATGCCGACGCGCGCCGCGAGGTCGTGCTCCGACATGCGGTGCTGTTTCCTGGCGAGCCTGATCCGCTTGCCGAGGAGCAGCGTCGCCTCTCGGGAAAGGCGTGAGTAGGTCCGTGGTTTGTTGGACATGAAATCACAAATTGACCGATATATAAGGTATAAGAGTATTCATGACCTACATATCGGTCAATCTGTTCTTGAATTGTGAATATCCGCGAAAGTGCCGGCCGGTGGTCGGTCTGGGTGACTGAAGACAAATCGGTTGCTCGGTATCCACGCTCCACGACGGTCGCCATGTGCCGTCCGATCAGTACGAGGCCCCCGCCCCGGCCTTCACCGCCCGGAGGCCGCCGCCGTCATCTGCCGCCCAACCAGCCGGCTGTACAGCCCGCCGCGGGCTATCAGCTCGTCGTGGCTCCCGGCTTCCTCCGAGCGCCCCGCGTCGAGCACCACGATCCGGTCGGCGTTGCGCACCGTGGACAGGCGATGCGCAATCACGATGGTGGTGCGGTCGCTCATCAGCGACTCGAGCGCGTGACGCACCGCCTGCTCGTTCACCGCGTCGAGGTGCGAGGTCGCCTCGTCGAGGATGAGCACCGGGGCGTCCTTCAGGAACGCCCGTGCGATCGCGACGCGCTGGCGTTGCCCGCCCGAAAGCCGTACGCCCCGTTCGCCGACCCTGGTCTCCAGCCCGTCCGGGAGCGCCTCGACGAAGGTGCCGAGCGAGGCGCGGCGCACCGCTTCTTCGAGCTCTTCCTCCGTCGCCTCCGGCCGTGCGAGAAGGATATTCGAGCGCAGCGTCTCGTTGAACAGGTAGGTGTCCTGGGTCACCAGCGCGACCCGGTCGCGCAGGTCATCGAGCCGGTACTCGCGCAAGTCGTGCCCGTCGAACCGGATAGTGCCCGAGCCCGGGTCCCAGAACCGCATCAGCAGGTGCGCCGCGGTGGTCTTGCCCGCCCCCGACGGCCCGACCAGCGCGAGGGTGCGGCCCGCCGGCACCGTGAACGTGGCGCCGTCGAGCGCGAGCCGGCGGTTGCCGAAGTAGGAAAAATCGACGTCCCGCACCTCGATCGCGATCCCGCCGGTACGCGACGGCGGCTCGATACGCGCAACGGGCGACGCACCCGCGCCGTGTCCGTCACCTCCATGACCCGAGGGCGCTGCCGCGGCGGCACATACCGCCGCATCCTGTCCGGCGCCCTCCTCGTCCCGTGCCCCGGTGCCTCGCGGGTGGAACCTCGTCACTTTGCGGCCGTCGGCTCCCGTCGTGCCCACCGTCGCCTCCACCCCCGGGCCGTCCTTCACCGCCTCGACCTCGTTGTGCACCGCGTAGAGCCGGCGGGTGGCGCCGAGGGTGTCGGCGAGCTGCCGGCCGATGTGGGCGATCTCCGACACCGGCAGGAACGCGGACATCGCAAGCAGGACGAGCATCGGCAACATCGCCGGCTCGAGTGCCCCGGTTCCAGTCAGGTGCGCGCCGGTCACGACCACCACGAGCCCGCCGAGGCCGGTCGCCGCCTCCAGGACCGCGGTCTGCCAAGTGAGGTCGGAGAAGAACGGCAGTCGCAGCCCCGTGTGCCGCTCGATGCGGGCGACGAACTCCTTCGCGCGAGTCTTCGTGCGCTGGAACGCGACGATCTCGGAAAGACCCTGGATGGTGTCCACCGCGTGCGCATTCATGTCACCGAACGCCTCGCGGGCCCGCGAGCCCAGGGTGTCGATGCGGTGGCGCGCGAGGAACGGACTCAGCGCCACCAGCGCGAGGAACGGAACGAGCGCGACCGCCATCTGCCAGCCGAACCACCCGAGCGTGCCGATGACCACGGCCGGGACGAGTACGGCGACGAAGAACGGCGCCACGGTGTGGGCGAAGAAGTACTCCACGAGTTCGACGTCGTGGGTCGCCATCCCGACCAGATCGCCGGTGCGCCGGCGCACGAGGTAGGCCGGCGCGAGCCGGTCGAGCTTCTCGTAGAGCGCGATGCGCATCTCGGCGAGCATCCGAAACGCCATGTCGTGCGCGAACCAGGACTCCAGCCAGTGCAGCACCCCGGCGAGCGGCGCGATGATGGCGAGAACCACCAGGTACTGCGTGAACGGCTCGCCCTGCTTGACCGCGGCCACCGCCAGCGCGCTCGCCACCCCCACCCCGATCAGGGCGGCAACCCGAATGATTCCGAAGACGAGAACGACCGAGAACTTCACCTTCCAGGGCACAACGTGGCGCAACAGCTCGCGGAATGCGCCGCCCCAGCTCAGCCCCTCCGCACGCAGGATGGCGTCGGTGGGTTCGTGGTGCGCCGCCGCGTCCTCGGCCTGCAGATCTTCGAGCGGGACGTCGCGGTGGTCCGTGCGGTCCTCGGACGGCACCGCGAGCGCTGCATCGGCCTGCGCCCTCTCCTCGGCCTGGGTCCCCATCAGGCGCAGATAGGCGCCGCCCGCGCGCATCAGCGACCCATGGTCGCCGGTCTCGACGATGGCGCCGTGGTCGAGCACGAGGATGCGGTCCGCCCCGATCACGCTCGACAGCCGGTGGGCGAAGATGAGCGTGGTGCGGCCCTGCATCAGGCGGTCGAGCGCGCTCTGGATGACCGCTTCGTTCTCCGCGTCCACCGCGGAGAGCGCTTCGTCGAGGATCAGGATTGGCGCGTCGCGCAGCAGCGCGCGGGCGATGGCGATGCGCTGGCGCTGGCCGCCCGAGAGCTTGATCCCCCGTTCGCCGATGACCGAGGTGTAGCCCTGCGGCAGCCGGGAGATGAACTCGTGGGCGTTGGCGGCGCGCGCCGCCGCCTCGACCTCGTCGGCGGTTGCATCGGGCTTGCCGAACCGAAGGTTCTCCTCGACGGTGCCGTGGAAGAGGTACGTGTCCTGGTTGACCACCGCGACGTTGCGGTAGACGTCGTCGGGCTGGAGCGTACGCAGATCATGCCCGCCGATCCGCACCGCGCCCTCGTCGGGGTCGTAGAAGCGAAGGAGCAGGCGCACGATGGTGGACTTCCCGGCCCCGCTCTCTCCCACGAACCCCACCCGCTCGCCGGGCTCGACCCGGAACGCGAGCTTGCGGTGCGCGGCGCGGCGACCGCCGGGATAGGCGAACGACACGTCGTCGAACGCCACCTCCGGCGCGAGCGGACCATCGAGCTCGACCGGCTCCGCCGGCGGCTCCACCTTCGGACGCGCGTTCAGCACCGTGAAGATGTCGTCCGCCGCGGCGCGGCCCATCATCCCGTTGTGCAGCAGGGCGCGCAGATCGCGCTGCGGTCGGAACACCTCGATGCCCATCATCAGGACGACGAGCAGCACGTCGAGACCCATCTGGCCCTGCGTCACCCGCCACGCTCCGAACGCCAGCACCGCGGCGCTCCCCACCGCGATGCCGGTGTCGGTGAGGCCCCGGGTGAGCGAGTTGGTCGCGAGCACCCACATCGTGCTGCGAAACACCTCGTGCGCGCGCTCCGCCAGCAGCCGCCCGCGCGTGGTGCTCTGGCCGAACGCCTTCAGCGTCGCGAGCCCCTGGATCGCGTCGAGGAACTCGGCCGCGAATCCCCGATACGCCTTCGACCGCCGCATGCTGCTCTTCGCGTCCCAGCGCTGGAACGACGCCGGCGCGAACAGGGTGAACATCGCGAACGCGAACATCAGGGCGGCGACGGGGAAGTCGAGGAACGCGAGCAGCGCGAACACGGCGATCGGGGTGATGAAGGAGACCAGAAGCTGCGGCAGGTACTCCCCGAAATAGGTCTCGAGCTGCTCGACCCCGTCGATCATCGAGATCATGACCGCGCCGGTGCGCTCGAGCCCGAAGTAGGAGGGGCCGAGCGCGACCACCCTGGCGTAGAGCCGCTTGCGAAGCTCAAGCTGCACCATCGCCGCGGTGCGGTGGGCAACCATGGCGCGGGTGTGCTCGATCCAGCCGCGCAGCACCATCACCGCCGCCACGAGCAGGAAGGGCACCATCAGCTCGGAGAACGTGTCCCCGGCGAAGACCCGCGCGAGCAGCCACCCGAGCAGCGCGAGCCGCCCGATCCCCATGAGGGATGCGAATACACCCATGGCCACCGCGGTCGCGATTCGCAGGCGCACGCCGCGGGTGAACTGCCAGAGTCGGGTGTCGAAGAACATGGGGCGGTACTCGTCGGAGGGAGAAGCTGTAGTGACTCGGGCTTGGGGCGGTACTCGTCGGAGGGAGAAGCTGTAGTGACTCGGGCTTCGGGCTTCGTTGTCCGGGTGAGCCGACTCAAGACGGATGCTCGCCCGCTCGCAAACGACGTTCTTGTCGTCAAGGCCGCCGCTCACTCCACCAGGACGGCATTCCTTCGGACGATTTCGAGGCCGATACGACCACCAAGGCTCCGGACCTCTTCAAGTCTAGCGTGCGTCCGCTCGTTTGCCGAATCGGCCGCCCGGCGGAGGGCATGGCACTTCGGACGACCGGGAGGCGTGGGGGTTCCCCGAGCTGTGGGTGGAGGTGCCGGAGCGGCGGGCACCGAGCCGCCCGAAGAGTCGGATGCCGGGACTCTCGATTCATCTGCTGGTGGAGGGTGCCTACCGGGAGTCGCCCCGGAGCGCGGCGTTTCCCGGCTGGCGAGCGGAGGACATCCACGAGGCGATGAACGAGGTCGGGCGTTCGGCGCGGACCAGCGCGATTCTGGAACGTCTGGGCCGGAGGCTGGGGACACAGGAGGGGACGGGGCCGGACAACGACTCGCTGCTGCGTTCCCTGCGGGATCAGAGTCGGGCGGAAGGCCGAGCGGAGATGGTGCGCCAGATGTTGCTGTCTCGGGGCATCGAGGTTTCGGACGGGTTCCCGGCCGACGTGCCGGCGTTCGCCGGATTGTCCGAGGCGGCCATTGTCGCGGCGGCGCTTGCCTGCGACAGCGAGCGGGACTTCAACGTGCGCATGGCCCGCATCCGCGGCCGTTGATGTGCGGACTTCCGGCCGGTCGGCGCCGAATCACGCCTGACCCGACGGCGTCGGAAAGCCGATCGACGGTACGTTTCGTGATCGCCCGGATTCGCAGTATCGCCATTTGACACTTCCTTCGCCTGGGGCTCCAGCCCGCCTTCCCCGCGCCACCGCAAGAAACCCGCAAGGTCGAAGGAGACAATTGGAGAGGAACCGGTCGCCGATCGGGGGCCGGGTCACGCGCAGTAGTCGTCCATCCCCGCGCGTTCGAGTTGGCGCAGCAGGGCAGGCCACTCCTTTCCGGCTTCGACGAAGCCGCCGGGGCCGTACATTCGGCGCCCCTGCTCGATGGTCCGCTGCTGCGTCTCGGGCGAGATCGGTTGCAGTTCCACTCCGCCGGCCAAGGCGTCGATCTGGTGACGGCAGGCGGTCTCCAGACGATAGATCCACACGAACGCCTCGCCCATGGTCTCGCCGACCGAGAGCAGCCCGTGGTTGCGCAGGATGAGAAGCCGGCGGTCGCCGAGGTCGCGTACGATGCGCGGGCGCTCTCCCGCCTCGGTGGCGGTCCCCTCGAAGTCGTGGTAGCCGACCCATCCCATGATGGTCAGCGCCTTCTGGCTGTTGGGAAGCAGCCCGTGCCGCTGCATCGACACCGCCACCCCGTAGCGCGAGTGGGTGTGAATCACGTAGTGAAGGTGCGGGTGGTTCATGTGAATCGCACCATGGATGATGAAACCCGCCTTGTTCATGCCGTAGTCGGAGCCGCCGGTGACGTCGCCGCGGCGGTCGACGCGGATCAGCGACGAGGCGGTGATCTCCTCGAAGAACAGGCCGAACGGATTGAGCAGGAACTCGTCCTCGGTGCCGGGGATCCGGGCGGAGAAGTGGGTGTTGTTGAGATCGGTCCAGCCGTACAGCGCGCAGAGTCGGTAGGCGGCGGCGAGATCGCAGCGCACTGCCCACTCGTCAGCCGGGATTCCGTCCGGGATGCGGTGCGGCGGGTGCAGGTCCGGTGCGGCGGCCATCTTCGTCCTCCTCCAGGGTGAGTGCGCGCCGTGCCGCCAGGACGCAAGGAGAGGAAATCGAGCCGACAGTCGAATCTACTCGGGGCGAGCGCCTTCGACGATGCCGGCAAGACGGGACTGCTCCGAGGTGAGGCGCAATATCTCCCGGGTAAAGACTTCGCGGTCCGCTCGCATCTCGGCCTGAGCGCGGTCGATACGGGCTTCGAGCCGGCCCGTGGTGTACAGCATCGTGCCCAGCATGGTGAGACCAACCGCGACGATCGCGATCGTCTCCTGCTTCAGACCGGCCCTGGCGGTGTCGCCGCTCGTCATGCGTGTTCCGCGGTATCCGTCGGGATCCTGTTCGTTCATTGCGCCGACCCGCGTGCAATTCTACCGCGATCTCCTCCGGCTGCCGAACCGGCAACCGGGCGCGGTGAATCACGATGGCAGCAGCGGGAAGGCGGCGTCTTCCGGTCGCTCCCGTCGCGAGTCGCGGAGGGGAACGCTCTCGGAAGCGTCGAAGGAGCCCGGGATCAAACAAGCCCTTCGTCCATCGAACTCGGACACCGGACGCGCAGGCGTAACGCCCGCGAGATCATGACGCTGCGGCCCTTCTCCCGAACGAGGCGGACACAATCTCGCCTCCCGCGACACCGGCGACTATCATGGCGCACCCCGAAACCCGCCGTACATCCTATCCGAGCCTCCTCGTACTCCCCCCGGCCCCACCGTGACGCACCCGACTCTCCCGTAATGCTCCTGTTCGCGAGCGACGTCCATCTCTCGGCGCATCGGCCCGGCGCGGTCGCCGCGTTCGCGGAGTTTCTCGCCGGCCCCGTGCGGCGGGCGGACAGACTCTACCTCCTCGGCGACGTGTTCGACCTGTGGCTCGGCGACGACGATGACCGACCGCCCCACCCCGAGGTCGAGACCGCACTGGCCGAGACCGTCGCCGCCGGCGTCCCCGTCGACCTGATCCGCGGCAACCACGACTTCCTGCTCGGCGACGCGTTCGCCCGGCGCACCGGGTGCCGGTTGGTCGACGAGCCGCTCGTCATCAAGGCCATGGACGAGCGCGCGGTGCTCCTGCACGGAGACACGCTCTGCACCCGCGACGTCGAGTACCAGACGTTCCGGCGCTACGCGCGAGACCCCGGCATCCAGCGGGCGTTCCTCGCTCGGCCGATCGAGGAGCGGGCACGGGAAGCGGCGAAGGTTCGCGCCACCTCGAGCTCCCGGACCCGGCTCAAGCCGGAGGACATCATGGATGTCACCGACGACGAAGTGGTGCGGGTGCTCTCGAAATGCGGTGCGACCCGGATGATCCACGGACATACGCATCGCCCCGCCGTCCACGAGTTCCGCCTCGAGACCGGCCCCGTCTCCCGCATCGTGCTCGGCGACTGGTACGAGCAGGGGACGGTGCTGGTATGGGACGAGGCCGGTTGCCGGCTCGCGTCGCCGGGAAGTCTTTCGGCCTGAGCGGACGTTGCCGCGCTGCCTGAGCAGGCCGGAATTCGGCGGTCGATGCCGGCCTCCCCATCGCCGCCGCCCGGTGGATGCGGCGAGCCGCCGGGACAGCTCCCGGAGCCGCCGGACGCCGTCTCCCCTGGGGTCGCGGTTACCTCGACACGATGAAGCGCAGGGGTGCGCCGATCGGTTTCATCGAGCCGACCTCTGCTCCGGCCCTCGACGCGGCGCACGCAAAACCACGGTCACCGACGACGCGGCGTGGCGTGCTCGAAGCGCACGGTGCGAAGGCGCCATCGAGTGTCGTCGACGTGGAGCACGACCAGCGACGGACCGCCGAAAGTCCGACTCCGTCCCGCGACACCCGGGTTGACGATCCACGGCCGGGAGCTGCGGTCGATGCATCGCCAGTGGGTGTGTCCGTACACCACGACGCGGGCGTCGGGATAGCGCTCGCGCAGCCACCCGTGCCGGCGCTCGACGCCCATGACCTGGTGTCCGTGCGTCACCGCGAGCTTGCCGCCGGGTATCGAGAGCACGGCCTCCCACGGGAGCTCGTCGAGACGCCGATGCTCGCCCGGGTCCCACTTCGAGGCGACGTCGTTGTTGCCGCGCACCGCGGTGACCCGGCGGTCGGGGTGCGCGAGGGTGTCGAGCACCGCGCCGCTGCCGATGTCGCCGGCGTGGACCACGAGGCCGCATCGCTCCACGGCCTTCACGATCCGGGGTTCGAGATCCCCGTGGGTATCGGAAACCAGCGCAACCCGGAACCGGGCGCCCGGGTCGAACACATCATCGGCCCGGATGGGAGAATTCGTGGAGGAACTCATGGACGTGTTCATGGACGCATTCGTGGAGGCCTCACCGAGAGGCATGCTCGGGACCAGGCAACACGGATCGAACGTATCGAGTCGCGTGGGACTCCAGCCGGGCGGCCCGGCTACCCGCCGGAGCCGCCGCCGGAGCCGGAGAACCGCTCGCGCAGCTCCCTGCGCAGGATCTTCCCGACGTTGGTCTTCGGCACATCGTCCGCGAACTCGATGTGCCGCGGGCGCTTGTAGCCGGTGAGGTGCTCCTCGCAGTACGAGCGCAGCGACTCCTCGGTCAGTCCAGGAGAGCGTTTCACCACGACGATCTTGACCGCCTCGCCGCTGAGCTCGTCCGGCACCCCGATGGCGCCGACCTCCGCCACCTCCGGATGCTGCGAGACCACCTCCTCGACCTCGTTCGGGTACACGTTGAACCCCGACACCAGGATCATGTCCTTCTTCCGATCGACGATGCGGAAGAAGCCGCGCGCGTCCATCTCGGCGATGTCGCCGGAGCGAAACCACCCCTCCTCGTCGATCGCCGCGGCGGTCTCCTCGGGCCGGTTCCAGTATCCGCGCATCACCTGCGGGCCGCGGATGCAGAGCTCGCCGGGTGCGTCGACGGGCAGCGCGTTCCCCTCCTCGTCGATCACCCGGCACTCGGTACTCGGCATCGGCACCCCCACCGTCCCGGTGTAGTCCTCGAAGTGCAACGGATTCATGCACGCGCACGGCGACGTCTCCGTCAGGCCATAGCCTTCGAGAAGCGCGACGCCGGTCATCTTCTTCCACCGCTCGGCCACCGCGCTCTGCACCGCCATGCCGCCGCCGACCGAGATGCGCATCGCCGAGAAGTCGAGCTTGTCGAAGCCCTTGGTGTTCATGAGCCCGTTGAACAGCGTGTTCACGCCGGTAATCACGGTGAACCGCATGTCCTTGAGGATCCTGACGAAGCCCGGCATGTCGCGCGGGTTGGTGATCAGCACGCTCAGTCCTCCGAACCGCATGTACAGCAGGCCGTTCACCGCCAGCGCGAAGATGTGGTAGAGCGGCAGCGCGGTGATGACCACTTCCTCCCCCTCGCGGGCGAAGGGACGCAGGAAGCCGTCCGCCTGGAGGACGCTGGACACCATGTTGCGGTGGGTCAGCATCGCGCCCTTCGAGACCCCGGTGGTGCCTCCGGTGTACTGGAGGAACGCGAGGTCCTCGCCGGCGAGCTCCGCGGTGTCGGCCGCCACCGCTGCCTTGCGGCCCGCGTTCAGCGCGTCCTCCCAGCGAATCGCCCCGTCGATACGGAACGGGGGCACGAGCTTCTTGACCCGCCGCACGATGAAGTTCACCAGCACGTTCTTGGGGAAGCTCAGCATGTCTCCGAGACCGGTCACGACCACGCGCTCGACGTCGGTGTCGTCGATGCACTCCTCCAGCACGTGCCCGAAGTTCTCGAGCACCACGATCGCGCGGGCGCCCGAATCGACGAGCTGGTGGCGGAGCTCCCGCACGGTGTAGAGCGGGTTCGTGTTGACCACGACGAGCCCGGCGCGCAGCGCCCCGACGAGCGCGACGGGATACTGCAGCACGTTCGGCATCATCAGCGCGATCCGGTCACCCTTGCCGAGTCCGGCTCGGGAGAGGTACCCGGTGAAGTCCTTCGCCAGTCGATCGAGCTCCGCGAAGGTGATGCGCACGCCCAGGTTCTCGAACGCCGGGCGGTCCGGAAAGCGGGCGATCGCCTCGTCGATGATCGCGACGAGCGAAGGGTACGTGTCGGGGTCGATGTCGTGCGGCGTACCTTCGGTGTAGCTGTCGAGCCATATTCGTTCCATCGCCAGCCTCCCTCCGGATCGTTACCGGCTGCAATCGACCATGATCTGAGCCGGATATTCCCGATGCTTGTCGGTGATGGAGTCCACGATGCCGAAGTCCAGAAATATGGCGCTCGCGACTATCTTCCCTCCCATTCGGCTCTCGGTTTGTGTCCGATACGTCTTGCCCTGATCATCGGAACAACTGACATGGAGCACGTCGTCCGAACGCCGGATCATTGCAGTCCCCGGCAACTCGACATCCCACGATCCCCGTTTGTTCTCAGCCGTGCACGTGATTTCCCTCTCGGCACAGTTCAGGCCCACGAACTCGACCGGTTGGTTCGGATCATTGGTAATCGTGGCGCATCCGGACAAGGCTCCCATGATTCCCAACGCATGGAACATTCCATTTTTCATTACCCGCATCTGCCTTTCTCCACTCAAGGGTCGAAAAGATTTCTCAATTGCGAAGCGGCCTGCCGGTTTCGAGCATGTGCTGAATTCGTGCTCGTGTCCCCTCCGTGCTCAGCAGGGAGAGCGCAGCTTCGCGCTCCAGCGCGAGGAGGTCGTCCTCGTTAACCTCGTCGGTCAGGTCGGCATCCCCTCCCGTCAGCACCCGGGCGAGGGCGTCGGCGACCACGACGTCGTGCGGCGTCGCCCTCCCGGCCCGTGCGAGATCCCCGACGCCGAACTCCAGCGCCACCTTGCCGGAGCGGCCGGGAAGGCGGAGCACCGGCGGCTCCGGGGGCGCATAGCCGTCCCGGAGCGCATGGACCTTGTCAATCGCCTCGCCGAGGACGCGGTCCCGGTTCATCACGATGACGTCGCCACGGCGGAGGATGCCGAGCTCGCGGGCCTCCGCCGCCGACTGCGAGACCTTCGCGAGCCCCACCATCTCGAACGCGCGGCTCACCGGCGGCATCGGTCCACCCGGCACCGGTCCCGCAATCCCCGGGCGCGAGAACCGCGCGAGCAGCTCCTTGCACCCGCCCCACGCCGGGATCAACCCGACGCCGGCCTCCACCAGCCCGGCATAGGTCTCCGCGTGGGCGACGATCGCGTCGCAGTGCAACAGGATCTCGCACCCCCCGCCCAGCGCCATTCCGGCCGGCGCGCCGACCACCGGGAACGGAGCGTACTTCATCGCCCTGAACGTGCGCTGGCCGAGCTCCGCCGCGCCCGCGAGCTGGTCCGGCGCCCCGGCCCGAAAGGCGGCGACCGCTTCGCCGAGGTTGACGCCGGCGGAGAAGTGCTCGGCGTCGCTGTGGATGACGAGCCCGGCGAATCGGTCCGGGACGAGGGCGATCGTCTCCGACATGAGCTCCAGAATCGCCGCGTCGATGGTGTTCATCTTCGTGTGGAATTCCAGGCACGCGACGTCGCGCCCGACATCCCACAGGCTCGCGGAGTCGTTGCCCGTCACGCGCTTGCGGCCGCGCTTCGCATCCGCGAGGCGCATCGCGCCCTGCGGCGGACGGACCGATGCGTAGCGTCCGGCGGCGTCCATCCGCTCCACGCGCCCGTCGACCTGCCGGTAGAACCCGGCCTCGCGGGCCGCCTCCAGCATCGGCGGCACCGCGCGGCCCTCGGCGCGGAAACGCTCGGCGAGCCAGCCGGCGCCGATCCGATCCGCCATCTCGAACGGACCGGCCTGCCAGTTGTAACCGAGGCGCATCGCGGCATCGACGTCGGCGACGTCGTCGGAGATCTCGGGAACGAGCCCGGCCGAGTAGGCGATCACCGACGAGAGCACCCGCCACGCGTACCGCCCCTCGTCGCTGTCGTGCGCGAGCAGCGCGCGCGGCCCCCCGGACTTCGCGGCCTCGACGCAGGCGAGGCGGGCGCGCCGGGACGGCCCGTACTCGCCGGTGGCGAGGTCGATCGACTCCTTGATCCGCTCCGAGCCCTCGCGCCGCAGCCGGTAGAACCCACCCCTGCCCTTTCGGCCGGTGTAGCCGTCCGCGATCATCCGGCGGATCAGATCGGGCATCTCCATGTAGCTGTGCAGCGCGTCGTCGGGCGCGAGCAGCGAGTCCATGCTCGCGACGACGTGGGGCATGAGGTCGATGCCCACGAGGTCGGCAAGTCCGAAGACGCCGGTCTTCGGGATGCCGACGGCGGGTCCGAGCACCGCGTCGGCCTGCTCGACGCTCAAGCCCGCCCCCATCGCCTCGATCACCGCGCACTGCATCCAGTACACCCCGATGCGGTTGGCGATGAACCCCGGGGTGTCCCTGCACTCCACCACCCCCTTGCCGAGCCGCAGGTCCGCGAACTCGCGGAGCCGCTCGACCAGGTCCGGACGGGTCCGCGGGCCGCGCACGATCTCCAGCAGCCGCATGTACCGCGGCGGGTTGAAGAAGTGGGTGATGGCGAAGTCCCGCTGCAGTGCGTCCGATGCGCCCTCCACGAGCCGGCCGAGCGGGATGGTCGAGGTGTTCGAGGAGACGATGGTGCCCGGCCGGCGCACCGCGTCGAGCCGCGCGTAGAGGTCGCGCTTCACGTCGAGGCGCTCGACCACCGCCTCGACGATCCAGTCGGCCTCGCCGGCCCGCGCAAGGTCGTCGTCGATGTTTCCGACATCGATCTGCCGTACCGCCCGGCGGTGCATGAACGCGGGCGGGCGGGACTTCGCCAGGCGCCCGACCGCGGCGCGGGCGACTGCGGAACGGTCCGGTCCGTCCTGCGCGGCGACGTCGAGCAGGAACACGCTCGCCCCGGCGTTGGCGAGCTGGGCGGCGATTCCGCCGCCCATCACCCCCGAGCCGATGACCGCGGCCCGCGCGATGGTTCCCCCGTCAGCGCTCAATTGACCGCCTCCAGGACGGTGGCGATCCCCTGTCCTCCGCCGATGCACTGGGTCGCGAGGGCGTACCGCCCGCCCTCGCGTACAAGCAGCGCCGCGGCCTTGCCGGTGATGCGGGCGCCGGTGGCCCCGAGCGGATGGCCGATGGCGATGGCGCCGCCGTCGATGTTCACCTTCTCGTGGTCGAGCCCGAGGTCGCGCATGCAGGCGATGGCCTGCGCGGCGAACGCCTCGTTGAGCTCCACGACGTCCACGTCCGCGGCGTCGATGCCGGCGCGCTCCAGCGCCTTGCGCGACGCCCCGACCGGGCCGATCCCCATCACCTCGGGCGCGCAGCCCGACACCGCGACGCTCTTCACGCGGGCCAGGGGCTCGAGCCCGTGCTCCGCCGCGTACGCCTCGCTGCACACCACGACCGCCGCCGCACCGTCGGTGAGCGGGGACGAGGTGCCGGCGGTGACCGTCCCGGTTTCGAGGAACGCAGGATTGAGGTCCGCCAACCCTTCGAGGCTTGTGTCCTCACGGATGCAGCCGTCGCGCTCGATCCGCGCACCGCCGGCGTCGACCGGCACGATCTCGTCGTCGAGACGTCCGTCCGCGCGCGCCGCCGCGGCCCGCTGCTGGCTCTCGAGCGCGAACGCCTCCTGCTCGGTGCGGGTGATCTGGTACCGCTCCGCCACGTTCTCCGCGGTCTGGCCCATGCTCATGTAGGCGGCCGGGAACGACTCGTGCAGCCCGGGGTTGGGCAGCGGGTTGAATCCGCCCATCGGCACCCGGGACATCGACTCGACCCCGGCGCACACGAACGCATCGCCCGCGTTCATCCGCACCGCCCCCGATGCCATGTGGACCGACTGCATCGAGGAGCCGCAGAAGCGGTTGACGGTGGCTCCGGCCACCGAGAGGGGCAGCGTCCCGGTCAGCATTCCGACGAGGCGCGCGACGTTGAACCCCTGCTCGCCCTCGGGGAAGGCGCAGCCCACGATGAGGTCCTCGACGTCGTCGGGGTCGAGCCCGGCGCGTTCGACCACGCCGCGCACCACCTGGGCGGCGAGGTCGTCGGGGCGGAGCTTCACCAGCGCGCCCTTGCGCGCGAAGGTGAACGGGGAGCGGCCGTAGGCTGCGATGACGGGGGAGCGGTCGTCGGCCGCGGCGTTTGGATCGTTCATGGTTCGTGATTCCTCGGTTGTGGGGGCTCCTGACGAGGCTTCGGTCGATGTCGCACCCGAAGGCGGCACCGATTGTCGGGGTCTCTATATCCAGTTGTCGATTCGAAGGCCTGGGACCCGCTCGAATTCACGGACGTTGTTGGTGACGAGGACAAGACCGAGCGAGCGTGCATGTCCTGCAATCATCTGATCGTATGGACCGATGGGCCTTCCCGCTCTGGCGAGCTCGGCTCGAAGCTGTCCGAAATGCGTGGCAGCCGACCTGTCGAACGGCAACACTTCAAGGTGTGCCGCCAACCTCTCGATGTCCGACAGGTTCCGTTCCGGGGAGGTCGACTTCTCGGCACCGTATATCAACTCGCCAAGGGTGACGGTCGATACCGCCATCTGTCCGGAGTGTCGCTTGAATGCATTCCTCACTCTCGACGGCCGGTTCTTCATCGTGTAGACGACGATGTTGGTGTCCAGCATGTATTTCAGCACTGCGCCTCTCTGTCCTGCTGCTCCGGCTGCTCGCGCTCGTTCATGAAGTCATCGGACACCCCCGGCCCATCGAACCAGGCGTCCCATCCCTCTCCCGCCGGCGCGATCAGCCGGGTGTTGCCCACCTTGACGATGTCGACCTGCTTGACGGACTCCGGCAGCGCCACGGGCTTCGGCAGACGCACCGCCTGGCTCTTGTTGGATTTGAACACGGTGGATCGCTCCATATCGACATCTCCGCACGGCACGAAATCCAGCGCATGGTGGCGGCGATATTGGGATATGTCAATGGTATATCCCGATTCATGGCTATCCCGATCATGCCGGTGAGTCGCTCGCGCTCCCGGGACCACCCGGACGTTTCAAGCCGTGTCGATCTTCACAAACGGCACCGCGCACAGACCGCGCGGCGTGTTGAGCCAAGTTTCCGAAAGTGGTTTCCTGCGTGAAGGCACGAGGCGGCGACGGGTAGAGGACGCCCGGCAGGCTCGTGCCAGGATGAGGCGCCCGGCACGCCTTGTCGGTCCGAGGCGCAGCCTCGCCGGCGGAACACATGACTCGATTGCAGGGCAATGGCGCCCGGAGGAGCCCGAACGGTGACCGGTCATTCCCGCATCGACTCCATCGATGAACGATCCATTCGTGCGTTTCGGGCCGATCGTGTTCGCCACGAGCTGCGCCGTCAGGAGCACGAGGCGGTGCTGGTGGTGGACCCCGTCAACCTGCGCTATGCCACCGGCACCCGGAACATGCAGGTGTGGACGATGCACAACGTCGTTCGCTACGCCCTGGTCTTCGCGCATGGCCCCACGGTGTTGTTCGAGCTTCCGACCGGCCGCCACCTGAGCGCCGGGCTGGAGAGTGTGAGCGACGTCCGGGCGTCGACTCCCTTTGACTACATGCTCGTCGCCGACAATGCCGAGGCGATGGCGAGACGCTGGGCGCTGCAGATCCGCGAGACGCTGAAGGAGCACGGATGCGCCGCGGACACCCTGGCCGTCGACCGGGCCGATACCCTGATGGTCCGGTCGCTTGAGGCGCTGGGCATCCGCGTGGTGGACGGCAAGTCGGTCCTGGAGCATGCAAGAGCCATCAAGTCGGCGGAGGAGATCGGAGCGTTCCGGGCGTCGCTCGCCACCTGCGAGGCGAGCGTCCGTTCCCTGCGCGAGTTCGTCGTCCCCGGAACCACGGAGTCGGAAGCCTTCGGCCACCTCGTCGGCCAGAGCCTGGCCCGTGGCGGGGAGTATCCCGAGACGCGCCTGCTCACCAGCGGAACGCGCACCAACCCGTGGTTCCGGGAAGCATCCGATCGCGTCATGCAGGCGGGAGAGCTTCTTTCCTTCGACACCGACCTCATCGGTCCCATGGGCTTCTACAACGACATCTCCCGGAGCTGGGTGATCGGCGAGCGCCGTCCGACCCGCGCCCAGGCGACCCTGCTCGACCTCTCCGGGGAACAGATCGCCCACAACATCGACCTTCTGCGTCCCGGCGTGTCGTTCGTCGAGTTCGCATCGAAGGCGTACCGCCTGCCCGACGCCTACCTCGCCAACCGCTACGCCGACCTGGTCCACGGATGCGGGCTGGGCGTCGAGTATCCGTTCGTGCTCTACCCCGAGGACGCGGACGACGGGATGTACGACGGCCGCTTCGAGGCGAACATGATCGTCTGCGTGGAGAGCTACTTGGGCGCCCTCGACGGACCGGACGGCGTCAAGCTGGAACAGCCGGTGCTGATCACGGACGAGGGGCCGGAGGTGCTGAGCGAGTTGCCACTCGATGCGGTGGACTTCTGAGGCCCCGTCGTGGCGGCACGCAAACGCTCATGTGGCGACCATTCGGACTCTGCGGGGTCGGACGGCGGACGCCCGCGAACGTCAATCGGTGCGGGGGAGAAACCACTGACGCCGCGGCCGCTTCAGACCTGTCGTGCAGGCCGGTCTCCACTCCTGGCGTCGCGGACCAGGCAACGACCCGGAACGGCTTGTGCGCAAGCTCGCGCACGAGACTCGCCACGATGTCGGAATGTGATGGCTGAGCGAATCACCTGTCATTTTCGTGAGCCTTGATCGCGGTCAAAGCGTCGCCGGCTGCTTTGCAGAGATGAGTCAGATCGACTCCGCCGGCCCGGATCCGCCCGATTTTCTTGATGGTGCGGGCATAGCCGTTCTCAAATTTGTCTTCGGGCCACTTGTCGCCAAGCTCAAGATCGGTCGTGCGTTGGTCACCGTCCGCATCGTAGTAGTCAATTGCAAGCATCACGTGGTCGACATCGGCCATTGCACCTGCATAGAAACTGGATTTTGTAGTCGTAAACCTAAAACCACGGATGAACCACGATTTATTCCAAACCGTGTTTGTATCGAGCTTCTGCCCCCACCTCTTCTCCGTATCGGCAACGGTCAAGGCCTTCAGTGTCGCCCCCAAGTCGGACTTTTTGCACGCCGACTTCCAAACGTCATTCCAGAATTTGATCAGGAAAATTGCGTGTTCACATCGTACTTGGTGCGCCGACAGGACCGCCGTGTGGAATGCCGACAGATCCCTCCATTTGATGCCGGCGTAAAGCGAAAGCGATTTCGATTCCAGGATATGGTCGACCGCCGTCCGGACCCCGTCGTCCTCGCAAAACGCCCGATAGCTCGGGGGTAGTTCGATCATCATGTTCTCAATCTCCTTCCGGATTGCCGGGGACGCCGGCAACCGTCAGCCGGCCTGATCCCAAAGCGTTCTGCGAAACTGAAGGTACGCATCGTCGTCGCACTCGACGGGCAGTGCACGCTCATGTGCGATGAGCAGGTCTCGCCACGCCATCCAGCACCAATCCTGGTTCTTGTCGAGCATCTTGTCCGTGTGGGCATCACGCCGTGGCGAGACGACAACCAGCAACCAGCGCTCCTGCGAAATTTTCCGATGCTTGAGATGCCTGCGATATGCCGCCAACTGGTCGACGGTAATACGATTGCCAGGCAGCTTGGCCTCGATCACTGCCGCGTAGCGGTTCTTCTTCTCCGACGAATCCTTCCACTCGATCAGGAGATCGATACGCCTTTTCCGAGCACTACGCCTCTTCCGAGCGGTCGGTGCTTCCGCTGTCACCGTGAGGTCGCACATGTCTTCGCAGAGCCATCCCGCTCCAAGCGCCACCAACAGCGCTCGGACTCTCTGGATCCGAACGGCCGGCATGTCAAGAAAGTAGGCGAACCCCTTCGTGAACTGCGGCTCCGTGAATTTGGCCCAGACTACCGGCTCGGCCCGGAACAGATGAGGCTGGCGTTTCAGCTCGAATGTGCTCTCGAGGGCCGAATACCCCCGGGACCAGTCCAGTGTCTCGGAAAAGGAAAGAGCGCCCTTGCCGATCGCCACCGCCACGGCATCGGACAACCTTTCGTGGACGACAACCAGCGCCTTGCGACTTTCCTCGGACCATACCGGTCCGCGAAACTTGAAAGCGCCGCGTCTGATCGCACGCATGGCGGGGTTGGAATTCATGTCACCGACCAGACGCAAGCGCCGGAGGCATGAAATGCCGGGCGCCGGAATCTCAGCCGACTCCAGTCACGGACAGTTGCCGAATCGGGCATGTTTCGCCGCTTCGTCACAGATTTCGCCAGCGACCGATCTGCTCCTTCAGAGCGACCACGAGCTCGGGAATGGTGTCTTGCTCGGCCTCCCGCTTGCCGACGATCCGGGCGATTCCCGGAACAGTCCGCTTGATTTCCTCGGCAAAGGTACCCAAGGCGGCCTTGGCGGCATCGCGCTGCTGGACGGCTCCTTCGACGAGATGCGCCACCCTGTCCGTCATCTTCTTCATGTCGGGCACGGCAAGGCCGAACTCGGCCGCATACCGCTCCGGCCGCTGGCGCACGATGTCCCAGATCCACCTCTCCGGGGGGACATCTCCCGGCAGAAACAACGGTTGCAGCGCATGTCCATATTTCTCTGCCGCCGCCTTCAGACTGTTCTCCATCGCACGCGAGTCACCGTCCAGCACCAGTACGAAGTCGGCGAGCTTGCCGAACTTTCCGAGCGTGTGTACGTGGCTCGGAAACTCGTTTCGTCCCGTGTCGCGACCGATGATGATGTCTTCGGGGTGCAGGCCCAACTCGACGTTCAGCACGTCCAGCACGCCGCGGATCACGCCTTCCGCTACCTCGTCTTCGCACAGAATGGAGAGACGGTCCTGCGACTGCCCGTACAACGCCTTCTGAAAGATGTCGCGGTAGAGCGGCTCGCGCCGCACCTGACCGGTGACGTGATCGCGATCCAGGAAGATCCGCGCTTCGGGCGGCACGCTGTCCAGTACGACCGGACTGTGCGAGGCGACGATGATCTGCAGGTTCTGGCGCAACGCGCTTCGCTGCAGTTCCAGCATCGCCTGCTGCTGCGTGTAGGGATGCAGCCCCGTGTCCACTTCGTCGATCAGGACCAGTGCGTTCTCGAGACCGGAGATGTCCTTCGAGATACGCACGATGGTCCGTTCCCCGGAGGACATGTGGAACTCGGAATAGCGGGTTTCTCCGGTGCCTTCGATCTCCGCGAAGAGCAAGTCTCGGGAGGGCTGGCCGCTGATGAGATTCAGGCTTTGATACCGCCACGGCAGAATGCGGTGGGCGAAGATCAGCAGATCCGGACCGATCGTCTCGGTACGGACCTGCCTTCTTCCGATCTGCAGGATGCTCCGCACCTCGCTCGGACTGGTGAGATTCGCGAGGGTACGCAGATAGACCTGTCGTTCGGGCTGGCTGTCTCCTTTCCGGCTCCACGATTTTCCCCGCCTCCACGTCATGGAGCAACGTGCGCCACGGTGAAGGTAGTGAAACTCCAGCCGTGTCTCCGGCGCCAAGTCCGATTGCACGGCCGGCTGCCGGCTGATGAAGTTGGGAAACAGGCGGCTGGGAGCAAAGTCACCGGGACCCCGTCCTGGCACGCGATAAGCGCAGGCGCAAGCGAACAAGACCGTGGACTTGCCGGAACCGTTGGGGCCGGCCAGGACCGAGACGGGGTAGTCGAAAGGAAACCGCAGGTCCCAGATGCCGCGCAGGTTCCGTATGCGGACCTCCACCAGAGACTCGTCGCGCTGGCCCTTGCTGGCGCGTAACGCATTCCATACTTCGTTCAGTTGCGCGGCAATCTGCGACATGCGTGTCCCTGGTGTGAGAAGTGAAATCGGCTATGGGGTGGCCCGGTTCGATCACCGGTTGCCGCTGTCACCGGGCACCGCCCGCATCACCTGCGAGCATCCCGGCCCGCTTCGCGCCTGCACTCCTGGCGAGACGGCTGATCTCGGGCCAACTCCGCACCAAGCCATTGTAGGCCAGCGACTCGGTAACGAAGCGCTTGCGCTCGCACACTGAATACAGGCGGTAGCACAGATCGCGGGCAACATCGGCACGGGCCAGCGCAGCGGTCGGCACCGCCGCGGCAACCGCACCTCCCAGCGCCAGCAGCCGGATCAGGTGGTGGAGCGCCTTCCAGGTGGCAGGTCGCTCATCGATATCGGGGTCCCACCAGGAGGACAGCTCCTCCGGCCGCAGGAGCCGCACGTCACCGGCCCGCAAGCGAAGGATCTCCACCTCCCCAATCTCGGCCACGCTGGTGTTCATCGCCTCGGCCAGGGATTGCGCGGCGTGCTGGTCGCCCGCCTCGAAGCCATGTTGCTCGAACCATGCCAGTGCCCAGCGGCTGATGGAATCCAGGTTGCCGTCCTGCGCCGCAAGGGATTCGTGCAGAGTCCGGGCGATGAGAGCCAGCGCATCGCGGACCGACAACGGTTGACCATCGGCACCTAGCACCCGGGTGTAGCGAGCGTAGACCGCCAGGCCAGGACCGGCGGCAGCGTGGGAGAGATCGGCCGGGGCGAGGTTGCTGTCCTGAAGCAGGCGTAGCGCTTGCGGCATCTCGGCTCCGAGCTCGGCCAGGAATTCGCGATGTGTGGTCGCATGGGCACTGTTCGGACGACGGCGGCAAACGAGGACGATGCCCGATGCGGACTCGCTGCCGGCGACATCGCCCATTCGGCCACTGCTTTCCGTACGCACCGGCCACGTGCCGTTGATAGCAAGTCCCGACCGAATCGCCGAATCGACAAGGGCTTCCCAGTTGGCGCTCGCGGCTGTCGCTTCGTCCCTGGAACCGGGTGGCTTGAAAGCATAGTAGATGGTGACAGGGAAACCGGGATGCGATTGCTCTGCCGTCCGCCGCATCGCTTGCCTCGTTCCCTCGAGGAAGAACGCCACCGCCTTTTCCTTGTCGCCGTGACGACCCGGGACCACCACCAGCTCCTCCGCCTTCGGAACCGCACCTTCGACGAACAGGTCCGGGAATACCGGTTTCAAGCATCGACGCAGCCAAACGTAGAAGAAATCGGACAAATCTGCGTAGCCGACGTTGTCGTAGTACGGAGGATCGGTCGAGACGACCCTGTTCACGCTCAGTATCTGCCGGGTCGCATCGGCCTGAACGGCGGAACCGAATGACACGCTGCTTCCGGAAATGGGCCGGTCGTTGCGTGCAACGGTCGCCCGGACGACGCCCCGAGGGGTGTCGATTCGGGCGGTGTTCACCGTGGCTCCGGCAATGCCATCGGTGATCCACGGGATCGTCCCCGGAAAGCCGCCGGCCCCTCTCGATATCGGGTTGGACTCCGCGTAGTCCCACGTCATCGGAATGGCCTGACGAGCAAAGGTGTTCCGAATGGATTCCCTCTCGGCCGACCACGTGCAGATCGTCGATCCGCGGTCGGCCAGTCTGGACAACGCAAACGCCAGGTAGACACCAACCCCTTCCGCGTACGCGGCCGCTCCCGTTCCGCCGTCGCGCAGCGGCTTCCCGTCGTCGGGCAGCTTGGCGCCGATCGCATCGCGACGAACATGCGCAATCGCTTCCGCAACCAGGTCCGAGAACGTGGTCAATGCGACGAGCTGGCGCGGGGTGAAATAGTCCCCGAATGTCTCGAACCCGTAACGTCGTCCCTGGGCGTTGCCCGCCCACGTTCCACGACTCGGTGTGTCCGGCTTCCAGACGGGCTCCGCACTTCGCGCGACGGCTTCGGCCTCCGGCATTGGCGAGAGGTAGACTCGCGTTCGATCTCCGGCGAGGACGATGGCCATCAAACGTTCCTTCATTCGGCCGGCTTTCGCCTCGTCATCGATGTACTCGTACGTGATGGGTTCATCCGAAAGCAGGCACCGAAATGCACGGGACGACAGCCTGGTACCCCCCCGAGCTGCACCACCGTCCGCCGGCTTGCCTGTCTTCACCGCAAACCGATAGCGGGGTGCCTCGACGACCGGCTCGACGTATGCCTCCCTGCCTTTCCTGGTGGAGAGCATGAAGGAGGACACGAGCGGTACGTCCACGTCTGCGAATTCCGGGTGCGGGCTCTTCACCGTGCGCGCCCAGAGCCATGCGACGACGGTCAACTTCCGTCTCGCGTACGGCTTGAGGTCAGGCCGCTCTCGGATGATTTGCGGGGTGATCTCGACCTTGGGATAGAGGTTCCCGATCCGCCGTTCGGCTTCGTCGCGCATCCAGTTGCCATAGTAGCGAGCGTCCTCCGCCAACCCCTGCGTACTACTCGGCTCTCGGGCAACAACCGTCGGATCTCCCGTCGCGTCCGGGTTCACGGGCGACTGATGAACGAATCGCGGCGGGATTTCGATCATCGCCTTGGTAATCAGCACGGCCACCGGATTCAGATCGCTGGCATGGGCACGGAGGCCGAGTCGTTGTGCTTCGAGGGGCAGTGCTCCACCGCCTGCGAAAGGATCGTGGAATTCCGGCAGCTTGTCGGAATTGAAGAGCTTCCAGACGCTGGAATTTCCCTCGCTACCCATGCTCTCTCGATGAATTTCGTGCACGGAGCAGGCCCGCCGCCAGCTTCGACGGATCTCGGTCTGCGCCCGATTCAGCACATCCTCGTTCGCGGTGTTCTCCCACTGCACCAACTCTTCGACAAGCTTGAACAGCCTCTCACGTTCCAGCGCCGCCGCCATTTCACGAAGGGCTCGGCTGGCCGCCTGAGCCGGTGCCAGGTCATCCGGTTCGCGCACCTGATTCGGCGGCACGGCGGCACCTCCTTCTCCGGAACCCGACGAGCAGGCCTCTGTCGGCACGGATTTGCCCAGCCGCACCAATTCGCGTGATGCTGCAAGCCTCGTTTGCGGGTCTGCCAGCAACTCGTCCACGTACTCGGAAGGGTCATCAACCATCTGGGCAAAGATCACCGCACGCGCGACCGCTTGCGGGCGCCGCGCCCACCACAGATGCAGCGCACTCGGATGCCCGCGTCTGACCAATTTCTCCCGCGCCGCCGCCCGGTTGATGGCATTGAGGGGCAGCGCCGCTTCGATCAGTTTCCTGCGTTGCATCCCGACACCTCCGACGGGTCTACTGCGCATTCCGTTGTTGATTGCGGCCGGCTCATCGACACCTCGCCGCCACAATCAACAATTCGTATTCGCTGTATCCGCGCTGTCCGGACGGCGTTCCAGTCACCGCTGAGCACGTTGCCTGCGGCGCCAAGATACGCCAAAGATGCGCCGTGGCATAAACGGCACGCGAACGGCGGCACACTTTGATTCCATGCACTTCAGGCGCGTGACGACCGTACCAGCGCCAGTGAACCGGCCATTCCCGATGTGGAGAAGCGGGACATGATGAGCTTCCGCGTGCATCAAGCGCGAACCGGTGACGCGGCAGCGGCGGCGGCCGTGTTGCGTGCGTCCATCACCACCCTGTGCCTGGCGGACCACGGCAACGATCCGCAATTGCTCGCGTGCTGGCTCGCGAACAGGACACCGGGTAACGTCCGCACCTGGATCGAAGGCCCCGGGCGATTCGTGGTCGCGGAAGAACGCGGACGGATCGTGGGCGTGGGCGGGGCCTCGGTATCAGGGGAGATCGTGCTCAACTACGTGCTTCCCGAGGACCGCTTTCGAGGTGTGAGCAAGGCCGTGCTGATCTCGCTGGAGACGCATCTGCGCGCGCAGGGGCTCCTCCGCAGCACGCTCTTCAGTACCCGTACAGCCCATGAGTTCTACCGCGCGATGGGGTACGTCGAGACGGGAAGACCGCACGTGGAGGATGGGCTCACGGCATTTCGCATGTTCAAGGATCTCTCGGCTCCGCAGCCCACGCACGACGCGCCGTCACTCGTCAGTCCCACCGGGGGATGAGAGACCGTGGACATTCTCGGTGCCACGCCATGACTGCGCTCGGCAATTTTGGCCGCCGCCAGGAGGTCTCGGACCGGAACCCGCCGGACACCGAGGGCGCATATTTCTCAGCGCACGACGACATCGACGCGGTGGTGTTCTCCGGTGGGGGCGCGCGATGCTTCTGGCAGGCCGGGTTCTGGCGGGCGGTGAAGGACGCGTTGCCGAGCCCTGCCGTGGTCGCGGCGGTGAGCGGGGGCGCGGCGCTGGCCACAATTCTGTTCGCCGGTGGCTGGTCCCGCTTCTTCCCCAGGTTTCTCGAGCTGGCGGCGAGCAGCGGGGGCAACTTGCAGCTCGGCAATCTGCTTCGTTGGCGACGGGTGTTTCCCCATCCACGTATCTCGCGCGACTCCTTCCTTCACTCCGTGTCCCTGCCAGGACTCGAACGACTGTGCGAGGGACCGGACTTGAGAATCGTCATCTCGCACCCGCCGCGACTCCTGGGGGCATGGCTCGGCTCGGTGGCCGCAGCCGCGGTCTGCGGGATCGAGAAGGGTCTGACGAAGCGACTGTGCCCGCTTTGGGTCGGAAATCTGGGATTCCGGACCAGCGTGGTGAGGGCCCGCGACTGCAGCACGCCGGAAGAACTCGTTCACGCGATCTTCCAGTCCTCCGCCGCGCCTCCCGTTTTCCCCGTGACCCGCCGCAACGGACGTCCGGCACTCGATGGTGGCCTGACCCCGCCGGAGCCGTACGGGGACCTGGATCGCACGTGGCAGCCCTTCCCGTCGAGGCCATGTACGCGTGTCCGTCGCCGGTGTCGACTCCCGATCTCCGCGTCTCTCCTCACCCGGCCACATCGAGCCGCGGGGCAACCTGCGCCCACAACTGCTCGAAGGCGCGCGCCGGCGCGCTCGACGGCGCGAACGCGGTCACCGGCATCCGCCGGGGGCCCATCTGCTCCACCTCCGTGGCGTAGGGGATGTAGATCCGGGAGCACTCCGGCGTGCGGCGCGCGAAATCCACCATGATGTTGCGGTGCAGGCGCCGGCGCCGGTCGGCCATGGAAAAGAACGGGACGATCTCGGCTTTGAGCGAGCTGGTCCGGGCGTGGCGGAGGAGTTGCGTGTAGGTGCGAAGCGAGAGCGTGGTGGGGATGGTCGGGACGAGCACGAGGTCGCTCGCCCGCATGACCGCGTCGGATACGAGCGACACCCCGGGGGCGCAGTCGACGAAGACGAGATCGTAGTCGCCGCGCATCGGCCGCAGCAGGCGCCGCAGCCGGGTGAGCGGATCGCCGAGCCTGTTCAGCGCCAGCACCAGGCTCCGCAGCGAGAAGTCGGCGGGGACGACGTCGAGCCCCGGGAAATCGCTGGCCTTGATCGCCTCTGCGAGCCGGTTCTTGCGCTTCAGCAGCCGACGGGGTCCCCCCGCGAGCTTCGGCCGGATGCGGAGGTAGAAGCTCGCGGCGCCCTGCGGATCGAGGTCCCACAGCAGGGTCCTCGCCCCCCCGCGCGCGGCGAGGTGCGCGAGGTTCACCGCCGCGGAGGTCTTTCCAACCCCGCCCTTGATGCTGAACAGCGCGACCGTCTTCATGCCCGCGCGCGGCGGAGCGCGGCGCTGAACGCCTTGTGCGCCCGCTTTGAATCGTAGCTCTTGAATCTGGCCGCGAACTCGGCCCTGGTCTTGCGCTCGCGCTCGGCCAGCGCCGTGCACTGAGCCTCGATGCCTTCGACCGCGACTGCGTCGAGCGACTCCCGGGCGTACTCGCGGAATTCCTCCAGTACCGTGCGCTGGACCTGTACGTCCTGGTACGCGCCGAGGTTGTCCTGCAGGCGCTTCAGACGGGCGATGGTGCGCTCCACCGATTTCGCGGGATGGACGTCGCGAAAGAACTCCAGCAGGTACCGCAGGCGCTTGCAGGTCTTGCGCAGATCGTGAAGCGCCTCGGCCGGGCTCGCGTCCCCGATCGCCCGGCCCTCGGTCAGCGTTCGGCGATACACCTTGAGGATCCGTCCCGCCGACAGGGCCCCGATGGGGACGAGCGCGTTCGCGCTCCGCGGACGCGCGGGCGGCTCGGATTCGAGGAACTTCCGCAACGCGGCCCGTGCGCGCCGATAGCGCGCCGAGCGGAGCGCACGGCACAGCGCGCGGAACTCACGCTTCCTGACTGCTTCGAGGTGGGCGCGCAGCGCGGCGGACGCAGCGGCCTGTCCCGCCTCGTCGTCATCGACGGCGGCGAACTCCATCAGGTGGACGTCGAGATCGCGTACCGGCCCCGTGCACCGTCCGAGCCAGCCGAAGTCGGCCCTGAGCCGCTTGGTGACGGCCGGCGGAAACACGCGCCTCATCTCCCCGAGCAGCGACCGCGCCCGGCGGACGGCGACCCGGAAATCGTGCAGGCACTCGGGGTCGAGATCGGCCTCGACGCCGGGCGCGTTCACCTCCAGCGCCGCTTCGAGCCGCGCCAGCAGCCGCTTGCACGCGACGTCGGAGCGCTCGTCGGGGTCGGGATCGGCACGGGCCGGAACCGGGATGCCGCCGAAGGCCGCATCCGGGCCGTCGTCGGCCGCGAGCATGGGATCGCCGTCAGCGGGCGCTACCCCGTCCGCCTCCCGCACCCTGCGGATCGCGCGCCGGGCCACGCGCTCGTAGCCACGCAGGGGACGGATCGTCATCCGGGCCGGACCGCGCGGCGCGGTGAAGCATTCCACGACCAGCACGGTCTTGTCCTCGGAGTCGAGGCCCCGGACGACACCGAGCCGCCCCCGGGTCTCCGCAACCACGAGCAGCCGCCGGATGTCGATCAGGGGCTGGAGCATCGCGCGCATCCGAGTGTGGGCGATGTCGCGCGCGAACGCCGGCAACGCCGCGCCGGGCGCGTCGGCCAGGAGTCGAGGTTGACCGAGCTCGCGGTAGCGCAGTCCGGTCTCGCCGGGGAGGGTCACGTGCTCCAGCACGAGCCCGGCGCGGCGCAGGCTCCGGTCGAAGGTGTCGAGGTAGCGCACGTGGGCCGGTCGTGCCGCCTGCGCGGACACCGCGAGCTTGCCGAGCGCGGTCGCGACCAGCCGGCGCGACGCGAGCCGGCGCGGCACCGCGAACGCGCACGCATCGACGGCCGCGGCATTGTCCGATCGTCTGCTCATCGGCGCGTAATCTACCGCTATCGGAACCATGTGACAGGAAAGTTACAATTCTGTCGCCGTATCGCGCGCGGCGCAGTGCGGGAGATCACGTACGCGTCCTCGCGGAGCCCGGCAGCGTACACGAACCCGCGCGACACGCCGATTGGCGGCCTCGCGACACGCTCACTCCGCTGTCGCGACCGTGGATCCGCCCCCGGTCAGCGCCCGGAACCCGTCCCCGCCGCCGCCTCTCCGAACCCGCCGATGTCGAGCTTCTCGACGTAGCCCGACATCTCGAGGTAGCCGACGCCGGAAACCGGCCGCCCTCCCCGCTCGCCGCTGAAACGGACCGCGCCCTCCCAGTATGCCGGCAGTATTCCGTCCTCGGTGAACACCTCCTGCGCGTCGAGACGCGGGCGGACGTCCAGACGCAGGTCGAAGTTCGGGACCGACACCTGCCACTCCACCGGATACTGCGTGCCGGTCGCGTCGCTGCGCCAGCGCCTGCCGGGGCGAAACGTCACCCCGCCCGGGTCGATGGGAAGCACCCCGCCCTCGGCATCCACGAAGGTGCCGAAGGTGTCGGGGCCGTAGTCGCCCTGCGCATCGCGGATGCCGAACAGCATCAAGTCGGCGCCGTCGTCGAGCTGGATGCTCATCCAGTCCCAGCCGACCTTGCTCTCGGTCAGATAGTGCGAGAAGAACTCGTGGTCCATCCAGGCCTGGCCCGCGACCGGGAACTCCTCACCTCCGACGGCGACGGTTCCCGAGGCCGCCATGCGCGTGAATGAGAGGTAGTACGAGACGGCCGCCGGGTCGCCGGTCACCTTGCGGCTCACGCCGTCGCGGCCGTGGATGACCACGGGCTTGCGGGGCTCGAGCACCAGGTGGATCGCGGCGTCCCGGTTCATCGCGGTGAGCACCTGGACCGGGCGGTCCTCGTCGCCCGGTCGCCACTCGACGCTCCAGTTGCCGTTCCAGACGCGCCGCATCTCGGCGTCGGCGCCGGCGATGCCCGGACCAGCCCGGTTCAGGCGTTCGTCGACGACGAAGCGCCCGCCGTCGGTATCGGTCACCGCGAAGTGCGCGAGATGCACCTGGTCGAGATCCCAGACCGACGACGGTTGCACATCGACCGATCGCGCCCGGCGGAAGAAGGTCAGCTCGAATCCGAAGTGCCGGCCCGACCCGGCGAACACGTTGCCGGTGTAGTACCACCACTCGGTCTCGAACCCGGGATGCGCGAAGTGATCGCGCGGGAACTCGAACGTGTAGCCCGGGACGACGCGACCGGATTGCGGATCCGGGCGGGATGTCTCGGCCAACGCTCCGGGTGGCGCGCAGACAGTCACGATGCACATGGCGGTCATGCGAAGGAACGCGGTCGTCATTCTCCCCTCAACACCTCGACTGGATTCAGCCGCGCCCCCATGCGCGCCGGGTAGAGACCCGACACCACACTCGCCAAGAGGACGAGTACGAGGGCGCCGGCCAGGAAGGCCATGGGCCAGTGAAGCTGGATGCTCCATCCGAATGACTGCTTGTGAATGACCAGCAGGTTCACCTGCGACCACGCGATACCCAACGCGAATCCCAGGACGCACGCCGCCAGACCGAGCAGGCCTGCCTGCACCAGAACCAGGCCGCGGATCTGGCCCCTCGATGCGCCGTGCATGCGCAGTTGCGCGAGTTCCACGCGCCGGTCGAAGACGAGGTTCAGCAACGCCTCGGCCATGCCGAGGATCGCGACGAACACCGCGATCACCTCCAGCGCCCAGGTAATCGCGAAGGTTCGGTCGAAGATGCCGATGGACCGCTCCCGCAGCGTCCGACTCGGCGTCACCACCACCTCGAGGCCGGAGGCGGCCCGTACCACGGCCCTGCGGCTCGCCTCGAAGTCGGTCCCCGGCTCCAGGTAGACGCTCAGGCTGGACACGCGCCGATCCGGCAGATATCGAAGCAGCGCATTCCGATCGCCGATGACGAATCCCCGCTCGCCCGAGTAGTCGTAGAACACGCCGGCCACCCGCAGACCCACCGTCTCCGCCCCCAGGGGCAACCGGATCGTATCCCCTGCGCGCACCCCGTGTCGGTAGCTGAACAGCTCGCTGACGATCACGCCGTCGCCTGCGGCCAGACTCGGCCAGACCGCCTCCGGCTCCGACCCTTCGAGGAATCGAATGCCCGAATACCGATCGTAGAGCCTCACCTCGGCGAGCCCGAGGGTGGCCGGGACGTCACGATAGCGGATGGGGTAGGCGCGGTAGCGGCCGACGTCCGCCACGCCGGGCACCACCTCCAGCGGCGCCGCCACCTCCTCCTCCTCCATGGTGGGAGACGCTCCACGGCCACCCCCTCCGGCGGGGCTCACGTAGAAGTCCGCCTGCAGCCGGTACCCAATCCAGTCGACCACCGTTTCGCGGAAACTGCCGACCATGATCGACATGCCGACGATCAACGCGGTGGCGACCGCCATCGCGGCCACGATCACCGAGGTACGGCCGAGCGATGCGGCGAGCCCTCGGGACGCGATGCCGGCGATGACCCCGAACCGCGTCGCGAGCCACCGGTCGGCGAGACCGAGCACGAGCAACGACACGCGCGGCGAGAGCATCGCCGCGGTGCCGATGAGGAAGACCAGTGCCGCGTATCCTCCGATGGGGATGCGGTCCACCGGCGGCACCAGGCAGGACCCCGCCGCCAGCAGGGCGAGCACGATGGCGGCGGCGAAGGACCGGTGACCGGCCGTGCGGAGCCTCAAGTCGAGCGTCGCGCCGGCCATCGCCTCGGTCGGCGCCACTGCGGCCGCTTCGCGCGCCGGCCACCATGCGGACAGCACCGAGACCCCGAGCCCCGCCACGGCCGCAACCGCGATCGTCCAGGGCCGGAACTCGATCTCCCCGGGGGTGCTGCTCACGTAGAGCGAGCTGACGGTCTGTGCGACCGCGTCCACCGCACCGATTGCGAGAAGACGACCGAGCACGAGGCCCACCGCGACCCCAAGAACGCCGAACACCATTCCCTCGAACAGGAACGCGGCCCGCACCATGGCCCGCGAGGCTCCGACCGCCCGCACGATGCCGATCTGCCGGCGCCGGCGAACGATGTAGGCGCTGACGGTGTTGTAGATGAGAAACGCGCCGACCAGGATCGTGGCGTAGCTCATCATCCGGAGGTTCCAGCGGAACGCGTTCAGCATCCGGCGGCTGTCCTCGGAGCCGGTGCCGGCCGGCAGAATCGAGGCCGCGGCGGGAAGGAGCGGCGCGAGCGCGGAGGTCCAGTCGCGTTCGTCTCCCTGCGTGTACACGTAGATCCGGTCCAGCCTCCCCATGCGGCCGAGCGCGCGCTGGGCCGGTGCGATGTCCATCAGGACGAACCGTCCCACTGCGGCGGGTGACGGATCGAGAACTCCCTGCACCCGAAGGTGAAGCCGGCGGTCGCCGGCGATCAGCTCGATCGAATCGCCGGTCGAGAGGCCCAGCGATGCGGTCACCCAGACCGATGTGCCGTCGAGCAGATCGGAGAGGTCGGGTCTGGGCATGGTGCCGGCGGTGCCGAGCGTCGTGTCGCCGACGAGGTCCACCCCGAACAGCGGCACCTGCTCGCCGGTGGCCGGCAGCAGCGCGAAGCTCTCGATACGGGGCGAGAACGCGAGCGGCCCCTCGAGACGCGCCAGCTCGCCGTACGCCGTTTCCGGAATCCCGCCGACCTGGGTGATCTCGTAGCTCGCGGAGCCCTCCAGCGATTCCAGCGACGAGCGGAACGAACCCATGGAGGCCTCGCTCGCGAGGTCGACCGCCACGATGACGGCCACGCCCAGTGCGACCGCCGCCACCGTCAGCAGCGCGCGAACCGGGTCCTTGCCCATGGGGCGGACGATGAGTCGGTACAGCGCGACGACCCGGGCCACGTCGATCGCTTCCGTGCCCTACAGTCCCGACGCTGCGCAATCGTCGCCGACCAGCGTTCCGTTGCTGAGCACGAGCCGGCGGTCGGACGCGGTTGCCGCCGCGAGGCTGTGGGTCGCCATGAGAATGGTGGTGCCGAGTTCCCGCCTGACCTCGAGCAGCAGGTCCATCACCGTCTCGCCCGTCTTCGTGTCGAGACGGCCGGTGGGCTCGTCGGCGAGGAGCAGGCTCGGCCCGTGCACCAGCGCCCGGGCGATGGCGACGCACTGCATCTGTCCGCCCGACAACTGGTGCGGGTGACGGCGGGCGAGGTCGGCGACCCCGGCGAGCTCCATCATGCGAAGGGCTCGGGGGCGTGTCCCGCGCGCTCCCGCGAGCTGCAGCGGCAGCTCCACGTTCTCCACCGCGCTCAGTGACGGCAGCAACTGCAGGAACTGGAACACGAACCCGATGCGCGTGCGGCGGAGCCGGGTCAGCGCGTCGTCGTCCAGGGACGAGGTCTGCACCCCTTCGAGAACGACCTCGCCGCTGGAAGGCAGGTCGGCGGCCCCGGCGAGGTTGAGCAACGTCGTCTTGCCGCAGCCGCTGCGGCCGACCAGTGCGACGTACTCTGCGGGCGCGAGCCGCAGCGTGACGTCGGAGAGGGCCGGAATCCGCCGCTCGGCGACCGTGTAATGTTTGCTGACGTTGTGAAATTCGAGCACCATGACCGTGCACGGACGATATCAGACGCTTGGCGGGACCGGCTTCGACACGATCCCTTCCGGTCGGGAAAGCGCCGTGGCATTCCTTGCGGCCGGAGACGGGTCGAGGTGGAGATGAGTCGATCGGCCCTGCTCCCGGCGCTGTTCGTGCTCCTGTGGTGCACCGGTTACCTCGTGGTCCGAATCACGATGCCCGACGCCGGGCCGGTGCGATTCCTCGCGTACCGGTTCGGGCTGGCCGCGGTGCTGCTCGCGATCGCGGCCGTCGCCCTGCGAGCGCCATGGCCGGGCCGCAGGGTCGACTACGCCCACATGGCGGTGGTCGGTCTGCTGCTGCACGCGATCGGGCTCGGCGGCGTCTGGGTCGCGCTCGACCTCGGGGTCGAGACCGGGGTCGCGGCGCTGGTGATGGGGACCCAGCCACTCATCACCGCGGGCCTCGCGGTCGGCTTCATGCGCGAGCGGCTCGACCGGCGCGCGACCGCCGGACTCGTGCTCGGGTTCCTCGGCGTCGGCCTGGTCATCCAGCACAAGCTGGTGGGGATCGGGGATCCGTCCGGTCTCACCGCCGTCGTGATCGCGGTGCTCGCCATGACCGTCGGCATGCTGTATCAGAAGCGTCACTGCGCACATGTCGATCTCGTCACCAGTTCCACCATCCAGCTCGCAATTGCCGGCGCCGTCACGTCCACGGTGGCCTGGTGGATCGACGACCGCCCGATCGCGTGGACGGTGAGGATCTTCGCCACACTCGGCTGGTCGGTGCTGGTGCTCTCGATCGGAGCCACGCTGGTGCTCTACATGCTGCTGCGCCGGGGAGACGCGTCGCGGGTGGCGAGCCTCCTCTATCTCGTGCCGCCCCTCACCGCGGTGATGGCCTGGGCCGTGTTCGGGGAGACGCTCTCCCCGCTCACCATCGCCGGCATGGTTCTCACCGCGACCGGCGTCGCGCTGGTGGCGCGACCCGGCGCTGCTGCGTCATCCGGCGCGGCGCGGTCGACGAGTTCGCGGCGGTAGCCCCGAAATTCAATGCTCGGATTCCTCATCGGACTGCGCAATCGGCCATTTCGACCTGCGGAACCGCATCGCGCCCACCAGGCAACGGGCAGGACCCGGAGTCCCCATTTCACGAGGCCGAATCGAGAGCCGCTCAGTTGACGATGGGCTCGCGCGGGATGTGGTTGACGCGCTCGCAGTCGCCGTCGGTGACGATCGCGGTCTCGCCGATGCACATGCTCAGTCCGGTGGTGTCGTCGAGCAGGATCATGTGAAGGAAGAACACCATCCCGGGCTCCAGCACCTGAGGGTTCCCGGCCCACACCATGGGCCAGTCCATCCAGGTCGGCGGATACATCGCCCCCATCGTGTAGCCGCAGGCGGCGAGCGAGGCATGGTCGAAACCGGCCTCGGCCATGGTCTTCGCGTGCGCGTCGAACACGTCGCCGACAGTCCGGCCGGGACGCAGGGCCGCCTGACAGGCGTCGATGGCGTCGGCGCACGCGCGGTTCATGGCCACGTGGCGCGGGTCCGGGTTGCCGGTGAGAATGTTGTACATCATCGCCGCGTGGTAGTGCCGGTACGCGGCGGCGGGCTCGAACACCACCTGATCCCGGGCAGCCACCGTCTCGTCGCCGGTGTGGTAACGGCAGAAGACTGCGGCGTCGCCGGCGCCCATGGGCCAGCGGCTCGCGGTCGGATCGCCGCCGCCGTCCATCAGCGCCTGCATCATGGCCCCGTACACGGCCTTCACCGAGGCGCCGGGCACGGTGCGCTCGATGCTCACCTCGAGGATGCGGTCGCAGAGCGCCCCGGCCCTGCGTACGTACGCCAGTTCCTCCTCGCTCTTGACGAGGCGCAGCATCCGCACGAGGTCGGAAGCGTCGACCCGCTCGCAGAATCCGTCGAGCGCGGTGTCGACCATCTTCGCCCGCTGCCCGGTGAGGCCGTAGGCGTGGTACTCGACCCCGAGGCGCTTCCCCCGGCATCCGTGGTCCTCGAGCATCGCCCGCAGGTCCTCGCCCGGCGAGGCGTCCTCGCGGTCGCGCCAGATGCGGATGTCCTCGACGATGGAGGTCTCGCGCGACTGGATGCGGTCCGCGGTGCGGGTCAGCAGCGCGAGCGCGCCGTCCGCCCCGAGGTACATCCCCTGGAACATGGTGTACCCGCTCGTGTCGTACCCGGTGAGCCAGTACATGCTGTCCTGGCGGAACAGGACCAGGCCGTCGAGTCCGTCGCGTTCGAGGCTCGCTCGGGCCGCGGCGAGGCGGCGGTCGAATTCGGTGCGGGTGAAGTGAAGGTGGGGCATGGCGGGAACCGGTGGGATGGAAGCCGATGGCATACGCGCGTCAGGGAGGCTTTATCGTTTCATTCAGAGACGAATTCAAGGAAATCCGATGAACGCGCATCGGCCGTGCCGGGTACGCGCACGTCGTGTCGAAGTGGCAGGCGCAGGCGTGGCCCGTCACCGGGACGGCGTCCGTACGGAATTCGCGGCGGCGGACGAACGCCCCCCACGGGTGGTCCGGTGAGAGCCCCGACTAACCCAGTACGATGTCGAAGCGCGCGGTACGCTGGCCGGCCAGCTCCGGATGCGGCTGGAACGGCACCACCAGACTCGCGCGGCGATTCGGGTCCCCGATGCGATTGAGAATCCAGTCCTTCGCATTCTCGGGTGCGCCCCGCACGTACAGTTGGGTGATGAGCGGCTCGAAGCCGGGGCCCCTGATCGCGAAGTGGATGTGCGGCGCCCGCCCCGGGTAGGCCACCGGTTCGATGGTGCGGAACCGGTAGCCGCCGTCCGCGCCGGTGCGGGACCGGCCGTAGCCCTGGAAGTTCTCGTCGAGCGGTGCGTTGCGCCGGTCGCGCGGATGGTGGTAGCGCCCGTTCGCGTCGCACTGCCAGATCTCCACCAGGGCGCCGGGCACCGGCCGGCCCCGGTGGTCCTTGACCACTCCGTCGAGGTGGGCAATCACGCCCCTGGCGAGGGCGCTGCGTCCATTGACCTGGACCAGATCGGCGTCCGATTCGAGCGCGTGATCGTAGGGATAGAACGGGCCCGTGGTCTGGCGTGGCGTCTTCGCAAGCCCCAGCGCCCGTTCCGCCGCGAGGCTCAGTCCGACCGCCGCGGCGCCGGTAAGCCAGCGGCGGCGGTCGATTCGATCTCCAGTCCGTGCCATGGCGCTGCTTCCCGGTTCGACTTCCATCGAACTATACACTCCGGTTCCGGGATTCGATGACCGGCGCGGGTGGCCGGCGTCACCGTCATCGCGGCCAGACGCCCTGAGCAGCGTCGATCTTCACAGTCGAGCCAGATTTTGAAAGCGGGTTCCCGGACGAGAGGGACAGGCCGCTACCAGTGACGGCGGTCACGGTTTCGAGGGAGTCAGGAGGGCGCCACATGTCTCGTCGGTCCGAGACACGGCCTCGCCCGTGCGCGATTCGTGTCCTCCAGCCCTCGTGCTCGACATGTTCGGGGAATCGGCTGTGCTACAGTCGGCGGCGCGTCGCACGACAAATCAATCAAGGAGACAGGGACATGAAACGCCTATTTCTCAAGGCGGTTCTGACGGCCGCGTTGATCACATGCGCCGGCGCCGGCGCGATGGCGGGGGAGCTGCTCGCCAAGGCCAACGCCGGCGAGGCCGTGCGCATCGGATTCGCCAACGAGGTGCCGTGGGCCTATCCGGGCGACGGCGACGCTCCCAAGGGCTTCGTCAACTCGATCGCGCTCGGCGTGCTCGACAAGATGGGCATCACCAACATCGAGCCGGTGGTGACCGACTGGGGCGGCCTGATCCCGGGCCTGAACGCCAACCGTTTCGACGTGATCACCGGCGGCATGTACATCCTCGGCTCGCGCTGCGAGAACGTGGACTTCTCCGAGCCGATCGGCGTGTTCGGCGACGCCTTCATCGTGGCCGCGGGAAATCCCAAGGGCATCCAGACTTACGACGACATCAGGGACAAGGGGGCCGTCCTGGTCACCGGTGCGGGCTACAACATCGTCGAGGTCGCCAAGAGGGAAGGAATTGCGGACGACAACGTGATGCAGGTGCCAGGGCCCACCGAGATCCTGGCCGCGGTCCGGGCCGGACGCGCGGATGCCGGCGGCGTGACCTTCTTCACCGCGCGGGTCCTCGCCGAGCAGGCCGGAGGCGAGATCGACATTACCGATCCTTCCCTCCTTCCCGAATGGACCTTGAGCTGGGTGGGCATCGGCTTTCGCAAGAACGACGACGAATTCCGGGCTGCGTTCAACGCGGCGCTGAAGGAGTATCTGGGGACCGACGAGATGCTGGCGGGAGTGGCCGAGTACGGCTACACGGATCTGCAACTTCCGGGCGACGTCACCATGGAGTACGCCTGCGCCAATCGCTGAGACGGGGTGGTCGCGGGGCGCGCACCCTGCGCCCCGCGGCCGGCTCGATGGTCCCTGCGGATACCTTGACGGTCACTCCAATCATCTGAGGACGCTGGGCAATTTCCTACCCGGAGTTCCTCGCCGTCCATGGAATGCGCCTGCTCGACGGCGCATTCGTCACCGTCCAGCAGACACTCCTGGCGGCGGTCGTCGCGGTTCTGATCGCGCTCGTGGTGGGGATCATGCGGCTCTCCTCCAATTCGCTCGTCCACGGCGCCGCGACCGTCTACATCGAGATCTTCCGCGGCACCTCGCTGCTGGTGCAGCTCTTCTGGATCTTCTTCGTCCTGCCGCTGTTCGGGATCACGCTCGAGAAGTTCACGGCCGGATTTCTCGCGGTGGGCATGAACCTGGGCGCCTACGGGGCGGAGGTGGTGCGCGGCGCCATCCAGGCGGTGCCGCGCGGGCAGTACGAAGCGGCGCTCGCGCTGAACCTGTCGCCGGCCCGGCGAATGTGGCGGATCATCCTGCCGCAGGCCCTGCTGATCATGCTGCCGCCCTGGGGGAACCTCTTCATCGAGCTCCTGAAGGCGACGGCGCTGGTCGCCCTGATCTCGGTCACCGATCTCATGTTCCAGGCCAAGCAGATCAACGGCTACACCTTTCTGTCGGTCGAGGCGTTCGGCTCGGCGCTCGTGATCTACTACGTGATGGCGCGGTTCGCGGTCACGCCCGGCATGCGCTGGCTGGAGCGCTACTCCGCCCGGCGCCTGGGAAGGGACTGATCGATGTTCGACTGGCGCTGGGACTTCACCTTCGAGATCCTGCCCCGGCTGATGTGGGCCACGCTGAACACGCTGGCGGCGGCCGGAATCGGCTACGGCATCGCGCTGGTGGTCGGGCTCGTCTTCGCCCTGGGCCAGCGCACCCCCTGGCGACCGGTCAACGTCTCGGTGCGCGAGGCGGTGGAATTCATCCGCTCCACCCCGCTCGTGCTGCAGATCTTCTTCGTGTTCTACGTCGCCCCGCAGTTCGGCATCCGCCTCTCGCCGTGGACGTCCGGCATGATCGCCATCGGCCTGCACTACGCTTCCTACCTCTCCGAAGTCTACCGGGGCGCGCTGGAGGCGATCCCGAGAGGGCAGTGGGAGGCCTGCCGGGCGATCAACCTCTCGAGCCGGCGCACCTACTTCGGCATCGTGATCCCGCAGGCGCTGCCGATCGCGCTGCCCGGCATGGGGAACTACCTGGTGGGCATCTTCAAGGACACGCCGATGCTCTCGGTCATCGGGGTGGCGGAGCTGATGCACACCGCCAACGCGCTGGGCTCGGAAACCTATCGGTTCCTCGAACCCTATACACTGGTGGGGATCATCTTTCTGGCGATTTCCCTGCCCACCGCGGCGGGGCTCAGGGTGTTCGAGGCCTGGACGAAGCGCAGGCTGGGCATGACCAAGTGAGACGATGAACGACTTTCCCGAAAGCCTCGGCGCCGGCGCCCCCATGGTCCGTTTCGCCGGGGTGTCGAAGCGCTACGGCGATCTCACCGTCCTGGACCGGCTGGAGCTCGACGTGGCCGCGAACGAGATGGTGTCGATCATCGGCCCGTCGGGCTCGGGCAAGACCACGGTGCTGCGCCTGCTGATGACGCTGGAGGAAGTCTCGGACGGCGTCATCTACGTCGAGGGCGAGCCGCTGACCCACATGGCGCGCAATGGCGTGCTGGTCAGGGCCGACCAGCGGCACCTGCGCCGGCTGCGCAACAAGATCGGCATGGTGTTCCAGCACTTCAACCTGTTTCCGCACATGACGGCGCTGGGCAACTGCATGGAAGGTCCGGTGCAGGTGCTGGGCCTCGCGAAGGACGAGGCCGAGGCGCGAGCGGTGGAGCTCCTCGACATGGTGGGGCTGAGCGACAAGAGGGACCAGCATCCGGCGCGCCTCTCCGGGGGGCAGCAGCAACGCGTGGCGATCGCCCGGGCGCTCGCCATGCGGCCCCGGGTGATGCTGCTCGACGAGGTGACCTCAGCGCTCGATCCGGAGGTGATCGGCGAGGTGCTCGCGGTCATCCGGCAGCTCAACTCGGAGCACAAGCTGACCATGCTGATGGTCACGCACCAGATGGGCTTTGCCCGGGAAATTTCCGACCGGGTCTGCTTCTTCCACTCCGGCCGGATCGAGGAGCAGGGTCCGCCCGCGCAGATCTTCGGCGCCCCGCGCAGTCCGCGCACCCGCCAGTTCCTCTCCGCGGTCCTGGAGGCACACTGACACCATGAGGGAGCCATGACCATGTACGACCATCCGTTCCCCCCCGAGGAGCTCGACGCCCGGGTTGCAGCGGTTCGCTCGCGTCTGGCGGCGGACGATCTGGACGGGATCATCATCAGCGTGCCCGAGAACATCTACTACCTGACGGGGCTCGACCACTGGGGGTTCTTCGCCTGTCACCTGCTGGTCGTCCCGCGTGACGGCGAGCTGGTCCTCACCTGCCGGGCGATGGAGGGGATCACGGTCGGGAACCAGGTCGGGAACGCCGCGTTCCTCGGTCACTCGGACACCGAGGACATTGCGGACTATGCGGTTCGGGCCATGACGCGGGCGGGGCTTCGCGGCGGGCGCGTCGGGATGGAGATGCAGAGCCTGTTCCTGACGCCGCGGGTGGCCGATGCGATCCGGGAGAAGGCGCCGGGTGTCGACTGGCGCGACGCCTCCGGGCTCGTCGACGAGTTGCGCCTGGTGAAGTCGCCGCTGGAGATGGACTACACCCGCCGGGCGGCGAAGGCCGCGGACGCGGGCACCATCGCCGCCATCGAGGCGACCCGCGACGGCGCGAGCGACTACGAGGTTGCGGCCGAGTGTCATCGCGCCATGATTCTCGCCGGCAGCGAGTACCCGGGCTTCGGTCCCTTCATCCGGCCGACATCGCGCCTGGGCGAGGAGCACACCACCTGGCGGGGCGACCGATTCCGCGACGGCGACGCGGTCATGCTGGAGCTCGGCGCGGCGTACCGGAAGTACCAGGCGCCGATGGGCCGGCTGGTCTACGTCGGCCACGCGCCGGAGGGTGCGGAGGCGTCCGCCAGGCTCGCCATCGACGGCATGGAGGCCATCTGCGCCGCCATCAGGCCCGGGGCGCGAGCCGGCGAGGCCTACCGCGCGTGGCACGAGGTGGCGGCGGCGGCGGGTCTCGCCGACTATCACCGCCACCACTGCGGCTACATCGTCTCCATCGGGTTTCCGCCGAGCTGGACCGGCGGCTCGAAGGTGGTCGGGCTCGCGCCCGGCTCGGAGCTGGAGCTCGAGGTCGGCATGACCTTCCACGCCCACTCCTGGTTCACGAACACCGATGTCGTGGACTACTTCATCTCCAACACCGTGCTCCTGGGAGAGGACGGCGCCGAGGTGCTGACCTGCGAAACGCCGCAGACGCTGATCGTGAGGTGATCGCGGGGCCGGGGGAGTCGTATGCCAACCGCGGCTGTCCGGCCGCCTCTCTTCTCCAAGGGCCTCGCGCTCTGCCGAGCGAGGTTCCCGCTCACAGCCTTCGGTACGCGTCTCGTCGATGCCCCACGTACTGTACGACGACCTGTCGCATGCCGAAATCCACGCCATATACGAAGCGATAGCCCCCTACCCTCAAGCGATACCACCGGCCTGGCATGACGATCACGGTCGAGCAGCCACTCTGGACAATCGAGCCGCAAATGGCGGGCGGTACACCAACCTGCGTGCGTGCAACGGGCGCCGGCTCACGGCGCGTCCGCTCCCGCCATCCGTCTCCCGCGCGTCGCCTGCCGCCAGGCGGCGAAGAGGGTGTAGAGCGCGGCAACCGCGATCAGCGTGACGGGGAAACCGGGTGGGCCGTAACGGTCCATCGCGACGCCGGCGAGGAACGGTCCCGCGAGCCCGCCCAGGCCGAACAGGAGCGAATACACCGCGTTGGCGGCCACCAGCTCGACGTCGCGGAAGCGCTCGCCCAGGAGCGTCAGCCCGACGGTGAAGGTCGCTCCCATCGTGCCGCCCCACGCGACGACCACGCACCACAGCGCGAGCGCGGCCGGCGACCACCACGGTCCCGCTGCGCCGGGCAGCAGCCACGGAAAGATCGCCATCGCCGCGGTCGTGGTCGCGACGCAGGCGACGAGCAGCCAGCCGCGGTCGATCCGATCGGCGAGCCACCCGACCGGGTACTGGAAGAAGATCGCGCCAACCGCGCCCACCCAGATGACGGCATACCCGGTCGCGCGGTAGTCGGCGCCGAGCACGTCCATGGTGTAGAGGTGCGCGAAGGACTGGATGCCGCCCTCGACCACTCCGAACAGGCAGGAAGAGAGCAGAACGGTGGGCGCGACGACGAAGACCGCAAGCAGGCGCACGAGCGGCGCGCGCGCCTCCCGCCCGATCCGGAGGCGCACGTCGATGCGCCGGGTGGGAAGGAGTACGATGAGTGCGACCGCGATCCCACAAATCCCGGCGAGGAACGGTCCGTAGGTGTTCGGGTCCATCTGAGAGCCGAGGATCGGCCCGGCCGCCCAACCTGCCATGCCCGCGGTGTTGTAGATCCCCATCCACCGGCCGCGCACGCGGTTCTCCACGATCTGGTTGATCCACGTGTCCCCGGCGGTGAAGAGCAGGGAGTTGCCGATTCCGAGCACGAACCTGAGCGCGAACCACAGCGAATAGTCCCGGACCGCGGGCAGGGACGCGAGCATGGCGGCAACGAGCGCGAGGCCGACGAGCACCGTGCGGAAGAAGCCGAGGCGCGGAATCACCCACGTCGCGCTCCCCGCCACGAACATGATGCCGGCGAACTGGGCGGCCGCGTTCAGCCCGATTGCGGTTTCGTCGTAGCCCTGGTGGCGGAGCGACTCGGCCAGGATGGGCCAGGTGAGCGAGCTGGACATCGCGACCACGGAGAACACCGCGACCAGCGCGAGCAGGCACAGGCGCCGTTCGCGTCCGCCGAGACCGGATTCAGGCACGAATGTGCATCCTTTCGATTGCGCCCTGATGCAGCGGCCGGGGAGGCCGGCCGGGTTTCGTCACTCCGCTGCGAGCCCACGACGGCCGCCGGCGGCGGTCTCGACTCGGAACCGGTGGGTCGAAGGTGGTCGGACTGGCGCCCGGGTCCGGATTGGAGCTCAAGGTCGGCATGACCGTCCACGCCCACTCCTGGTTCACGAACACGGATGTCGTGGACTACTTCATCTCCAACCCCGTGCTGGCGGGAGGCTTGTCAGGTCGATTGCCGACGCCGTGAGTGCCGCCGTCTACCCGATGGCGGACCTCCTCCCCGAAGACAAGGCCATCTGCGAACGCGTCCAGCGTGGCGTGGCCGGAGACTTCGTACCCGGTCGCCTCGTCCCGATGGAACGGGTCGTCGCCGACTTCGGCCACTACCTCGACTGGCGGCTCAACCACGTGGAACCCCCGCCGGTGCACACGGAGACGACTCGCAAGCTGCGCGCGGGAGCGAGCCGGGCGACCGATCCGACGTAGCCGGCGTGCGGAGACATCACCGCAAGCGAGAGCCGGCTCATCGAATCGACCCGGCCGCATCACCGTCCCTCGACCACAGCACGGGAAGCAGCTCGCAGCGGTACGGACCCCCTTCGACCAGGCCGTGCTCGCGTTCCAGGAACTCCGTCATCTCGAGCGTCCAGGGACCGCGCCGGCGGTAGACGGCATCGCCGTCGGCGAATCTCATCGTGAGCCGCCGGCTGCCGTGCTTCGGCGGCACGGCATTCGTCACGCCGTGCACCGTGAACGCGTCGAACACGAGGCAGTCGCCCGGTTCCAGCGAGTACTCGACAGGATCGTGGCGCGCGAGATCCCGCGCGAAGTCGGGCGTTCGCTCGTAGGACTCGTGCGGCTCGGCCTTGGGTCCGGTGCCCGCGAAGCTCTCGGGCATGAAGGTGCGGCCCCACCGGTGTGAGCCCTTCAATACCACGATGCCTTCGCCCGGGCCGACCGGTTCGAGCGCCATCCACAGCACGCACCACTTCCCGTCGAGATCGAAATAGGGCGCGTCGTGATGCCACGGCGCCCGGTTGACCGCACCGGCCTCGCGTATCAGCCAGTTGTCCGTGACCAGCATGACGGAGGCGACGCCCATGACCTCGCCGACGAGACGGGCGGCGGGGGAATCGAAGATGAACGACCGCATGGCCGGCACCTGCGGCCAGGTCCAGAAGTCCCCGTAGTAGGTACCGGGCGCCGTCTCGGCCGAGTAGTCGATGTACATCGGGCCGGGATTGGCCCTGCCCTGCTCGATCGCGTCGGAGGCCACCGTGAGCCACCCGGCATCGAAGGCCTGGCGCAGACAGACGACACCGTCCGTCTCGTACGCGCGACGAAGGTCGGGGCCGATCATCGGTGGTCCGGTCGACGGGACATCGTCATGCACGCCTCATGGCGGAAGCACGAGGTGACGTGGTCGTTCACCATCCCTGCCGCCTGCATGAACGCGTAGCAGATGGTGGGACCGACGAAGCGGAAGCCACGACGCTTGAGCGCCTTGCTCATCGCCTCGGAGGCCGGAGTCGAAGCGGGGACGTCCTCGAGCCGTCGCCAGGCGTTGACGACCGGCGCGCCGCCGGCGAGCTCCCACAGGAACTCCGAAAACCCGGTGCCCGACTCGCGCAAATCGAGCCAGGCGCGGGCGTTGCCGACCGCGGCCCGGACCTTCAGGCGGTTGCGCACGATGCCCGGGTCTTCGAGGAGCGCGGCGACCTTCCCCTCGCCGTAGCGCGCGATGCGCTCCGGGTCGAAGCCGTCGAACGCCCGGGCGTAGGCCTCGCGCTTCTTCAGGATGGTGTACCAGCTCAGGCCCGCCTGCGCGCCCTCGAGAATCAGCATCTCGAAGAGCCTGCGGTCGTCGCGGATCGGCACGCCCCACTCCTCGTCGTGGTAGGCGACGTAGAGCGGGTCGTCGTTCACCCAGCCGCAGCGCGTCGGAGTCATGTGCCGATTCTCCCACGATCGAAGCGCCCCGGGGCACGACATCACCCCGCCGAATACCGGCGCCTCCCGGGACGCTCGACTCCGAAGCAATGCCCAAGCCCGGACTTGCCCCGCTTCCGTGGACGCTTTCGAACTGTGCAGGACACGCATCCACAACGGCGAAGTCTCACCCGCCCTGCCCGGCGGTGTTCCGGAGTCGGGCGGGCGAACTGGTCTGGGCCGACGCGTCGGCGAGGAGTGGGAGCGCGAGTCGGGGCGCGTGCGCTACCCCGCCCCGGCGGAGGCCAGCTTCCCCCGAAGCCGGTGCCAGTTGAGGCCGAATCCGGCAATGAACAGCATCTGCACCGGCGTCGACCAGCCGGCAATGTCCGATGCGGTGCCGGCGCCGATTCCCGCCAGCGTCAGAACTCCACCCGCAACTCCGGACCCGCAGCAACCCATGATGCTGGTGCTGGAGGCCGCCACCGTCGCCAGCAGGCCCGATCCGGCCGCCGCCGTGGTGCCGTGAAGCCCTGTGACCCGGCAGACCCGCCGGAGGTCGAGATGGGCGACCAGGTTCAATGCGATGGCGACGCCGAGGGCGATGGTGAGGATCGACTGGCCGAACGTGAGGCTGTACATGTTGGCGAGCAGCGCACCGCTCGTCATGTTCATCGACAGCAGGGGCGTGCCCAGAAAGCCGAGGAGGTCGCCGCCGGCGAGCACCTGCCGAGCCTCCTCGTGGGGGATGTAGCCCGACGGGTCCACGAAGTCGAACTGTCGCCACACCAGTAGGCCGTAGACCAGCGGGGGCAGGAGCAGCACGAGAGCCACGACTCCGGCAATGATTCCACCGTCGCGAACCACCCTTGCGGCATCCCACCGCCCGGCGATCCCGACCCCGGCGCTAACGCTCATTCCTCAGCCTGACGGCTTGCGGATCGGCTGCGAACTCCGGATCCGCGCCGGAGTCCGTCGACTCCTTCATCGCGAACGCCCTGCCCTCCTCCTCCGCCACGAACGCAACCGGCCGGTTGGCGGATCGGTCGACGGTGAGCTTGAAGATGTCGAAGCGGTTGTAGTAGCCCACCACGTCGTGGAACTGCTTCGGCTCCACGCACTGCGCGACGTCGATGTCGCAATAGAGCAGGGATTCGTCCGTATCCGCGACGTCGCTCACCACGTCCCCCGTCGGCCCGATCACCATGGAGACGCCGCGCGGGGTATGGTCCAGGATTCGCGCCGTCTCCCTGCCGATCTTCCCCAGCTCCCCGCGCATGCACTCGTCCATGAACCCCGACACCACCACGGTGAAGCACTTCGCCTCGAACGAATGCGCGCCGGCGCGGATGCGGATGGCGTTCGCCAGGTCATAGTTGCCTCCGCGGGCCGGGTCGCGGGTCGGCCAGATCGGGGGGTAGCTCGCGACGTGCACCTGCTCGCCCTGGGCCATCAGCGCATAGCGGGCGAGCGGGTTCGTGTTCTCCCCGCAGATCAGCGCCCCGATGCGCCCGATAGCCGTGTCGACGACGCGCAGCCCCGCCCCGTCGCCATTGGCCCAGATGAGCTTCTCGAAGAACGTCGGCACGATCTTGCGGTGAAGGTTGAGCACCGCGCCGTCCTCGCCGACGAGCACGTTCGAGTTCCAGATGCAGCCGACGCTGGCGTCGGTCCCCTCGTTCACGCCGACGGAGACGAAGACGCCGGCCCGGCGCGCCGCCTGCGCGAGCGCGGACACCTCGGGCCCGGGGACGCGCACGGAGTTCGCCGCCAGGCGCAGGAAGAACTCGTGGTTGTTGATGGGCGCATCCAGCGCCGCCCACGCCGGGAAGGCGGGGATGAACGCTTCGGGAAACGCGACCAGTCGCGCGCCGTTGCGCGCGGCCTCCGTGATCAGGGCGCAGCACTTGTCCACCGTGGCGTCCCGGTCCAGGAACACCGGCGCGACGTGCGCCAGCGCAACCTTGAAGAAAGGGTAGATGTTCTTCGGTGCCGTCACCGGGGTGCCCGTGGTGCTCGGTGCGCGATGCCGTGCAAGGCGTCCCCGAGGCGACACCGCCCCGGGGACCGCCATGGACCGCCTAGAACGACTCCGTCGTGAAGTCGTACCGGGGCGGGAAGTGCTCCGCCAGATCCGCCGCCGGAATCTGGTGCTTCACGTGGATTTCGCCGTTCTCCACCTTGCTCATGTGGAAGTTGATCACCGCCTTGTGATCCTGGGCTCGGATGTACTTGTCGCCCTGCGGGTGCTCGAACGACTCCTTCACCTCCATGCCTTCCAGGGCCTGGATGAAGTCGGGCGTGTCCTTCTTCGTCTGCCAGCCGCTCGCCTCGACCGCCTTCTTGATGAAGAACACGCTCTCCCAGACCTGCCAGTAGTGGCTGCCGGCGAGCACCCGGTTGGATCCTTCCTCGCGCGCGTCCACCGGATCCACCTTCATGATCTCGCGAATCTTCGCGTTGTGGGGCGTATCCTTGTACTGCAGCATCCGCGGGTGGTACTCGAGGAGGTTGACGCCTTCGGAGGCGCCGCCGATGTCCTTGGGCGAGATGGCCTCGTGGGTGCAGAGCACCGAGTACCGGGACATGTTCTTGTCGAGCCCCATCGACTTCGACTGGGTGTAGAGCGCCACCGACTGCGACCCGAAGAAGATCGAGTAGAGCTGGGTAGTCGACTTCGGCACCTTGGCCAGGTAGGGCAGCAGGTCCTTGGCGTCGAGCGGGACCGCGATTGGGTCGTTCACCTTGGCGCCCAGCTTCTCCAGGATGGGCTTGTGCTCGTTGTAGTGGCTCCAGCCCCAGCCGTAGTCGGCGAAGATGAACGTCCACTCGTTGCCGAGATTGTTGGTCGCCCACTCGGCGCCGGCCGCCGCCTGCGAGTAGGTGTCGCTGCCGACCCGGAAGGTGTATCGGTTGCCCTTCTTGCCGGTCATCTCCGCCGCCATCCCGTTGGGGATGTAGACGGTCTTCAGCTCCCTGGCGATCGGGACCGTCGCGAGGTCGATTCCCGAGTGGACCGAGCCGAGCACGAAGTCCGCCTTGTGACGCTGCACCAGGGCGCGGAACTTCCGGGCGCCGGTGGGCGGGTTGGTCTCCGTGTCCTCGGTGACCAGCTTCACGGGACGTCCGGCGATGCCGTCGTTCTCGTTCAGGTGCCGGCAGGCCTCTTCGGCCGCCTTGTTGAGCCAGTAGCCCCAGGACGAGATGCCGCCGGTGAGGTCGCACTGATGTCCGAGAATGATCGGATCGCCGGAGGTCTTCGCGAACAGGCTCGGCGCGAAGGCCAGGTTGACGGCCGGAGCCGCAACGCCCGCGGCGAGGGCGGTCTTCATGAACTTTCGTCTTGATGCGCGCATTGTCGATTCCCCTGTCTGGTGTCTCCTTCGGAGTTGACGCCCAGTTGCGATGGGCCTTCAGTCAGTCACCGCTCCCGCGTACCGGTGCTCCGTCTACATCGACACTCCCAGGTAGCGGTGAATGATGTCCGGATTCGCCCGCAGGTCCGCCGACGTCGTCTCGTGGCTGATGACGCCCTTCTCCATGATGTAGACCCGCGAGCAGACGGCCAGCGCCGTCGGAACGTTCTGCTCGACGAACAGCAGCGAGACCCCGGCTTCGTTGATGGAACGGATCTCCTCGCGCAACGCCGCGACCAGCTTCGGCATGATGCCTTCGGTCGGCTCGTCGAGCAGCAGCATCTTCGGCTTGACGATCAGGCACCGGGCGATGGCGAGCATCTGCTGCTCGCCACCCGACAGGGTGCCGCCCGCCTGGCGGAGGCGTTCCTTCAACCGCGGGAACCGTTCGAAGATCGGACCGAGCTGGTCTTCGGTGGGCGCCCGAGTGAGGCCCAGGCAGAGATTGTCCAGCACCGACAGCTTCGGGAAGATGCGCCGGCCCTGGGGCACGTAGCCGATTCGCCGCCGGGGGATCTTGTGCCCCGGCAACGCGTCCAGACGCTCGCCTTCGAAGGTCACCGTGCCCCGGCTCAACGGCGTCAGGGCCATGATGGTGCGCAGCGTCGTGGTCTTGCCGACCCCGTTGCGCCCGAGCAGCGCGACCGCCTCTCCGGGTCGGACCTCGAGGTCGACACCCTGGAGGACCTGGCTCTTGCCGTAGCCGGCGCAGACGTTCTCGAGCTTGAGCACCGCCTCAGATCTCCGCGTCCTCGGGAGCGCCCAGGTAGGCTTCCTGGACCCGTGCGTCCTTCGCGATCTCGTCGGGCGGCCCCTCGCACAGGATGGCGCCGTTGTTCATCACCGTGATGACGTCGGCAATGCCGAAGACGACCTCCATGTCGTGCTCGATGAGGATGACGTCCAGTTGCCTGGACAGCTCCTTGATCCTGGCGACGGTGTTCTGCGTCTCCTCCGGACTCATGCCCGCCACCGGCTCGTCGAGCAGCAGCAGGTTGGGCCGCATGGCGAGCGCGATGGCCATCTCCAGCAGCGCGATGTCGCCGTAGGAGAGATTGCCGGCCTGCTCGTTGCGCAGATCGCGGATGCCGACCTCGTCGAGCACCGACTCGACGGTATCCGCGGTCTCCCGGTAGGACCGGGCAGCCCGCAACGGGTGCAGCCGCCCGCCTCCCGCATGGGCGGCGATCCAGATGTTGTCGTGTACGGAAAGACCGTTGAAGACGCTCTTGACCTGCAGGGTGCGCGCGATACCCATGCGGCTGATGGCATGGGGCGAGCGGCCGGTGATGTCCCGGCCGCGGAAGGCGATGCTCCCGGAGTCCGCCGACAGCATCCCGGAGATGAGGTTGAACAGCGTCGTCTTGCCAGCGCCGTTCGGCCCGATGATGGCCCGCAGGTCGCCGCCCGGCAGCTCGTAGTCCACCCCGTCGACGGCCACCAGGCCGCCGAACGCCTTGGTCAGGCCGCTGATCCGCAGGACGGGCTCAGCCATCGCCGGCCTCCTCGCGGGCGGCCACCGGCTCGGGCTTCGACGACGCGCGCTTGCCGGCCTCGCGTCGGGCCACCCAGTCGTTGATGAGACCCATGATGCCCTGGGGCGCGAAGGTGACGACCAGGATCACGATGACCCCGACGATAAGCAGGTAGTGCTCCCAGTACACCGACAGCTCCTCGCGGAGCACGATGAGCAGCGCGGTGCCGATGGCCGGACCGAACAGGGTCCCGGCGCCGCCCACGATCATCCACACCACACCCTCCCCGGACACCGTCCAGAACAGGTACTGGGCGGTGGCGTAGCGGGCGAAGAGGCAGAAGAGCACCCCGGCGAGGCTCGCGAGGAAGCCCGCGAGCACGAAGGAGATGTATCGGACCTTGTAGGGGCTCAGCCCGATGAGGCTCGCCCGCATGTCGTTCTCGCGCACCGCCACGAAGGCGCGGCCCAGCGGGCTCTGCAGGACCCGCCACATGAGGTAGAAGCCGAACCCGACGATGGCCATGATGAAGTAGTACTGGAAGGTCTGGTCGAACAGCGACAGCTCGAAGCTGCCCACCTTCAGCACCGGCGGGACCGACAACGGCATGCCGTCGTCGCCGCCGGTCAGCTCCTTGGTGCCCACCGCCATGAAGTAGAAGATCAGCGAGAAGACCACGGTGATGATGGCGAAGTAGTGCCAGGTCAGCCGCACCGCGAAGATGCCGGCGACCACCGCGGTGAGGGTGCCGAGCCCCACGCCCAGGAAAAACGCCGGCCAGAACGACATGTCGAGGTACTCGAACCCGAAGGCGACCCCGTACGCCCCCATGCCGAAGAAGAGCGCCTGGCCGAAGGAAAGCAGGCCGGTGTAGCCGAACAGCAGGTTCACGCTCGCCGCGAACAGGCTCCAGATCATCAGCTCGGCGGTCACGTTGACCCAGAAGTCGTCGAGGACGACGGGGAGCAGGTACGGCGCGACCAGCAGGAACGCGAGCACCGCCAGGCCCAGCTTGTGCTGGAGGGTGAGCCGGCGCGGGGAGGCGGAACCGTTCACGGGCGGGACCTCCGTGCGACGAGGCGGGTGAGGATCCCCCAGATGCCGTCCGGCGCGTAGCGCAGGATAATCAGCATGAGGATGCCGAACACGATGATGAACTGCTCGAAGTACCGCGACAGGTACTCGTTGGTGATCATGTAGAAGGCGGTGCCGACGAACGGACCCATCAGGGACTGGGCGCCGCCGATGATGGCCCAGATCACCGCCTTGCCAGAGTAGGTCCAGTGGAAGAACTCGAGGCTCGTGTAGCGGGCCAGTAGCGCGTAGAGCGAGCCGGCGTGACCGGCCACGGCGGCCGCGGCCACGAACATCATCCAGCGCAGGAAGTTGACGTCGAGGCCGATGAGCTCGGCCCGCAGCGCGTTGTCCTTCAGCGCCAGCAACGCCTTGCCGAACGGGGAATGCACCAGCCTCCACACCGCCCAGAGCGCCAGCCCGACCATGACCACCGTGAAGTAGTAGGCGACGGTCTCGCTCGCGAAGCTCAGGGTGGCGAAGCCGAGGGGTACCTCCGGCGGCGCCGGCAGCGAGCGCGTCACGTAGGGGCCCGCGATCCAGCGATAGTGGCCGGACGCCAGGATGGTGACCACGAGCACGGACACGATGACGGTGACGATCAGGAAGTGGTGCTCGCGCACGCGGGTCGCGAAGTATCCGATCGGCAGGGCGACGGCGGCGGCGGCCAGCGACGCGCAGACGACCGCGCCCCAGACGTTGAACTCGAAGTGGAAGGTGCCGAGATTGAACCCCCAGCAGCCGACTCCGAAGAACACCGCCTGGGCGAACGAGAGCATGCCACCGTACCCGTACACCATGGCGAACGACAGGGCGAACAGGCCCCAGATCAGGATTTCGGCGGCGAAGATGCGCTGGTAGTCGGCCAGCGCCCAGGGCAGGCACGCAAGCACCGCGCCGAGGACGAGCAGGCCCGCGGCGGATCTCCGCCGCATCCGGCCCGGGAGAGAACTCCGCGTCCCGAGCGCCACCGTCATGCGTGCTTTCCCGCGAAGATGCCCTGGGGCCGGAGCAGCAGGACCACGCTCATCAGCACCAGCGAGACGATCCGCGCGGTCGTGGGCTCGGTGAAGCTGGTGATCAGGCCTTCCATGAAGCACAGCAGCACCGCCGCCGCCGCGGTGCCGGGGAGGTTCCCGAGCCCGCCGATGATGACCGCGATGAAGCACAGCGGCAGCACGTCGAGTCCGAGGCGGAACTCCACCGACGTGATCGGCGCCGCCACCACGCCACCCAGCATCGCCATGGCGGTACCGAGCCCGAAGGTTGCCATGAAGACGAGGTTCGACGGCACGCCCATCGCCACCGCCATCTCCCGGTCCTGGCGCACCGCCCGCATCCAGGTTCCGAACTTGGTCTTGTGCAGGAACGCGAAGAAGGCGCCGATGGCGACCACCGCAACGCCGGCCGCGAACAGGCGGTAGATCTCGTAGTTGAGGTCGAGGATCGGGACCGTGACCCCGAGGGGGTCGAGAATGCGCTTCGGGGTCGCGCCGAAAGTGGCCCGAACGCTCTCCTGGAGAATCAGGGACAGCCCGAACGCCGCGACGATGGAAAGCGCTGCCGAGTTCTCGATGGGGCGCATCACCACCCGTTCGAGGACGGCGCCGAGCAGGAACCCGAGTATCGGCACCAGCAGGAACGCGAGCCAGAAGTTGTCGACGTACTGGATCATGGTCCAGGCGAGCACTGCGCCGACCATGAAGAAGTCGCCGTGGGCGACGTTGATGATGTCGAGAAGCCCGAAGATGATGGACAGGCCGAGGGCGATGAGGGCGACGACCAGTCCCCAGACCAGGCCGTTCATCGCAAGCAGGATGACGAGTTCCATCACCGCGCCTCCTTCATTCGGCTTCAACCGGGATTCGGACTTCGGCGGACTCCGTCAGGCTTGAGCGCACAAGAACCGGGACGAGGCTGACACACTTTCCTACAGCGAGAAAGATTCAAATCGTCAACGCCGTGTGCATTTTTGCACATGCTCGGCCCGAGATTCGGAAGGTGCGGACGCGCCGGAGTCGCGGTGGTTCGGATCGAGTCGCTGCTACCGCCGCTCTCGGTGCGTCATGCCATGCCGGGGGTCCGGCCCTCGCCCAGGAAGAACTCCCGGTCATGGACGATCTGATCGGCCAGGAAACGCACCACGGCGCCGACGCGGGACACGTGCTCCAGATCCTGATGGACGGACAGCCAGATGTCCCGTCTGGTCGTCAGGTTCGGCAGTACCGGTCGCAGTGCCGGATTCTGGGCCGCCACGAACGTGGGCAGCGCGGCGATGCCGAGACCGCTGGACGCGCTCGCGTACTGGGCGATCAGACTGCTGGATCGAAACACCACCTGGCGGGGCCGCACGATATCCGTCAGCCAGCGAACGGCATTGATCTGGATGAGATCGTCGATGTAGTCGACGAAGTCGTGACGCTCCAGATCGTCCCTGGTGCGCGGCTCGCCCCGCCGCTCCAGGTAGTCGTCGGACGCATAGAGGGACACCCGGAATTCGCCGACCTTGCGCGTCGTCAGCCGGCGTTCGGAGGGCTTGGGGAAGCTGATGAAGATGTCCGCTTCCCGCCTGGACAGGTTGATCCAGTGCGGCGCGGTCACCAGCTCCACGAGAATCGACGGGTGTCGGTGGTGGAACCGTCGGATGCGGGGCCCGAGGTAGAAGCTGCCGATGCCTTCCATGGTCGCGATTCGGACCGTGCCCCCGCTCTCGGCCCTTTCGACGCCCACCGCCCGCGAGATGGAGTGGGCGCGGAACTCCATGGCCTCCGCGTGCTCCAGGATGCCGAGCCCGGCCTCCGTCAGCACGAATCCCGACCTGGTGCGGCTGAACAGCTTGCAGTCCAGGGCATCCTCCAGTGCCCGGATGCGCCGGCTCACCGTCGTGTGATCGACCTTGAGCCGCTTCGAGGCGCCTACGAGCTGCCCCTGTCGGACCAGCTCGAGGAAGTAGGCGATGTCGTCCCAGTCGTACCGCGACGGCGACTCGCCGCCCTCCGGGTACCCCGTCGAGCTCTCCTCCCGAGGCGGCGCTTCGTCGTCCGGGACCATGATCCCTGCCTTGCGCTTGCACCCTGGAGCGGGCAACAGTGGAGTATAGGAGCATTGACCGGCGCGACATGAACGTGGGACCGTGCGGGTCGCCGCCGAGGAGGCAGGTCGTGATGCCGACGGATCTTTCGCGATGTTCGGCCACGGAGCTGCTGGCGCTCTACCGCACGAAGGCGTGCTCCCCGGTCGAGGCCACGCAGGCCGTGCTCGCCCGCATCTCCTCGCTGAACGCCCGGCTGAACGCCTTTCGCCTGGTGGACCCCGAACGCGCCCTGGCCGCGGCGCGAGAGTCCGAGGAACGGTGGCGGCGCGGCGAACCGCGGGGGCTCGTCGACGGGGTTCCCACCTCGGTCAAGGACGTCCTGCTGACGATTGGCTGGTCGACCCGCCTGGGCTCGACGCTCACCTCGGAGGCAGGGCCGTGGGAGGTCGACGCCCCGCCGGTGGCGCGAATGCGCGAGCACGGGGCGATCCTCCTCGGCAAGACGAATACCTCCGAGTTCCACTGGAAGACGGTCACCGACAGTCCGCTCACCGGCATCACCCGCAACCCCTGGAACCCTGAACTCACGCCCGGCGGCAGTTGCGGCGGCGCGACTGCGGCGGTGGCGGCGGGCATGGGACCGCTGGCGCTGGGGACGGACGGAGGCGGCTCCATTCGCGTGCCCTGCGCGTTTACCGGCGTGTTCGGTCTCAAGCCCACGTTCGGACGAGTTCCGCAATATCCGGCCGGCGCCTTCGGAACCATGGCCCATGTGGGCCCGATTGCACGTTCCGCGGCCGATGCGGCGCTGGCGCTGACCGTCATCGCGAGACCCGATGACCGGGACTGGTATGCCTTGCCGTTCGAGAACCGGGACTACCGCGATGGCCTGGAATTCGGGGTCCGGGGTCTCACAATCGCGTTCAGCCCTGACCTCGGGCTGGGCGGCGTGGACCCGGAGGTGGCCCGAGTAGTCGCTGACGCCGCCTCCGCGTTTTCCGACCTCGGTGCCCGTGTGGTCGAAGTGGACGAAGTGTCGACCCACCTCGCGGGCGCGCGGGAGACATTCGAGACCCTGGGGTTTCCGGGCATCGCCCTGTCCACCGCGCGGTTCACCAACGAGGAACGGTCGCGAATGGATCCGGGCCTGGTGGCGGTGGCGAAGCTCGGCGAGCGGATCGGGATCATGGAATACATGGCCGCCAACCGGGCCCGCGAGCAGCTCGGTCTGGCCATGAACACGTTCCACCGGAGCTACGATCTGCTGTTGACCCCCACCGTGCCGATTCTACCGTTCCCGGTAGGCCGGGACGTCCCGGATTCGGCGAGCCAGGAGCGGTGGACGGAGTGGGCTCCCTTCTCCTATCCGTTCAACATGACCCGTCAGCCTGCGGCCAGCCTGCCGTGCGGATTTGCGGGGAACGGCATGCCGGTGGGACTCCAGGTCGTCGGACCTCTGAACGGCGATGCGCAGGTGCTGCGCGCCTGCCACGCATTCGAACGCGCGAGGCCCATCGTGTACCCCGAGCGAATCGACCGAGTCCCTTCTGCGGGATCGGCGATCGGATCGCAATCGGTCGAGCCTCCCGATGAAGGAGCGCCCGTGCTGCGCCCTTGATCGGGTCCGGGGGCCCGGCCTCGTTTGTCGAACGCGGAGCAGCGCGTGCGAATCCCCTGCGCAGTTGCTGCGTCCGGAAACACGGATTCCGGGAGACACACACGGGGCGAGGCGATCCGCTGCGCGTGGCGGTCGGCGTTCTCGAACTGCGAAGGCAGCCGGGCGGCCAGGCGCCGAACCGAGTCGCCACGAAGATTCGGGCCGGTGGCATTGCGAATTCCGGGCGGAGCGTGCAGTGTCTCCGCTGGTCACCCGGGAACCAAGAGAAATGATTCCGAACCAGCGTCATCTGTTCGATTTGCCCGACGACGTCGCGTACCTCAACTGCGCGTACATGGCGCCCCTCATGCACTCGGTGGTCGAGGCGGGGCGGCGCGGGGTGCGCTGCAAGGCGCGCCCATGGGAGCTCACCACCCCGGATTTCTTCGGCGATCCCGCCCGTGCACGCGGTCTCTTCGCACGCATCGTGAACGCCCGTGCGCAAGACATCGCGATCGTTCCGGCCGCGAGCTACGGCATGGCGGTCGCGGCCCGCAATCTGCCTCTGCGCACCGGACAGAACGTCGTGCTGCTCGCAGACCAGTTTCCTTCCAACCTCTATCCATGGCGAGCGGCCGCGGCGCGGACAGGCGCGGAGATCGTCACGGTGGATGCGGCGGACGGGGATCTGACCGCGGCGGTCCTCGCCGCGATCGACGAGCGCACCGCCATCGCCGCGCTGCCGCATTGCCGCTGGACCGACGGGGCGCTGCTCGACCTGGAGCAAATCGGCGACGCGGTGCGCGGGGCCGGCGGAGCGCTCGCACTCGACCTCACGCAGTCCGCCGGCGCACTGCCGATCGACTTCGCGAGGGTGCAACCAGCGTTCGCGGCATCGGCGTGCTACAAGTGGCTGATGGGACCGTACACGCTCGGGTTTCTCTACGTTCACCCCGACCACCAGTGCGGCGAACCGCTCGAGTACGGCTGGTCGCCGCGCGCGGGATCGGAGGACTTCGCCCGCCTCGTCGACTACCGCGACGAGTACGCGCCCGGTGCGCGACGCTACGACATGGGCGAGATGTCGAACTTCCACCTCATGCCGATGGCGATCGCCGCTCTGGAGCAGATTCTCGCCTGGGGCGTCGAGAACATCGCGGAGACACTGGGCGCGCGCACTGCGACCATCGCCGAGCGTGCGCGGGCCATCGGCCTCGGCTCGCAGTCCGAGGCGCTGCGGGCCGGTCATTTCCTGGGACTGCAATTCGCGGAGGGAATTCCGCCGGGGCTGCTCGACACGCTCGCCGGCGAGAACGTCTACGTGAGTGTGCGCGGAAGCTCGATGCGGGTCACCCCTCACCTCTACAACACCGACGCGGATGTGGACCGGCTCTTCGCGGCGCTCGAGCCGGTGCTCGCCGCGGCGGCCTGAACGGCGTCGTCGCCGCCGAGCGACGCCGGGGTCGCCGGGATCGCAGCCGTGACGTTCGACCTCCGGTCAGGGCTCGAATCGAGAAGCGTCGAAATCGCAAAGGCTGTCCGCGATGCGGGCGGCCGGGCCATCGTGGTCGGCGGCTGGACGCGTGACCATCTGCTCGGGTTGCGCTCGAAGGATGTCGACATCGAGGTGTTCGGTCTCGACGTGGAGCGGCTCGAGGCGCTTCTCGCGCGTTTCGGTAGCGTGCATGCGGTCGGGCGTGCGTTCGGCGTCTTCCGGGTCGGCGGAATCGACGCCGACTTCTCGCTGCCGCGACGCGACAGCAAGCGCGGCCCGGGACACCGTGGCTTCGACGTGGCACCGGATTCGTCACTCGATTTCGTCGAGGCCGCGCGCCGCCGCGACCTCACGGTGAACAGCATCGGCATCGATCCCCTGACCGGCGAGGTGCTGGACCCGCATGGAGGACGCCGCGACCTGGAACACCGCGTGCTCCGCGCCACCGACCCCGAGAGCTTCCCCGAAGATCCGCTGCGCGGTCTGCGGGTGGCGCAGCTTGCGGCCCGCCTCGAGATGTCACCGGACGAAAAACTCGTCGCCCTGTGCCGGACGCTCGATCTGAGTGAGCTGTCCGGCGAACGAATGTTCGAGGAATTCGGCAAGCTCTTGCTGCGTGCGGCGAAGCCTTCGGTCGGTTTCAGGGTTCTCGAGCACACCGCACAGCTCCGGTTCTTTCCCGAGCTCGACGCCCTGCGTGGGGTCCCGCAGGATCCGGAATGGCACCCGGAAGGCGATGTCTGGGTGCACACCCTCATGGTCCTCGATGTGGCGGCATCGCTGCGCGATGCGGCTGCGGACACCGACGTGCGTGGCCTGGACGGAGCACCCCCGCTCCCCGCGGTCGCGGCTGCCGCGTCCGAGGCCGTCGGACCGGGGCGGCATGGCGCGACCCCACCACCGGACGATGCGGAGCGTTCGTCCGGCGGTAGTGACGAGGACCTCGCTCTGATGTTCGCGGCGCTCTGCCACGACCTCGGAAAACCGGCGACCACCGAGCGGGTGGACGGCCGGATACGGTCGCATCGGCACGATGTCGAAGGCGTGGCGCCGACGCGTGCGCTGCTGGAGCGTATTCGGACTCCGGGCGCGCTCGTCGACAAGGTCGCGGCGCTCGTCGAGCACCATCTCGCGCCGGCGCTGTTCATCAGGAACGGAGCGACCGCGAAGGGCTACCGGCGACTCGCCCGCAAGCTGGAACGCGCCGGTGTCAGCATCGAGCTGCTGGTCAGGGTCGCGCGCGCCGACCACCTCGGGCGCACCACCGCCGACGCCGTCGCCGGACGCTTCGACGCCGGCGACGCGTTCCTCGCCGCCGCCCGTGCCCACAGCGTCGAACGCGCCGCGCCGCGTGACGCGGTCCTCGGCCGGCACCTCATCGAGCGCGGCATGCAACCCGGCCCGGAATTCGGTCCGATTCTGGAGCGGTGTCGTGAAATCCAGGACGAGACGGGCTGGACGGAGCCGGAGCGCATCCTCGACCGTGCACTGCCTGCGCATTGACGCCGGGAGGTGCGGCGGCGTCCGGCTTCCGTCTCCGGTTCCGCGGGTGCAGGTGCGCGCTTGCACCGGGCATTCCCGCCGGAAGCTGTCGCACGCCCGTGGCCGCGACGGTGCGATTCAGGGATTCGCCGCCGTGTTGCGTGACGGTTCCCCGAAACATAGAGTGTCCGCATATCGACCCGAGGCGAATGCCATGCTCCTGTTCCGCAAGACAATGGAGATTCCGAGCGTTGCCGAGGCGCTGCCGGGACGGCCCGACGCGATCCCCACACCGGACACGAGCTTCATCAACGGCCGGCCAATCAAGCCCCCGTTCCCCGAGGGGATGGAGTGTGCCCAGTTTGGACTCGGTTGCTTCTGGGGCGGAGAGAAGGCGTTCTGGAATGTGCCCGGGGTGCACGTGACGGCGGTCGGCTACGCGGCCGGCGCCACCCCCAACCCGACGTACGAGGAAGTGTGCAGCGGCCGTACCGGCCACAACGAGGTGGTCCTCGTCGTCTTCGAGCCGGACCGCATCGGGTACGACGCCATTCTGAAGACGTTCTGGGAGGCCCACGATCCCACCCAGGGGATGCGCCAGGGCAACGACGTCGGCACCCAGTACCGCTCGGGAATCTATACCTGTTCCGAGTCTCAGGCCGAGCAGGCGCTCGCATCGCGCGAGGCCTACCAGGACGCCCTCTGCGCCGCGGGCCACGGCCGCATCACCACCGAGATCGTGGAGGCAGGCCCGCTCTACTACGCCGAGGACTACCACCAGCAGTACCTCGCCAAGAACCCCTGGGGCTACTGCGGCCACGGAGGTACCGGAGTCGCCTGCCCGGTCGGCATCGTGGTGTAGCGCACACGGCCTTCCCGGACGTCATCCGTCAAGCCATCGATGGGCGGGGCATTGTTGCCGTTGCGCGCAACTGCAGATCTCCTGACGGCAGTCCGACTGACGCGGTGGATGCTGCGGACATCGCCACCGGCTCAGGCGAATCGCAACCCGATACCCACGTCGGCCAGATAGGCCTGCTCCTGCTCCAGATCGGCCCGGGTCAGGGGGTGCTCGTCGAGCCATCCCGGCGGGAAGGCCACGCTCACGTCTTCGCCCCGGGCCAATGCCGCGACGCCTGGCAGCAGGTCGTCCGCGCGGGAACGATTCAGTACCACCGCGAGCCGGAGCAGCACGCACAGCCTGCGTGCGCGACGCGCCTCCCCGGAGGTCAACTGATTGAATACCGATGCCGGGAACTTCCTCCGGTGCCCGCGCACCAGCGAGGCGAGCATCGACTGCGCCTGGCGGGAGAAACCGGACATGTCGCCGTTGGCGAGCAGATAGGCCCCGTGCTTGTGGTACTGATTGTGCGACACGAACAGACCCGCTTCGTGCAGCCGCGCCGCCCAGCCCAGAAGCTGCTCGGCGTTCTCGTCGTCGAGGTCCCACGCCGCCCCGACCTGACCGTGCAGCGCCAGTGCCGTCGCGGCCACCCGATCGCCCTGGGCCGCGTCGATGCGATACCGCTCGATCCGGCGCTCGACGGTGGCGTCGCGAATGTCCTCGTGGCGCATGCGGCCGATGAGGTCGAACAGCAGCCCTTCTCGCAGCGCCATGTCCGAGACGTCGAGATGTTCGATGTCGAGCGCGTCGAGAGCGGCCGACAGCACCGCCACCCCGCCGGCAAGCACCGGGCGGCGTTCGTCCCTGAGTTCCCTGAGCTTCACTGCATCGACGTGCCGGGCCCTGACCAGAGCGCGCCGCAGACGCCGCAGCGCATCGCGGTCGACTCCGTGTTCGCACCAGCCGGCCGCACGTGCGATGGTCGCGATGGCCTTGATGGTGCCGGAGGAGCCGACTGCCGATCTCCAGTCCGCATCGCGGTACTGGCGCTCGATCGGCTCGAACTCGATGCGCGCCGCGAGTACCGCGCGCTTCATCGAATGCTTGTCGATCCGACCTTCGGGGAAGAACCGCCGACTGATGCTGACGCAGCCCATGTACAGGCTTTCCCGGTACAGCGGCGTGAAGCCCTTCCCGATGATGCATTCCGTGCTGCCGCCACCGATGTCGATGACCAGGCGCCGTTCGCCGTTGTCGGCGTGCGCGTGCGCCACGCCCAGGTAGATGAGCCGTGCTTCCTCCCGGCCTGCGATGACCTCGATCGGGTGGCCGAGCACGCGCTGTGCCTCGCGCCGGAACGCCTCGCCGTTCCGGGCGCTGCGCAGGGTGTTGGTGCCGACCGCTCGCACCGCGTGCTCGGGCATGCCCCGCAGCCGCTGCGCGAATCGGCGAAGGCATGCGAGCGCACGCTCGATCGCGTCGCGGTGCAGGCGCTTGTGGTCGTCGAGTCCCGCGGCGAGGCGCACCGGCTCGCGCAGTCGGTCGAGGACGTCCAGATGACCGCCGACGACCCGGCCGAGAACGAGATGAAAGCTGTTGGAGCCGAGATCGATCGCGGCAAGCGGCTCGGCAATCGACGGAACGTCATGCTCCGGCGCCTGCGGGCGAGGCGCCGTGCTCGCCACGTCATGCAACCGCCTTGCGCTCCAGCTCGTCCGGGATCTCGCGATGCACGACGCGATGGGCCGGGAACCGACACGAGAACCGACTGCCCTCACCCGGTCGGCTCTCGACCTCGAGCCAGGCATCGTGACGAACGAGAACGTGCTTCACGATCGCCAGTCCAAGCCCGGTACCACCCATCTCGTGCGAACGCGCCTTGTCCACCCGATAGAACCGCTCGGTGAGACGCGCAATGTGATGCTCTGCGATTCCCTCGCCGGTGTCGGTCACGCTCAACCGGGCGCCGCCCTCCCCGTCCGACGCCCACTGCAGCCGGATGACGCCTCCCATGCCGGTGTGCTGTACCGCATTGAACGCAATGTTCGAAAACGCGCTGTAGAGTTCGTTCCAGTTGCCCCGCAGTGTGAATTCCCGGTCCGCGTGACAATCGATGCGATGCGCCCCCTCGCTGAGCGTGCGTGCATCCCTGGCGATCGATTCGAGCATCTCGGCCACCGCGACCGACTGGTCGGATGCGGCACCGGGCGTCGCCTCCAGTCGCGAAAGCTGCAGCAGATCCTCCACGATCAGGGTCATCCTCGATGCCTGCTGCGACATCTGCGCGATCGGACGCGCGAACTCGTCGGGGAGCGAGTCGTCGTCCTCGAGCGCCTCCAGGTACCCGACGATGACGGTAAGCGGACTCCTCAGCTCGTGCGACACGTTGGCCACGAAGTCCTTGCGCATCTGCTCGAGGTTGTGAATCCGGGTCACGTCGCGCACCACCATCAACCGTCGGCTGCCGCCGTAGGGGACGATTCGGATCAGGAGCTGGAGTTCTTCGCGCTGGGGCGAGCTGATGTGAAGCGGTTCGTCGAACGCCTCCGCGTTCAGTGCGTCGGCGAACTTCGGGTGCCGAATGAAGCTGGACACCGGCCGTGCGATGTCGCGCGGGCTCTCGATACCGAGCAGCCGACTGGACGCTTCGTTCATCCACAGGACGAGTCCGTTCGCGTCCAGGACGATCGCGCCGTCGGGCAGCGCCTCCGCCGCCTGCTGGAACCGCATCACCACCTTGCGCAGGCGCTTCTTGCGTTTGCGGTTCTGGCGATGAATTCGGCCCAGCGACTCGAATACCTGCGCCCAGATTCCGCGGGTTGCGGGTTCGGGCTGCCGGCCGCCGCTCGCGAGCCAACGAGCCAGCAGATGGACGTGGTAGACGTGCCATGCGACGTACGCGCACGCTCCGGCCAGCAACAACCAGGGAGTCAGTGCCAGAAGGTAATCCGCCAGTACGAGCGCCACGAGCACCGCCGCGAGTCGGCGCCATTCCCGGGTACGCGCGCTCGATATCGTCATCGGTTCGATCCCTGACCGCGACTCGGCCCATTATGCCGCGCCGCGCTCGCACCGCAATCGGATCGACTCCGACGGACGGGGACCATTCGCCGGCACGACCGCCGATGAATCATTCCGGGTGGCGGGAGAATCGGTAACCGGTACCGTGCACCGTCTGCACGAATCGATCGAAGCCGTGCCCCGCGAGCGCCTTGCGCAAACGTCGGATGTGAACGTCGACGGTGCGCTCCTCGATGTACACGTCGCGGCCCCACACCCGATCGAGGAGCTGATTTCGGGTGAACACGCGTTCGGGATGGCCCATGAAGAAATGGAGCATGCGGAATTCCGTCGGGGCGATTCGGATCGGCTGGTCGCGGCAGGTGAGACGATGGCTTGTCGGGTCGAGGCGCAGTCCTTCGATTTCGATTGGATCGTCGTCGCCGACCCGCGTGGTCCGCTTCAGCACGGCACAGATACGCGCCACGAGCTCCTTCACCGAGAACGGCTTGACCACGTAGTCGTCGGCACCAGCTTCGAATCCGCTCAGCTTGTCGCCTTCCTCGCACTTCGCGGTAAGCATGTTTAGGGTAATGTTCCGGGTCGCATCGTTGCGACGGAGCCGGCGGGCGTACTCCAGCCCGCCGATTCCGGGCAACATCCAGTCGAGCAGCACGAGGTCGGGAGGCCACCGCTCGATCTCGCGGTCCGCCTGCACGGCATCGGCCACCGCGCGAGTATCGAAGCCGGCTCGCGACAGTGCATGCTGCACCATCTCCCGAATGGCGGCCTCGTCATCGACCAGAAGAATGCTCCTGCTCATCGCCCGGTCCGCTCCCGGTCTCTGCGACCGCCCACATTTCAGCTTCGAGTGTTGACACCCATATGACAAGTGCACCGCCGACAAGTGCGCCGGCGGGACGCGTGCCGGACGGGAAGCATCCGAGCCTGGACGTCCATACGGTCCGCCCCCTTGCGTGGCCGGCACGACGGGAGCCGACCCCCAAGTCATGTAAGATCCCGACCCGGCTACAGTCCCCGCCACGGAGGTCCCGGGATGTCCGAACCGCAGCGCGATCAGATCGAGCAGGCCATCGCCTCGTACCGTGACCCGTACGTGGAGAGCGATCTCCGAAGCGCCAGGGCCGTCAAGTCGCTGGACATCGAGGGCGGGAGCGTCAAGGTCGCAATCACCCTGGGGTTCCCGGCCGCCGGGCATCGTACCGCGCTCGCGGCCGCGCTGGACGAGCGCATCCGCGCAGTGGACGGCGTCGAGAACGTCGAGGTGGACGTCGGCTGGAAGATTGCCTCGCATGCAGTCCAGCAGGGGCTCGACGCGCTGAAGAACGTCCGCAACATCGTCGCCGTCGCGTCCGGCAAGGGAGGGGTCGGCAAGTCGACCATCGCCGCCAATCTCGCCCTCGCGCTCTCGGCCGAGGGCGCGACGGTCGGCGTCCTCGACGCGGACATCTACGGACCGAGTCAGCCGCGGATGCTCGGCGCGCAGGGACAGCCGGATTCCCGCGACGGCAAGTCGCTCGAGCCCATGACCAGCTACCGCGTCCAGTCGATGTCCATCGGCTACCTCATCGAGGAAGACACCCCGATGATCTGGCGTGGACCCATGGTCACCCAGGCGCTCGAGCAGTTGCTGCGCGACACCAACTGGCGCGATCTCGACTACCTCGTGGTGGACCTGCCGCCCGGCACCGGCGACATACAGCTCACTCTCGCGCAACGCATCCCGGTCAGCGGAGCGGTCATCGTCACCACCCCGCAGGACATCGCGCTGCTCGACGCGCGCAAGGGGCTCGGAATGTTCGAGAAGGTCAAGGTGCCGGTGCTCGGAATCATCGAGAACATGAGCACCCACGTCTGCAGCAACTGCGGACACGAGGACCACATCTTCGGCGAAGGCGGGGGAAGGCGGATGGCCGAGGAACACGGCGTCACCCTGCTCGGCGACATTCCCCTCACACGCGCGATCCGCGAGGACGCCGACGGCGGGCAGCCGACGGTGATCAAGGACCCGGACGGACCGGTCGGCCGGCGTTACCGCGACATTGCGCGGCGAGTGGCGGCGAAGCTCTCGCTCAAGGCGAAGGACTACAGTCAGGCCTTCCCCAAGATCGTCATCCAGTAGAGGATACGGGCCGCGCGGCGGCCGCCTCCCGGAACCCGCAAGCCCCGCACCGATCCCGAACCGGAATGAGCGTCAAGTCGGACCGCTGGATTCACGAGATGGCGCGGTCGCACGGCCTGATCGAGCCCTTCGAGCCGGGACAGGTCCGCGAGCGTGACGGAGGGCGCGTCATCTCGTTCGGAACATCCAGCTACGGCTACGACGTGCGTTGCGCCGACGAGTTCAAGATCTTCACCAACATCAACTCCGCGATCGTCGACCCGAAGAACTTCGACGATTCGAGCTTCGTGGATCTGCGGGCCGACGTGTGCATCATCCCGCCGAACTCCTTCGCGCTGGCCCGCACCGTCGAGTACTTCCGCATCCCGCGCAACATTCTCACCGTCTGTCTCGGCAAGTCGACGTACGCCCGCTGCGGGATCATCGTCAACGTGACCCCGCTCGAACCGGAGTGGGAAGGCCACGTGACCCTCGAGTTCTCGAACACCACACCGCTCCCGGCGAAGATCTACGCCAACGAGGGCGTCGCTCAGGTCCTGTTCTTCGAATCCGACGAGGTCTGCGAGGTCTCCTATCGCGACCGGGCCGGCAAGTACATGCGGCAGCGCGGCGTCACGCTGCCGAAGGCGTGACCGAGGACGCGGCTCGCCCGGCCGACGCGGGCGCAGCGCTGCGTCCGGGTCTGTTCAGGCGGCTCGCGGCTCTTGTCTACGACGCGCTGCTCCTGTTCGCGCTGCTCTTCGCGTCGACCGTCCCGGTGCTCTTCGTCACCGGCGGGGAGGCTGTCGGTCCGAACGAACCCGCGTACACCATCTGGCTGCTCGCGGTCAGCTACGCCTACCTGGGACGGTGCTGGACCCGGAGCGGACAGACACTGGGCATGCGGGCGTGGAGGATGCGGGTGCGCACCCGCGACGGCGCCCGGCTCGGATGGCGGCACGCGGCCGCCCGATTCGCCGCCGCCGCGGTCTCGATCGGCGCCGCAGGGCTGGGCCTGCTGTGGGTGGCCTTCGACCGGGACCGGCTGAGTCTGCACGACCGCCTCTCCGGCACCGTGCTGGAGATGGTCTCTCCCGAGCGCTGAGCGCCCCGGTCGCGCGGACCGGCACCGCCACCGGAATTGCCGACGATTCGACGGTCGTACCGTTTGCCGGCCTGCGCACCATGAGCGCACCGAATCGCGGCGGGAATGGCGGCCGGGGACGGAGACATCACGCCGCCCTCAACGCACCCGGCGCAACAGCCATAACCCCGCGGCGAGGAACAGCAGTGTCGGAGCGAACGCGCTTGCCCACGGACTCAGACCGTAGACGATTCCCATCTTGCCGGAGATCTCGTTGACGACGTGGAAGCTCACCGCTATGAGACAGCCCACCAGAATCCGGTTTCCAATCCCGGTCCCGCCCAGGCGCCCGAGCACCAACGGCACCGCGAGAACGATCATGACCCCGGTCGCGAAGGGATAGACCACCTTCGTCCACAGCGCGAGCTCGTACGTGGCGGTTTCCAGTCGGTTGTCCCGCAGGTAATCGATGTAGCGCACGAGGGCACGCCCCGACAGGCTCTCCAGGCGGGCGGATGCGAGTCTGACGAGATCCGGCCCGAATCGGGTCGCCCATACGACGCGAGGGGTGAACCGGGTGACGACGCCATCGGTCGAGACATCACTCCGGCGCACCGAATCGAGCACCCACGCGGCATCTCGGTACTGCGCATGCCTCGCATGCGTCAAGGTGCGCAGGGCTCCGTCGGAGTCCATCTCGTAGATGTACATGTCCTCGACGTCGCCGTCGGGCCGGACCCGAACGGAATTGACGAATCGCTGTCCCTGACGGATCCAGTAGCCGCCTCCGCGTCCGTGCGACTCATCGAGCGCGGCGGCGCGGCGCGCCTCCGCGAATCGTTCGCAGTACGGCGCGACGACCTCTCCGATCACGACCGCGACGACCACCAGCGCGAGGCCACCCTTGAGCACCGAGCCGACGATTCGCGCCACCGAGACACCCGAGGATCGAACGACGGCGAGCTCCGACGACGCAGCCAGACCCCCGAGCCCCACGAGAGCGCCGATGACCGCTGCGAGCGGAAACAGGACGAAGGCCTGCCTCGGCAGAGTGAGCAGCACGAACACCGCCGCCTCGCCGATCCCGTAGCTTCCGCGACCTACCGAATCGAGCTCCTCGACGAAGCCCACGACCGCGGTGAGCGCGAGGAGTACCACGAGCGCCAGCAACGCACCTCCGGCGACGTTGCGGGCGATCCAGGTGTCGAGGATCGTCATGACGATGCGCCGGTGCCGCGCAGACGCCAATCCGGGCGCAGCCGCGCGCCGAGCCGGCGCGCCCCCGTGTTCTGGCGGACGATGAGGGCGACGGTCACCAGTGCCATCGCCGCGTGCACGGGCCACACCCCGATCAGTCCCGGCACGATCCCGCGTTCGACCAGGTTCTCCGCAATGCTGAGCGCATTGGTGTAGAGGAAATAGACGACGATGGCCATGAACAGCTTCCCGTAGCGCCCCTCGCGGGGGGTGGTGCGCGCGAGCGGCACCGCGAGCATGCCGAGCACGACGATGGAGATTGCCGCCGAAATCCGGCGCTGGAGCTCCATGAAGTGAGCGCGATTGCCGGAACGGAGCAGCGTTGCCGTCGAGAGCATCTTGCGCCCGCCCGCCAACGTCTCCCGGGGCTGCGCCTCGATCCGGACCGCGTGCCGCTCGAACCGGGTCACCGAGAACACCGCATCCCCGGGCAGACCCGCGTAGCGCCAGCCGTCCTCGAGCACCATGTACCGCGCTCCGCTCTCGGGACGCACCACCTGATACGCGGCGCCGGACACCAGCACGTACTGCCGGTGAGGCTTGCGGACTCGCACGAACACGTCCGACATCCGACCACTCTCGGAGTCCACCCCTTCGACGTAGATGACTTGATCTCCGCCGCCGAACTCCTTGAATCTGCCCGGCACGAAAGACCGGTTCTCGGCCTCGTGTTTCGCCTCCTCGAGCAGCACCGAGCGCATCGACGCCATGCTCGGCGATACGAACAGCGACAGAGCGGCTCCCAGGAACGAGAACCCCGCCACGATCCCGAATACTCCCCGCGACAGACGCCACAGCCCGACCCCGCCGGCGCCGAACGCCACGACCTCGCTGTCCCGGTAGAGACGGCCGAGGCTGATGAGCACCGCGAGGTAGAGCGCGAGAGGCAGGAACACGGGCAGCTTCTCGGCGAGCTTCAGACCGAGAATCTGGATGATGAGGTTCGGCGATACCGCGCCGGCCGCCGCGTCGGAGAGGATGCGCGTGAACCGATCCGCCGCGTAGACCAGAACGAGCACCGCCAGTACCGCGGCGCAAGTGCGCAGCACCTCGCGGCCGAGGTAGCGTTCGATGATCAAGGCGATCCGGTCACGTGGACGGACCCGGACGACGTGCCGGAATTCGATGCCGGGGCGCGCAGACCACAGTCGGGGCAGCGTCCGCGGGAGCATTCCTCGCCACCGCCGGCCTCCCTCGGCCGATGTGGCAAGATGCGCCGAGCGCGACACCGAATGGGGGCGCCGCGGGTACGGATGGACAGCTTCCCCGCGCTCTCACTACACTGCCGACGACGGATTCCGACACATTCGGCCACTCGTGAGGGGTCGATTGGGCCGCGCCCCACGGCAACGCCCGCGAGAGCGAAGCATCGGCCGACGCAGGATGCGATGGTATCAGACCGCCTGCCCGGCCTTCACCCGCAGCGCCGACCGAACGCACCGCGGCCGCCGCACCGGGAACGGACCGAGGACAGACCATGAAGTTCAGCACCATCACCACCGACGCGCCCCGAATTCGCACCGGTTGCCTCGTCGCCGGACTGTTTGAAGGCCGGACCGCCACGCCCGCGTACCGGGCGCTCGACGACGCCAGCGGCGGCAAGCTCGATTCCGTCGTGCGCAAGGCGCGGTTTCGGGGCGACGCCGGCAGACACCTGCAGATTCACGCGCTCGAAGGGGTGACGCCGGACAGCGTACTCGTTGTCGGGTGCGGTCCCGCCAAGGAGACGATGACCGCAACCCGGTATCTGAAGATGGCGGGCGGTGCGGCCCGCGCCGCCGTCGACAGCGGCACCCCGAGCGTGTCCTGGGCGCTTTGCGAGATCGAGGTCGACGATCGGGACTTCGAATGGAAGTCGCGGGTCGCGGTCGAGCGTCTGGGCGACGCGGCCTACCGATTCGATGCGATGCGCGGCAACGCCGACCGGAACCGCACCCGGCCGCCGTCGCGGGCGTCGGTGGCCGCCCCGCGCCGCTACCGCGGGGCTGCGGTATCCGGCATCGCGACCGGGCGCGCGATCGCCGCGGGCGTTTCCCTCGCGCGCGACCTCGGGAACCTGCCCGGCAACGTCTGCACTCCGAGCTATCTCGCCGAACAGGCCAAGGCCCTCGCCGCACGCCACCGGAAGGTCACCTTCAAGGTTCTCGACGAGACCCGGATGAAACGCCTGGGCATGGGTTCGCTGCTCTCGGTTGCTCGCGGCAGCCGCGAACCGCCGCGTCTCATCGTCCTGGAATACCGGGGCGCGGCGCGAGGACAGGGCTCGATCGTGCTGGTGGGCAAGGGCGTCACCTTCGACTCCGGAGGGATATCGATCAAGCCGTCGGCGACGATGGACGAGATGAAATTCGACATGTGCGGAGCCGCGAGCGTCATCGGCGCGATGGAGGCTTGCGCAACGCTGGATCTGCCCCTCAACGTCGTGGCCCTGGCCCCCGCGACCGAAAACCTCCCGGACGGCAACGCCAGCAAGCCCGGCGACATCGTCACTACCATGGCGGGCAAGACGGTGGAAATTCTCAACACCGACGCCGAGGGACGCCTCATCCTGTGCGACGCCCTCACCTACGCCGAGCGTTACAAGCCCGACGTCATCATCGACCTCGCGACCCTGACCGGCGCCTGCGTCATCGCACTTGGCGCACATGCGAGCGGCCTGTTCTCCAACCACCAGCCGCTCGCCGATGCCCTGCTTGCGGCTGGTGAGCGCGCCGGGGATCGGGCGTGGCAGATGCCGTTGTGGGACGAGTATGCGGAGCAGCTCAAGAGCAACTTCGCCGACGTCGCGAACGTCGGCGGCCGCGAGGCAGGGGCGGTGACCGCCGCAAGCTTCCTTGCCGGATTCGTCTCGAAGCAGCGCTGGGCCCATCTCGACATCGCCGGCACGGCGTGGCGCAGCGGGAGGGCGAAGGGCGCCACCGGCCGTCCGGTAGGCCTGCTGTGCCAGTACCTGCTCGACCGCGCCGGCGAAGCGTCCGCCTGACACCCAGGCACCCATGCCCGGACAGGTCGACTTCTACGTGCGGCCCGAGACGAGCCCGAACGCGCTCGAGAGCTTCGCATGCCGGCTCGTCGAGGTGGTTTGGAAGCGTGGCCACGACGTGCTCGTACTCGCCGCGTCCGACATGGCGGCGCGGCGAATCGACGATCTGCTGTGGACGTTTCGGGAGGAGAGCTTCGTACCGCACCGAAGGCTCGGCTCCGACGACGAGAATGCGACGGACCCGCCGAGCGAGCCGGTCATCGTCACCACGCCGGGGGTGTGGAGGAACGAACTCGACGTGCTGATCAACCTGACCGCTTCAGTGCCCGCCGAGGCCGGTCGCGCCGCGCGCATCGCGGAAATCGTTCCCGCCGGCGGCACGGGACGCGACGCCGGCCGCGAACGCTATCGCGAGTACCGCAACCGCGGATTCGAGCTGAGGACCCATCGATAACACATGGAGACCGACCCCGAGACCATGGACAATTCCGCCATGGACAAGACCTACGACCCCCATCGGGTCGAGAAGCAGTGGTACGAACGCTGGGAGCGCGGGGGATACTTCGTTCCGCGCGACGCCGGCGAGCCCTACTGCATCATGATCCCGCCCCCCAACGTGACCGGGACGCTGCACATGGGCCACGCGTTCCAGGACACGATCATGGACGCGCTCGTCCGCTACCACCGCATGGACGGCCGCCGCACGCTGTGGCAGCCGGGAACCGACCACGCAGGCATCGCGACCCAGATGGTGGTCGAGCGCCAGATCAACGCGGAAGGACTGACCCGCCAGGATCTCGGCCGGGACGCCTTCGTGGAACGCATCTGGAGGTGGAAGGAACGCTCGGGCAGCACCATCACCGGTCAGATGCGGCGAATGGGGGCCTCGGTCGACTGGTACCACGAACGCTTCACCATGGACGAAGGGCTCTCGGCGGCGGTGCGGGAGACCTTTGTGCGCCTGTACGAAGACGGCCTCATCTACCGCGGCAAGCGTCTCGTCAACTGGGACCCTGTCCTGCAGACGGCAGTGTCGGATCTGGAGGTGATCGCGGCGGAGGAGGAGGGGTCGCTGTGGCACATCCGTTATCCCACGCTCGACGGCAGCGGCCATCTGGAAGTGGCGACCACGCGCCCCGAGACGATGCTTGGCGATACCGCGGTCGCGGTCCACCCCGACGACGACCGCTACCGCGAGTTCGTCGGCTCGATGGTCGAGCTTCCGCTCACCGAACGCCGCATTCCGGTCATCGCCGATGCAATGGTGGACCCGGAATTCGGCACCGGTTGCGTCAAGATCACGCCCGCCCACGACTTCAACGACTACCAGGTCGGTGAACGGCACGGGCTCGAACAGATCAACGTCCTGACGCCGAGCGCGCTGATCAACAACAACGCGCCCGAACGCTACCGAGGGCTCGACCGCTTCGAGGCGCGGGCGAAGGTGGTGGGAGATCTGGAGGCACGCGGCCTGCTCGTGCGCACCGAGTCGCACCGGATGACGGTGCCCCGAGGCGATCGCTCGCAGGCGGTGATCGAGCCCTACCTGACCAATCAGTGGTTCGTGAAGGCCGGTCCGCTCGCCGAGCCGTCCATCCGGGCGGTGGAGAACGGCGACATCCGGTTCGTACCCGACCACTGGGCGAAGACCTTCTTCGAGTGGATGCGCAACATCGAGGACTGGTGCATCAGCCGCCAGATCTGGTGGGGACACCGGATTCCCGCGTGGTACGACCGCGACGGCAACGTCTACGTGGGCCGCAGCGAATGCGAGGTTCGCGAGAAATTCGCACTGCCGGCTTCGCTCGCCCTGGAACAGGACCCGGACGTGCTCGACACCTGGTACTCGTCGGCCCTCTGGCCCTTTTCCACTCTCGGCTGGCCGGAGCGCACCGAGCGCCTCGAAACCTTCTATCCCACCACGGTGCTGGTCACCGGTTTCGACATCATCTTCTTCTGGGTGGCCCGCATGATCATGTTCGGGCTCCGGTTCATGGACGATGTCCCGTTCCGCGAGGTGTACATACACGGGCTCGTGCGCGACGGCGACGGCAACAAGATGTCGAAGTCGAAGGGCAACATCCTCGACCCCATCGACCTCATCGACGGAATCGGTCTCGACGAGCTCATCGTGAAGCGCACCACCGGGTTGATGCAGCCGCAGATCGCTCCGCAGATCGTCGCGGCGACTCGACGCCAGTTCCCCGACGGCATTCCGGCCTACGGCACTGATGCGCTCCGGTTCACGTTCTGCTCGCTGGCGACCCAGGGGCGGGACATCCGCTTCGATCTCGGACGCATCGGGGGATACAGCAACTTCTGCAACAAGCTCTGGAACGCCGCCCGCTTCGTGCTGCTCAACACCGAGGGCGAGGATTGCGGGCACGACGGCGGTGATATCGAGCTCGGACTTCCCGAACGGTGGGTCCGGTCGCTACTGCAGCGTACCGAGTCGCAAGTCCGCTCGGCCATGGAAGCATACCGACTCGATCTGGCCGCGCAGGCAATCTACGACTTCGCCTGGAACGAGTACTGCGACTGGTACCTGGAGCTCTCGAAGACCGTCGTCGCTGAACATCGTGCAATCGCTACCACCAGGTCTCCGCGCGACAGGCCGATTTCGACCTGGGAACGGGATACGAGCCCGGCCAAGCTCCGCGGGACCCGCCGTACGTTGCTCCGCGTGCTCGAAGCGGTGCTGCGGCTCATGCACCCGCTGATGCCGTTCGTCACCGAGGAGATATGGCAGCGCGTCGCGCCGCTCGCGGGCAAGACCGGACCGTCGATCATGCTCCAGCCCTACCCGGCGCCGGATCCGGCGAACGAGGACGGCGAAGCGGTCGAGCACATGACGTGGCTGAAGGATCTGGTTCTCGCGATCCGCCGGGTGCGGGGCGAGCTGGATCTCCCGCCGGGCCGGAAGGTTCCGGTGGTGCTCGTCGGCCCCTCCGTCACCGAGCGCGAACGCCTTGCCGACGGAGAGGTACGCGCCTGTGTGCAGGCGCTGGCTCGGGTTTCGGCCATCGACATTCTCGAGGCGGGAGCGCCGACTCCAAAATCGGCGACCGCGCTGGTGGGCGAGCTGGAAGTCCTGATCCCGCTCGAGGGGATCATCGACAAGGACGCGGAAATCGGGCGGCTCGAGCGCCAGATCGACAAGCTCGCGAAGAACCTGCACCGCTCGCGCGCGAAGCTCGAGAACCCGTCGTTCCGTGATCGGGCTCCCGCCGAGGTGGTGGAGAAGGAACACCGGCGGGCGGCGGAGTTCGAGACGTCCATCGGCAAGCTCGAGGCGCAACTCGAGACTCTTCGCACGCTGTGACGGTCCACCGGAATCATCCCCCGGGTCCGACCGCGACAGAAGCGACGTTGCATCGTCCCGGCGCTCGATGCCCGTGACCAACCGACAAGCGCCGTGGCGCCGCCGATGAGGTGGCGCCGATTCGATTCGGCGTCCCGGTGAGGGCTTTCGCTTGCCCTGCGGCACTCCCGCGACAAGCGGTCCGGCTGAATGCGAATACTTGACTGATTTACTCAGTTATGTAGGCTTCCTTGCTATCGAAAGCGTCCGGGCAATCGAATGCGACTCACCGCCAAGGGCCGCTACGCGGTGACGGCGATGCTCGACCTGGCCCTGCACCATGACCAGGGGCCGGTTGCCCTCGCCGACATCGCGACACGTCAGGGCATCTCGCTGTCTTACCTGGAGCAGCTCTTCTCGCAGTTGCGCAAGCAGGGCCTGGTCGACAGCACCCGCGGGCCTGGAGGCGGCTACCGTCTGGGGCATGAGCCCGACGCAATCGTCGTGTCCGACGTCATCGGGGCGGTCGACGAGAACATGGACAGCACCCGCTGCCACGGGAAGGAGAACTGTCAGGACGACGAGCGCTGTCTCACGCACGATTTGTGGACGGATCTGAGCCACCAGATTCATCAATTTCTGAGCGGGATCGATCTGGCCCAACTCGTCGAGCGCCAGCGAGTGCGGGAAGTGGCGCGGCGCCAGCAGAAGGTGGCCGTACAGGTCGAACGAGACGGAGCGAGGGCTCGAAACGCGCATCGACCGCATTGAGCCCGGAAGCACAAGCACGGAGAACACGATGTCCATTACCCTGAGCGATACCGCGGCGGACCGAGTGCGACGGTTCCTCCACGCGCGCGGTCACGGATCGGGGCTCCGGCTCGCGGTGAAGAAGACCGGGTGTTCGGGGTTCGCCTACGTGGTCGACCTTGCGGACGAAGTTGGTGAAGCCGACCGAGTATTCGAGTCGAACGGAATTCCGGTGATCGTCGACCCCGACACCCTTCCCATGGTTGACGGCACCCATATCGACTTCAAGCGCGACGGCCTGAACGAGACGTTCACCTACGACAATCCCAACGTGAAGAATCTGTGCGGCTGCGGCGAGAGCTTCGGAGTCTGAACCCGCGGAACGCCGCCGGCCATGCGGCGGCGGCAGCCCGCGACCCGGGTGGTGTTCGCGACCGTGCCCCATGACCCGGGAACTTCCTCCTCGGATTTCCATATTCCTCACTGCGCCTCCTCCTTCGCCACCGATGAAGCGCGGACTCGCATTCGGCGAAGACACCCATCCCTCCGCGTCGTCTCACGGGTACGATAAGCGTCCGCGGAGCCACACTCAGGGCAAGTTCATCGGTCCCGCGACGTCGCCGAAACCGTTCGACGCCGAATTCACACGAAGCGACTCGACAGGCATGATCAGCCAAGGAGCAATCTTCATGACGACGGAACGAACCCTCTCGATCATCAAGCCGGATGCGGTGGCGAAGAACGCCATCGGGCAGATCTACACTCGATTCGAGGCGGCCGGGTTGCGCATCGTGGCGGCGCGCATGATCCACCTTTCCCGCGCAAGAGCGCAGGGGTTCTACGCTGTGCACAAGGACCGACCGTTCTTCCCCGAACTCGTCGAGTTCATGACCTCGGGGCCATGCATGGTTCAGGTACTGGAAGGCGAGGATGCAATCGCCAGGAATCGCGAAGTGATGGGGGCGACGAATCCGGCCGAGGCGGCGCCGGGTACCATACGGGCGGATTTCGCGGTCGATGTCACCGAGAACGCGGTGCACGGCTCCGACGGCCCCGACACCGCGAGGAACGAGATCGAGTTCTTCTTCGGTGCCGACGACGTCTGCCCACGGACCCGCTGACGTCCGCCACGCCGTCGGGGAGGAGCATCGAGGGATGCCCGGTTCCACCAATTCTCCGCCCACGAATCTGCTGGGGTTGCCGCAGGACGAGATGCGGAATTTCCTTGCGTCGCTCGGCGAAAAGCCGTTCCGGGCAACCCAGGTGCTCAAGTGGATCCACCACCGGCAAACGTCGTGCTTCCACGCGATGACCGATCTCGGCAAGACGTTGCGTACTCGGCTGGACACGGTCGCGGAGGTGCGTGCACCGGTGGTGGTCGCCGACCGGGTCTCGGCGGACGGAACCCGCAAGTGGCTGTTCAGGGTCGACAGCGGGAATTGCGTGGAAGCCGTGTACATCCCGGACGGCCACCGCGGCACCTTGTGCGTCTCGTCGCAAGTCGGCTGCGCACTGAACTGCACCTTCTGCGCAACGGCTCAGCAGGGCTTCAACCGGAATCTGGACGCTGCGGAGATCGTCGGACAGCTCTGGGCTGCGCGGCGCATCCTCGCAGAATCCGACCACCCGGGTCCTGACATCACCAATGTGGTGCTCATGGGAATGGGCGAACCGCTGCTGAATCTGGACAATGTCATCCCGGCCCTCGATCTGATGCTCGACGATCTCGGATTCGGACTTGCGCGCAAGCGAGTGACGCTGAGCACCGCCGGGGTGGTGCCGGGCATTCGGGCGCTCGCTCGCCGCTGCCCAGTGAGTCTCGCCGTGTCGTTGCATGCACCCGATGATGCGCTTCGCGATATTCTCGTTCCGATCAACCGTACCTGGCCGATCGACCTGTTGCTCTCCGCCTGCCGCGAATTCGCAGGCGCCCTGCCCCGCCAGAAGGTCACGTTCGAGTACGTGATGCTCGATGACGTGAACGACACACCGGAACATGCGCGCCGTCTGGCGCATCGGTTGCGCGATCTTCCGGCCAAGGTCAATCTCATCCCGTTCAACCCCTTCCCGGGAACGCGTTACCGTCGTTCGCACACCGAGACCATCGATCGATTCCGGGACATTCTCCTGGCAGCGGACGTGATGACCATCACTCGCAAGACCCGCGGAGACGACATCGACGCCGCCTGCGGCCAGCTTGCGGGACGGGTGGTGCCTCGAAGCCGGCGGGTTGCGGAACGGCGCGGAGTTTCTGTCGCTCCGGCACCGCAAGGAGCATGACGCGATGGCGGTGAAAAAGGATCCGAGCCTGGTCGAGCTCCTCGACGGTCGTGGTCCAGGGGCGCACCTGCGCAAGGTCAGGGAAGAGGCAAACATGAGCGTCGACAAGGTTGCGACGGCGCTCCTGCTCCATCCGCACACCGTTGAAGCGATCGAGGCCGACGCGTACGAGGGCCTTCCCGCGCCGACCTTCGTGCGCGGGTACCTGCGAGGGTATGCCCGTGTGCTCGGGCTTCCCTCGGCGCCAATTCTCGAGATGTTCGACCGTCAGGGATTCGAACCTCCACCCCTGGCTCCGGACGTCACGGAGTCGCATCAGGCGCATACCTCCGACACTGCGGTTCGGCTCGTCACCTACGCGGTGGCGGCCGTGTTGGTGGTGCTCGTCGCGCTTTGGTGGCACAGCCAGGAGGATGGGGGTTTCGGCATCAGCGGCGATCTGTTCGACTGGTCAGCGGAGTCGGACCTGGATTCTTCACTCCCGGCCGAGCAAATCGCCGGAACGGAGACGATTGTCGGCGAAAACGACCAACAAACGACAGGTACGGCGTCCGACGGAGCAGACCCGTTTCAGCAGGGAATCGAGCCATTCGAGGCGCCGTCGTCCGTCGGCGTGGAAAATGCAGCCGTCACGGCGGAATCGGTCGAACCGAACGAGGCGTCCCGGAACGAAGAGCCGCCGGTCACGGCCGACACCGGGGATCCGATTCCCGGCGCTGGCTCGGCAGCCGAGACCGAGTCGGCCGAAACCGTAGCGGAAGAACAACCCGGCGCGGCGGCGCCCGCACCGAGCGAGCTGTCCCCAAACGAAGAGCCCGCGGTCACGGCACCGGTCGAGGAGTCGGCGCCCGATCCGGTGGGCACGGCAGCGCCTGTTTCGACTGAAGCGGACACCACGGAAGTCACGCAGATTCAAGAGGCTACCGGCACGCAGGACGCATCCGCCGGTTCGGACGCGGACACCGAAACCGATGCCGGCGACGCCAGCGGTGACGATGCCGAGGCGCCGGAGTCGGGTTCGACCGAACCGCCCCGGGATGTCGATGTGGCGCCCGCCCCCGGCTCCGAAGCGGCACGGTCCGGACTCGTCCTGGAGTTTACGCACGAATCATGGGTCGAGGTCTACGACCGAGAGCGCACCCGCCTGTTCTTCGGTCTGGTGCAGCCCGGGCGGGTGCTCACCTTCGACGCAGCCAAACCATACGACGTCCTGCTGGGATTCGGCCTGGACGTCCGGGTGACGATCGACGGTCGGGAGTTCGATCACACGCCGCACCTCAAGCACGGGGTAGCCAGATTCCGCGTCGGCGCGCCGGAGGCGGACCTGGCGGAGGATCGCGGTCATTGATCGTCGACGGCTGGTGGCCGGATACGGAATGCGCAGGCGTTGGGGCGATCGGTTTCCGTGGCGTGAGCGATGCCGTCCGAGCGAATGGAAATTCGGTCCGATGGGTCGAGCTTCTCCGATGGCGGAGGACGGACGGTTGCAGCTAGAATGGCCGTCCACCTGCGCGATTGTCGCGATTCGGCCCATGCCTGCGTCGAAATTCGCACCGGGCCGTTCCCGAACCGATGAATCCTGACCGACCCATGCTGGCAATTCGGGGGATGAACGACATCCTCCCGGAGAACATCCGCGCGTGGCAGCACGTCGAGCATCACGCCTGCGCGCTGCTTGGTGCGTACGGATACGAGGAAATGCGACCGCCCATGGTGGAACGCACGGAGCTGTTCCGGCGTTCGATCGGGGAGGTGACGGACATCGTCGAAAAGGAGATGTACACCTTCGACGATCGCAACGGCGAAAGCCTGACGTTGCGCCCGGAATGCACCGCGAGCCTCGTGCGGGCCGCAATCCAGCACGGCCTCCTGCGAACGCCGGGGCGTCGCGTGTGGACCATGGGGCCGATGTTCCGCTACGAACGCCCCCAGAAGGGTCGCTATCGACAGTTCCATCAGATAGATGTCGAGATCTTCGGCGTCGGCGGGCCCAGCGCGGAGGCGGAGCTCATCCTTCTGTCCCGGCGCCTTTGGACGGCGCTCGGCATTTCCGGGCTCGCACTGGAACTGAATTCGCTCGGCAGCCGTGCCATCCAGGCACGCTACCGTACGCGACTCGTCGAGTACTTCTCGGCACATGCGTCCATGCTCGATGCGGACAGCGCGCGCCGGATGGAGACGAATCCGCTGCGGATCCTCGACTCCAAGAATCCCTCCATGCAGGCGCTGATCGAGGAGGCGCCGCGAATCACCGACCAGCACGACGCGCAGGCACGCGCCCACCTCGACCAGTTGCTCGCCATGCTCGACGAGGCGGGGGTCGCGTACCGGCTGAACCCCCGCCTCGTGCGCGGTCTCGACTACTACACCGGAACCGTGTTCGAATGGACCACCAGCGAGCTCGGTGCGCAGGACGCGGTGTGCGGCGGCGGGCGCTACGACAATCTGGTTTCCGAAATTGGTGGGCCGGCGTGTCCGGCGATCGGGTTCGCGATCGGTCTCGAGCGCCTCGTGGCTCTTCTGGAGACGCAGTCGGTGGAGCTTCCGGCCGCTGTGCCGCACGCCTGGCTCGCGTCGAACGGAGACCGGGCGTCCATTCTTGCGCATGCGGTGGCAGAGAGCCTGCGCGATGCGGTACCGGAACTGCGCCTCGTCGTCGACGCGGTGCCCGGAAGCTTCAAGGCGAAGCTCAAGCGTGCGGATCGGAGCGGCGCTCGCATTGCGCTTCTGATCGGAGACGAGGAGGCGCGCAGCGGCACGATCGCGGTGAAGGATCTCCGGGCGCGCGTGCCGCAGTCGATGGTATCGATTGATGACTTGGCCGGCCATGTGGCCCGGAACGTGTTGACGCAGTAGCGGCTGGGGCCCGAAGAGGAGAAGCGAGGTGGCGGGCGAAGAGCAGGAACTCGAAGCACTCAAGAAGTGGTGGTCGGAAAACGGCAAGAGTCTGCTCGCGGGTCTCGGGATCGGACTGGCGGCGGTCGCCGGGTGGACATCCTGGCAGACCTGGCAGCGCACGCAGGCGGAGCTCGCATCGGTGAGTTACGAGCAGCTCGTCAACGACGCGACCGCCGGGAAGCATGATCAGGCGCTGGTGCAGGCTGAAGCACTGGTCGACGATTTCCCGGATTCCGCGTACGCATCGCTCGCGTCCCTGCTCGCCGCGCGCGCCGCGGTGGAGTCGAACGATCCGGGTCGCGCAAAACGGCATCTCGAATGGGTCGTGGAGCACGCCTCGTTCCCGGAGCTCGTTCCCATCGCCCGAATTCGGTTGGCGCGTCTCCTGATCGACGCCCGGGAGTACGAGACCGCGCTGGCCGAACTCGACAGGATCGACTCCCCGGCGTTCGACGGCCAGGTCAGGGAGCTGCAAGGTGACATTCATCACGCCCGCGGCGATCGCGACGCCGCGCGCGACTCCTACCAAACGGTACTTGCCGGCGCCGACTTGTCGGTTTCGACCCGCATGCGGGTTCGAATGAAGCTCGACGACCTCGGCGAGTTCACATTCCCGCCATCCAGTTGATCCGGACGGCCTACGATGCGTGACATGCACGACGTCCCCTTCACGAAGCGCGACACGAAGCTCGCACCGTGCGTCACGGTCTGCGCGGCGCTCGCACTTTCGGGGTGCGGCGCCCTCGGCGGGTTTCTGGGGGACGAACAGGACGAACCGGCGCCGGCGAAGCTCGAATCGTTCGAGCCGGTGACCGAGGTGAGGACACTGTGGAGCCGCCGTGCCGCATCCGGCGAACGGGGTCAACGGCTCGAGTTGCGCTCGGTGCTGGCCGAGGGCCGGGTGTACGCGGCCGGCCACGACGGAGATGTCGCGGCATACGATCCGTTCACGGGGGAGCGGCTTTGGGAGGCCGATACCGGCGTTGCGGTCTCCGGGGGACCCGGCGCAGGAGCCGGGCTCGTGGTGGTCGGCAGCGGCGGTGGAGACGTGATTGCCCTCTCCGGCGCCGACGGCGCCGCGGTCTGGCGCGCGCGGGTGACGAGCGAGGTGCTGTCCGCGCCCGCGGTCGGAAAACGAATTGTCGCGGTGCGAACCGTCGACGGAAAGCTCTTCGGGCTCGACGCCGCAACCGGAGAACGAATCTGGGTGTACGATCGAACCGTGCCGGCCCTGACTCTGCGTGGAACCGGTTCTCCGGTGATTGCGGGCGATGTCGTGGTCGCCGGGTTCGACGGCGGTCAACTCGCCGCAGTGTCGCTCGCGGATGGCCAGCTTCTGTGGGAAACCCAGGCCGCCCTCCCCACCGGCCAGACCGAGTTGGAACGTCTGACCGACATGGATGCGGATCCGGTGGTCGCCGACGGCATCGTCTACGCGGTCACGTTTCAGGGACGCGTCTCGGCCTTCGACCTGGCTACCGGTCGGCCGCTCTGGCAACGCGAATTGTCGTCGCACGCCGGGATGGGGATTGGCCGGCACATGCTCTACATCACCGACGACCAGAGCCACGTGTGGGCGATTGACCGGAGAAGCGGTTTGTCGCTGTGGCGGCAGGACGGACTCGCACGACGCCAGGTGACGGCGCCGGTCGAGTTCGGAGACTACGTTGTCGTCGCGGACTACCAGGGGCACGTCCACTGGCTCAGCATGGAGGACGGCGGATTCGCCGCCCGGACCCGGGCCGGAAGTGGCGCGGTACTCGCTCCCCCGGCAACCAACGAGACCGCCGTGTACGTCCTCGGATCGACCGGCACCCTCACCGCCCTCACCCTTCCCTGATTGCGAACGTCCGGTCCAGCAGACCGGGCAGGAGACGGGAGTCGCCATCGGGCAAACGGCATGTTGTCCACGATTGCACTCGTCGGACGCCCGAACGTCGGCAAGTCCACCCTGTTCAACGCCCTGACTCGTACAAGGGACGCCCTCGTGGCGGACTTGCCGGGACTGACGCGCGACCGGAGATACGGCTACGTCCGCATTCAGGGCCGCGACGCGGTGGTGGTCGACACCGGCGGTCTCGTCGACGATGACGATCCGATCTCACGACTCATATCCGACCATGCCGCGCTCGCCATCGAGGAGTCCGAGGTGGTCGTGCTGGTGCTCGATGCCCGGACAGGCATGACCGGCGCGGATCAGCGCATTGCAGACCGACTCAGACGCTGGGGTAAACCGATTCTGCTCGCCGCCAACAAGATTGACGGACTCGACGAGACCGTGGCCCCTGCCGAATTTCACGCGTTGGGCATGGGTGAACCGGTTCCGATCGCGGCCCTGCGTCGACGCGGGATCGGCCGTATCACCGGCGCTCTGGCCCGCATGCTCCCGCCCGGCGATGCACAAGCGACTTCGCGCCGCGCCGACGGTGCTCGGGTGTGCATCATCGGCCGGCCCAATACCGGCAAGTCGACCCTCGTCAACCGACTCGCGGGCAATGCCCGAGTGCTGGCGCACGACATGCCGGGAACCACCCGAGACAGCGTGGAAGTTCCCTTCGAGCGCAGCGGACGGCACTACGTGCTGATCGACACGGCGGGAATCCGGCGACGCTCCCGAGTGTCGGAAACGGTGGAGAAATTCAGCGTCGTCAAGTCCCTCGAAGCGATTGCGGCATCCGATGTCGCCATCGTCCTGCTGGACGCGGGCGCCGGGCTGAGCGAACAGGACGCCTCTCTGCTTGGCCTCGTCCTCGACGCCGGGCGCGCCGCCGTCGTCGCGATGAACAAGTGGGACCTCGCGGCGGGGGATGCCCGCACCGCGCTGCGATCCGAGGCACGGCGCCGGTTTGCGTTCGCCCCGTTCTGCCCGATCTGCCGTATTTCGGCCCTGAACGGCACGGGACTCGGCGAGTTGTTGCGCAGGGTCGACGCGTGCCATCACTCGGCATTCACAAGTCTCACGGCGTCCGGCCTGACGAGAGAGCTCGAACACGCGGTGGAGCACATGCCGCCACCGCTTGTGCGTGGGCGTCGGATCAAGCTGCGCTACGCGCATCAGGGCGGTTCGAATCCTCCGGTCATCGTCGTGCACGGCAATCAGACCGAGCTGGTTCCGGCTTCGTACGGGCGCTATCTCGCAGGACGATTTCGCGCCGCATTCACGCTCGTGGGGACGCCGTTGCGCATCGAGTTCCGCACCGGCGAGAATCCGTTCAAGGGCAGGCGAAACACGCTGACTCCGCGCCAGCGCCGACGGCGGGCACGGCTGCTGCGCCACGTCGCGCGGCGCGGCCGGTAGTCTGCGGATCGGGATCGAGTCGAGGGACGGCTACCGCAGTTGTTCCTGAAGCACGGTGAGGATTCGCGTCGCACCCGGGCCCTCGACGCGCGCGCCCTCCGAATCGACGATGACGACCCGGCTCGTGTCCCCCGTTTCCCCGATCACGCGCACGATGTACTCCTGCTCGTCCTGCTCCGCACCGTCATCGTTCCCCCAGAACTTCAGTGCGGAGAGCCACCCCGCGTCCTCGCGCCGCGAGTCGTCGTCGCTGGCGGCGTACCGCAGGAAGAACAGCCCCCGCGATCGATCGCGGTCCTCGACCGTGAACCCGGCCCGATCGAGCGCGAGGCCGGTGCGTCGCCACGCCTGCGAAAAGCCCGCGTCGAGCACGAGGACGGCATCGCCGCCGTCTTCGCGCTCGAGATGCGCGCGGGGGTCGGGACGGGCACTTGCGGCCACGGTCGTGGACGCCTGCTGCTCGTCCACACCGAGGAAGACCATCAACCGGGTGAGCATCTCCGCTTCGAGTCCGGGGTCGTTCGGTCGGGGCTGCCAGACCCTCGTGCCGATCCCTTCCCTGTTCGTCTTGTCGCCAACCACTTCCTGCTCGGCACCTTGATGGGAGATGTAGATTTCGACTGTACCGGGCTCGGTACCACGTTCGATCCGGGTCCGGTACCGATCGCGGAAGTCCACCCCGTAGAGCGCATCGCCGACTCGCAGAAGCGCTCTCTTGATGGCGCCTGCGGGAAGCGGTTCGTGCCGCGCCGCCCATTCCGTTTCCATCACGCCGATGTCCGGCTCCTCGGACTCGAGCGCGAAGCCCTGCGCAGTCCAGAAGTCGCGAAGCCCGGGCCAGATCTCATCCGGCTTCATTGCGACGACCAGCCAGCGCTGGTCGCCGCTGCGCTCGATCCTCGCGTTCTCGATCTTCGGGAGCACCTCAGGCCCGGTCTGCGTCGTCGCGCTTCCCCCGTCGTCCGCATACTGCGAGTACGTGGGATCGACACCCGGGATCTGCAGCGAATCCCGCATCGTAGAGCTCGTGAGGTCCGGGGGGACCTCGAGCGGGGGGGCGCTCCGGCTCGACTGGTAGGACGGCTGCCGGTCGGGAAACACGTCTTCGAGGGTGCCGGAACAGCCGCCTGCGAGCACGGTGCCCGCAATCAGAACTCCGCCGAACGTCGCGCCGCGTGCCCTTCGCCGACGTGTGGGACTCAAGAATTCCGCCATGTTTGCCTCGACCGAAACTCATCCGCGCGACGGTATGTCGACCAACGATGCTACGTCGATCATCGGCGTTGGACAACGCCCGTCCTGCCTGTCGACATCGACTGCGCCTGCCCCGCAGGCCCTGTCCCACACCGTCCGGTTATACTAGCGTCCGCCTCGCAGCGCCCAGCCTCTCACCGGCTTCGAATGGGCGACGAGATCCGTGTCCGAACCCGTTTCGTGCGACCCGCGATGCAAACGCACCTCATACTTTCCGCCATCGCAACCGACGAGCAGCGGGGTCTGTCCGCGCTGGTGCGTACCATCCACGAAAGCGGGTGCGGCATCCGGGAGGCACGGCTCGTGCGATTCGGCGATCACGTGAGCGTCGTGGCGGGAGTGACCGGCAACTGGAATGCGGTCGCCAAGCTCGAGGATGCCCTCGTCCGCCTCGATGGTGCGGACGGACTCCGCATCGTTTCGTCACGATCGAGTCGGGACGCCGTGCAAGGCGAGGCCATCCCCTATCTTGCCGAGATTTCCGGCGTGGACCGTGCCGGCGTGCTTGCACAAATGGTACGGTTCTTCGCTGATCGAGAGATTCCCATCGAGGACCTCCACGCGACGACGAGCCGCACGCAGTACAGCGATACGCGGATCGGATCGGCCCATTTCACCGTCGGGCTGCCCGCATCGCTGTCGCTCGCCACGGTTCGGGGGGAGTTCATGGATCTCTGCGACGAACTGAACGTGGACGGCGTGCTCGCTCCGATCAGGTAGACCACGCGCATCGTTCAGTCGCCGAATGACAAACCCGGAGCTCGAATCCCGCCCCCCCGCGTCCGAACCCGGAGCAACCGGCTCGATGCCTCGACGCCAGGCTCCGGCGCCGAACGGAGTCGGCACCCGCGCACACGTGCCCGACGAGAGAGACGCGATGCGCCTGTTCGTGCTGGACACGAGCGTCCTCATGCACGATCCGACCGCCCTGTTCCGGTTCCAGGAGCACGACGTGTACCTGCCGATGGTCGTGCTCGAAGAACTGGATGCGGCGAAGAAGGGCACCTCCGAGACGGCTCGCAACGTCCGGGAGGTAAGCCGGCTCCTCGACGAGGTGCTGCAGGACGCGGACGAGGCGGCCATCGGCCGCGGAATTCCCCTGCCAGACCCGAGGCACGGCGCCGAATTCGGCCGTTTGTACCTGCAGACCCGGACCTTTTCGGACCTGCTTCCCGAACCGCTGTCCGGCTCGAGGCCCGACAACGGAATCCTGAACGTCGCCCGAGCGCTTCATGGAGAGCGCCGCGGGCGCAGTGTGGTCCTCGTCTCCAAGGACATCAACCTTCGCATCAAGGCCTGCGCCCTCGGCATCCGAGCCGAGGACTACCGCGACGACGTCGTCATCGACGACGTCTCGCTCCTGTGCCCGGGGGTGTACCGAATTCCGGCGAGTGACTGGGCGGCGCGGTTCGGCGCCGGAGAGTCATGGCGCGCAGACGGCCGCACGTTCCACGGGGTCGGCGGGGCGGATGCCGCCGAGTGGTTTCCCAACCAGTGCCTGTATCCGGACGGTACGGCAGCGGTCGGGATGCTCGTACGGCGGATAGAGGACGGGCGTGCCGTGCTGGAGCCGGCCCGCGACTACCGCGACGGAGGCGAATCCGTGTGGGGAGTCCACGCGCGCAACGTCGAGCAGAACTTTGCGCTCAACCTGCTTCTGGACCCGGACATCGACTTCGTGACCCTGATTGGCACCGCCGGCACCGGCAAGACGCTCCTCGCGCTCGCGGCGGGACTCGCCCAGACGCTGGATCAGCGGCATTACCGAGAAATCGTGATGACCCGCGTCACCGTGCCCGTCGCCGACGACATCGGGTTCCTGCCCGGCACCGAGGAGGAGAAGATGGCGCCGTGGATGGGGGCGCTGATGGACAACCTGGAAGTCCTCACCGAGGTGGAGACCGGCGGCGGCTGGGGGCGTGCGACCGCCGACGACCTCATTCGCAACCGCATCAAGGTCCGCTCCCTGAACTTCATGCGGGGTCGTACCTTTCTCAATCGCTACGTCATCCTCGACGAGGCGCAGAACCTGACCCGCCACCAGATGAAGACCCTGGTGACGCGCGCGGGACCGGGGACGAAGATGGTATGCCTCGGCAACGTGAGACAGATCGACACGCCCTGGCTCTCGGAGACGACGTCCGGACTGACCCACGTGGTCGACCGGTTCAAGCAATGGCGCCACAGCGGTCACGTGACGCTGGTCCGTGGGGAACGTTCGCGGCTCGCCGATTTCGCAACGGAGTCGCTGTAACGTTCCACGCCGAACCGACTGCGAAACGACACGCCCGGACCAGCCGAACAGCCGTTGCAGCCGCCAACAGCACCCGCGCTCCCCGGAGACACCTCCCCCCCTTTCAAGGTGGGACACAGGCGCATCGCCTTCCAGGTGAGAGGCTCGCAGCTTGCTCGTGCGTCGATAGCGGACCGGGCGGCCGGGTCCCCGAATCTTCCGATCACTCTCCCTGGCGCAGGGTGCGAATCTCCCCCATCGCAACCGAGAGCATCGTGAAGTCCGTTCGATCCGCACCCGCGAGATCGCCGAGGATGTGCCTGCACCGGGCGACCGGGATCCGGTTCTGCTCGAGCCATGCCTCCACCCGGTCGGCCGGGGTCACGTCTCCCGCGTCGAGCCGTAGCGAGTCCAGGGTCAGCCCGCTCAATTGCGCGTACAGATCGTCGCGCAGCGCGGCGCGCGACAGCGCCTGCCAGCGGTTGTCGCGAGGCAACGCCGCAATCTGATCGCGCAACCAGTGCAGGTCGAGCGATTCACCGAGCGCGAAGTACACCGACGCAGCCTCTTCGACGGTGATGGCCGCACCCGACGCCACCTCGACCACGTCCAGCGCGGAGAGCAGTTCGTTGCCGCTCGCGACCTCCAGCGCAAGGTCCTCGGGAACGCCACGCCCGACGAGCCGATCCCTCGCGGCGTCGAGCGCGGTACGGCTCGAATCGGCCACGAAATCCCTCAGTTGACGGCGAAGCGCAGTCACTCCGCTTCCGAAGTGCCCGATGTCGCGGGCGATGTCGAGAGGACGCGGGCGGTTCCTGAGCAGCCACCGCGCGCCCCGCTCGACGAGCTTGCGCGTCTCCAGCAGCATCGTGATCTGGACGTCCGCCGCCACCGCGTTGTCCAGCACCTCGATTGCTTCCCACGTCCCGCGCATGCCGTACACCTCGCGCGCCACGAGGTAAGCGCGGGCGATGTCCGCGTCGTCCGCGCCGGTCTCCTCGCGCAGCCGGAAGGCAAACGTCATCCCGCATCGGTTGACCATCTCGTTCGCGACCACGGTACTGACGATCTCGCGGGCGAGCCGATGGGCCGGCATCAGAGCGGAGCACTGTTCGCGCAGCGCGGACGGAAAGTACGCACGCAGCTCGTTGACCACGAACGGCTCGTCCGGCAACGTGGAGGCCAGCAGGCGCTCGAACAGGCGAATCTTCACGTACGCGATCAGCACGGACAGCTCCGGCGCATGGAGCCCTCCACCGGCCGCGAGCCGTTCGGCAATCTCCTCCGCCCCCGGCAGGAACTCGATCTCGCGGTCGAGGTCCCCGTCGCGCTCCAGCCGGCGGATGAGCCTGGAATGCACCTCCAGCAGGGATGTCGACTGGGTCGCGGCCAGGCTCAGCGCCTGGGTCTGCAGATAGTTGTCGCGCAGGACCAGCTCCGATACCTCGTCGGTCATCTCCTCCAGGAGACGGTTGCGCTGCTTCTCGGTCATGTCGCCGCCCGACACCACCTCGTTCAGCAACACCTTGATGTTCACCTCGTGGTCCGAACAGTCCACCCCGCCGGAGTTGTCGATGGCGTCGGTGTTCACCCGTCCGCCGTTGGCCGCGAACTCGATCCGCCCGAGCTGGGTGAGACCGAGGTTTCCTCCTTCGCCGACGATTCGGCACCGCAGCTCATCCCCGTTGACCCGCACGATGTCGTTGGCCCGATCGCCGACGTCGGAGTGCGACTCGCGCCGCGACTTGACGTAGGTGCCGATGCCGCCATTCCAGAGCAGGTCGACGGGAGCCTTGAGCATCGCCGCGATCAGCTCGCTGGGAGTGAGCGATTGCGTGTCGATGCCGAGCGCTTCGCGTGCCTCCGGGCTCAGGGATATCGACTTGGCGCTCCGCGGGAAAACCCCGCCGCCCGGGGACATCACCGAGCGGTCGAAGTCGTCCCAGGTCGAACGCGGGAGCGCGAAGAGCCGCTCGCGCTCCGCGAACGTCGACTCGGGGTCCGGGCTCGGGTCGATGAACACGTGCATGTGGTTGAACGCGCCCACCAGACGGAGGTGCCGGGAGCACAGCATCCCGTTCCCGAACACGTCGCCGCCCATGTCGCCGATGCCGACGGCAGTGAAATCGGTGCTCTGGCAGTCGATGCCGATCTCGCGGAAGTGGCGCTTGACCGACTCCCACCCCCCGCGTGCGGTAATTCCCATGCCCTTGTGGTCGTAGCCCTGGGAGCCGCCGGAGGCGAACGCGTCGCCGAGCCAGAAGCCGTACTCGAGGGCGAGCGCGTTCGCGATGTCGGAAAACGTCGCGGTTCCCTTGTCCGCCGCGACCACCAGGTACGGGTCATCCCCGTCGTGGCGCACCACCCGCTCGGGCGGGACGACCTGCGCTGCGGCCAGGTTGTCGGTCACATCGAGGAGCCCGCGGATGAATATGCGGTAGCAGGCGATTCCCTCCTCCTGGATCGTGTCCCGCGCGCCATCGACCGGCAGTCTCTTCGGAACGAAGCCGCCCTTGGAGCCGACAGGCACGATGACCGCGTTCTTGACCTGCTGGGCCTTGGCGAGGCCCAGCACCTCGGTGCGGAAGTCCTCGCGCCGGTCCGACCAGCGAATGCCGCCTCGGGCGACCGCACCGCTGCGCAGGTGCACGCCCTCCACGCGCGGCGAGTAGACGAATATCTCGTACTTCGGCCGCGGTTCGGGCAGCTCGGGGATCCGGTGCGGGTCGAGCTTGAACGAAACGTACGGCTTCGGTGAGCCGTCGGAGCTGCACTGGTAGTAGTTCGTGCGCAAGGTGGCACGAATGACGCCGATGTAGCTGCGCAGGATCCGGTCCTCGTCGAGGTTCGCCACCTCGTCCAGCGCCGCCTCGATCCGGGTCATGACCTCCAGCGACGCGTCGAGCTGCTCCATGGCCGCACCCTTCGCGTCCTGCGGGCTCGGGGGTTCTCGCTGCCGATCGGGGTCGAGACGGACCTGGAACAACTCCACCAGCATCGAGGCGATACGGGGGTTCGCGGCGAGCGCGTCCTGCATGTAGGTCTCGCTGAACGTCACTCCGGCCTGACGCAGGTACTTGCAATACGCGCGCAGTATGACGATCTCGCGCCACCTGATACCGGCTCTCAGCACCAGTCGGTTGAAGCCGTCGTTCTCGACCTCCCCGGACCATATGCGGGCGAACGCTTCGCGAAACGTCTCGTCGATTCGGTCCGGATCGAAGTCCGGGCCCTCACCGTGGAGCATTCCGAAGTCGTGCAGCCACACCCTTGGGGCGCCGGCGCGCTTGATCTTGCTCGGATGCTCGTCCTCGACCTTCAGGCCCATGTTCTCCAGCATGGGCAGCGCGTCGGAGAGCACCACCGGGCGCCGGCCGAGCTTGAACAGCTTGAATCGCAGCCTCCCCTCCTCCGCCTCGAGCGGGCGGTAGAGGCTCATCTCGATGCCGCTCTCCTCGATGCGCTCCATCTTCTCGACGTCGAGCACGGCAACCCGCGCGGAGTAGGCCTCGCGGTAGTCGGCCCGGAACGCGCCACCGTAGCGCTGGAACAGACGCGTACCTTGCTCCTCGCCGAAGGAATCGAGCAGGGCGTCGTGCAGGTCGTCGGTCCAGGTGCGGCTCAGCATGCGCATCCGCCGCTCCAGGTCCGCGATGTCGTAGCTCTGCGTGCGCTCCGCATCGACGTGGATGACGAAGTAGAGGCGGGCCAGTACCGACTCCGACAGCCGTACCGTGAACTCGGTGTCGGCTCCACCGAATGCGTCTTCGAGAATTTCCTGGATCACGAGTCGGCTCTGGGTGGTGAACCGCTCCCGGGGCACGAACGCGATGCACGAGTAGAAGCGCCCGAACCGGTCCGCGTGCACGAACAACCGGAGCCGCTGCCGCTCCTGGAGGTGCAGGATCCCCATCGACGTCTCGAACAGCTCGTCGGCGGAGATCTGGAAGAGCAGCTCGCGGGGAAAGGTGTCGACGATGTTCTGAAGCGCCTTGGCGGCATGGCTGTTGCGGGGATAGCCGGCGCGGTCGAGCACCTCGGCCGCCTTGCGGCGCAACAGGGGGATGTCGCGCGGCACGCGGTTGTAGGCGGCGGAGGTGTACAGGCCCAGGAACCGCCGAACCGCGCAGACCCTGCCGTCGGCGTCGAACTGCCTGACCCCGATGTAGTCGAGATGGCTCGGGCGGTGCACGGTGGACCGGATGTCCGCGCGGGTGAGGACGAGCAGCTCCGGCTCCTGTGGGTCGCGCCGCCGGCGCGGCGGCGGCAGGTTCGCGAACGCTTCGCGGGCTCGTCCGCCCTCGTCGCGCAGCAGTCCGAGCCCCGTACCCGGCTCGGCCACGAATTGTTCACGACTTCGGGGCTCACCACTTCGGGGCTCACGACCGCCGGTCTTCTCGACTCGAAATTCGCTGAAACCGAGAAGCGTGAAGTGGTTGTTCTCGATCCACTCGAGAAAGGCGCAGGTCTCCTCCAGTTCTTCGCGATTCACGGCCGGCGGTGTCGAACGGAGGTCCGCGATGCACCGGCGCAGTTGCTCGCGCATGTCCTGCCAGTCCTCGACCGCGGCCCGGACGTCGTCGAGCGCCGAGCGCACCTCCGCCGCTATTTCATCGAGCACATCCTGTTCGGTCTGGCGATCGGCCTCGATGTGGATCACCGCCTCGACGATGGAGCCCTCGCGGTCGTCGTCCACGGACGCGAGCGCGTCGATGCGGCCGCCCTCCCCGCGGCAGAAACGCATGACGGGGTGGATCACGAGATGGCTCGTGTACCCGCGGCGGTTCAGGACCATGCGCACCGAGTCGATCAGGAACGGCATGTCGTCGGTGACGATTTCGACGATGGTGTGGGTCGACTGCCAGCCGTGCTGCTCGACCTGAGGGTTGTAGACCCGGATCTTCGGTGTCCCCGGCGTACGACGCCGAGCCAGGTTCAGGTGCGCCGCCGCAGCGCCGTAGAGGTCGTCGGTCTTTCGCTCGGCAAGGTCGCCGGGCGAGACCCCCGCGTAGTACTCGGTGACGAAGGCCAGGACGAGATCCAGCTCATCGGGGCTCACGCGCTCGCGCGCAAGCGCGGCGACTTCGTCCATCAGCTCGTTTGGCGGGGTTGTCGGCTGGGTCGTCATCGGAGATCGCTCCTCGTGTCATCGTGATGCCGTCGCGTCGATTCGCCTCGTACGCCCCGAACCGCATCGGAGCCCCCGCCGCCCATCGACCGATGGTGGTTGCGGCTCATGCCTCCGCGGCTGTGGTCGGCGCGGATCGTCAGCACGACTCAGGGCGCCTCGTGCCCTCGCGGGGGCCGTCGCGCTTCCGCACACGAGCTCACGCCAGGCACGTCGGACTCCAGTATAGACCCGTTCCCGTCATCCTCCGGAACTCTGGAACTCGATCGCTGTCCGGGAGCTTGACGGCACGGGCCCGGACGATGCTCGGGAGACCGGCCTGCGAGGGCGGAGCGTCCCGGAAAGCTGAGGTCCGCCGCGTGCGATCGAGGTTGTTCCGGACGATGGGTCCCGAACCTCACGACCAGCGGGATCGCGGCCGACGGGTATCGAGCCCGGAGCCTGCACACATGGAGACCGAGGACCCGGTTCCGGGAGTTCCAATCGATGGATTCCGGATCGATTTCAGAGTTAGGATGGCCACCCGTTGCACGGAGCGGACGGCGTTGAAGATTGAACATCTCAGCTTGATGGCCACGGTCGTCATCGCATTCGCGGCCCTCGCCGCCCTGGTTTTCACGGGACAGGCAGGAATCCGGGAGGATCTACGAATATCCCTCGCCACCTTGCACGCGGGACAGGACGAACTGCGCAGGGACATCAAGGCGGTGGAGACCGAACTGCGCAAGGACATGCGAGCCGGGCGGGCCGAGTTGCGCAAGGATCTTCGGTCGGTGGAGGCCGAGTTGCGGGCCGGACAGGCCGAGATTCGAAAGGAGATGCAGGCGATTCAGGCCGAGTTGCGCCGGGAAATGAAAGCCGGGCAGGCCGAACTGCACGCGGACTTCCGGGTGGTGGAGGCCGAGCTGCGGGCGGGCCAGGTAGGAATCCGGAAAGACCTGAAAGCGGTGGAAGTCCGGCTGGCGGTGGTCGAACAGCGCACGGCCGGGCTGTCGGGCGAAACGGGCGCGTCCGCGGCCGAACCGGCTCCGGCCGCCTCGCCCGAGGAACGGCACCATTCTTCGGCCCGCGCCGCGCTCGTGCTGGCAAGGGCGGTGACCGCACCGTTCGGCGCCACGGCCTCGATGGCCGCGGGCGGTCCCATTCACTAGCCACCGGCATTCGCCGGCCGGCATCGAGTACCCGCCGAATCCCGGCATGGGCAGACGGCGAAAGGGCGGACCACCGCGCGACCCGGGACGACCCCGCACCGACCCCCGTCTCGATCGGTGGCTGAGAGGCGCCTTCGACGCACATGGCGCCGGGAACCTGCGCGAGGCGGAGAAGCTCGCCCGTCGGGTGCTCGACGCGATCCCCGATCAGCCCGATGCGCTGCACCTGCTCGCCACCGTGGCGCGCGAGAGCGGCCGCACCGACCTCGCCGTCGACCTGTACCGCCGCCTGCTCCGGCGCCATCCGGCCACCCCGATCGCCCACAACAGCCTCGGCAACCTGCTCCAGGAGCGGGACCGGTGGCAGGAGGCGACCGCCTGCTACGAGGCCGCCCTCGCCCACGACCCCCGCTACGCCAACGCGTACTTCAACCTCGGACGCGCGTTGCTGCACGTGAACGATCTGGTCCGCGCTGAACATGCCCTCCGACAGGCGGCCGCGCTCGCACCGAACGATGCGCAGGTCCGCTCGAGACTCGCCCGCGCCCTGGCCGAGCTGGGCAGGCAGGACGAAGCGATGGCGGAGACCCGCCGATCGATCGAGCTCGAGCCCGACTCCGCCGAGATTCACAACGACGCCGGCGTGGTCCATTCCACCGCCGGCGACTTCGACACCGCACGCGAGCACTATCGTACGGCGCTGGTGCTTGATGCGGGTTTCGCCAAGGCCGCGCTCAACCTGGCGAAATCGAAGCGGTTCACCACCGAGCACGACGAAGACGAGGACCGCATCCGTACCGCGGCCGAGCGCGGTGCCGCGGACCAGGGCACACAGCGCGATCTGAACCTCGCGCTCGGCAAGGTCCACGACGACCGGGGAGAACATGAGCGCGCATTCGCACACTACGAGCGTGCCAACCGCCCGTTCGGCGAAGCCGCCGCCAGGCAGGTCGACGAATCGCTGGCGTTGATGGATCGGATGCGCGCCGTCTTCGACGCGGACTGGTTCGCGGCCCGCCCGTCCGCGGCCGATGCCGATCCGACGCCGGTGTTCGTCGTCGGCATGCCACGCTCGGGCACGACGCTGGTCGAGCAGTGCCTGGCCGCGCATCCCGCGGTGCACGGAGCGGGCGAGTTGAGTGCGATTCTCCGGCTGGCTTCCGAGGCCGCCGCGCGCGCAGGCGCACGGCCGGATCCGTTACGCACCGGGGTGATGTCGATGAAGTCGTCCAGCCACCCCGGCACCGAGGCGTCCTACCCCGAGTGCGTCCGGGCGCTTCCCGCCGCACAGCTCGCGACACTGGGCGAACGCTATGTCGACCACCTGCGCACCCTCGCCCCGGAAGCGGCACGGATCACGGACAAGCTCCCGGGCAACTACCTGCACCTCGGGTTCATCGCCACCATCCTTCCCGGCGCGAGGATCGTCCATTGCCGGCGCGACCCGCTCGACAACGGTGTCTCGCTCTACTTCACCGACTTCATGGTCGGCCACGAGTACTCGAACGATCTGCAAGCCATCGGGCGCCAGATTCGCGGGATGCGAAGACTGATGGCACATTGGGAGTCGGTGCTGGACAACCGGCTCCTGACCCTGGACTACGAGGCGCTGGTCGCCGATCCGGAGCCGCTGGCGCGCGCGATGATCGCGCACGTCGGTCTGGAATGGGACGACGCCTGCCTGCGCCCCCACGAGGTCGCTCGGACCGTACGCACCGCGAGTGCGTGGCAGGTCCGCCAACCGGTATACCGGCGCTCGGCCGGACGGGCGCAGCGCTACGAGCGGTTTCTGGGTCCGTTGCGCGAGGCTTTGGGGAGATCGGTCGGCGTCCGCGCCGATGGAGCGAATCAGGAAGCGGGCGACGGCCAAGGAGAATGAAGTCGAAACGTGATGGTCTCTGCGAACACGTCCCCAACAAGACTGCGGCCTACGCGAAAGGCGCCCCGATGCGCATGCGTCCGACTTCGCTCCGGCTGATGGTGCGTTAGAATGGACATCGCACAATCGCAACGGATCGTCATGGCGCGTCCCCCATGTCCAGGATCAGCCAGGAAACCCTCACCATCATCGGCGCAACCATCGCGCTGGCCGCAGTGATCCTCACCAGTACCGCCGGTGTACGCGACGATCTGCGGGCCGAGATCCAGGACGTCCGGACCGAGATCCGGGACGTCCGGGTCGAGATCCGGGACGTCCGGGCAGAAGCGCGTGCCGACCGCGATGCGATGCGCGCCGAACACGAGACGTTCCGGAACCAGATCCTCCGGCTCACCGAGCAGCAGGGTGTCCTGAGCGCCCGCCTCGACCGCATCCGTGATCCGTCGGCGACGAACCGATAGGTCGGCGTTCCAAAGAAAAAGCCCCTTCCCGAAACGGGAAAGGGCTTTCAGTGGTCGATCCGGCCTCGCGCGCGAGACCTTCAGGACGTGCCGTACCCTCAGTTGAACGTCACGCGCATCCCGGCGACCAGGAGGGTGACGTCGTCCACACCGTCCTCCTCGATCATACGGTAGCCGGCGTAGGCGGTGGCGCCGCCGCCGAGGCTGTGCCCAAGGCCGACGCCCCAGAGAGAGCCCTCGGTGTTGTCGTCCTCGCCGCGCTTGTAGTACACCCCGATGCTGCCGTCGCCGTAGCTGTGATCCAGCTTGATGTACTGGTACTCGTGGTTGTCGGCATTCTTGCTCTGACTCCACGCCGCCGCAACGCTCGTCCCCTGACCGAAGCCGACCCCGATCGAGGCGGTAGTGACGTCGCCCTTGTCGTCGTCCGCGCCGTGCTCGCCGATGTGGCCGACTCGGACGGCATACCCGGCGTCACCCATGGAGCCCGCGATCGAGAGCTTGGCATCCCAGTAGTCGTCATCGCCGGTTGAGACAGCGAGACTGGCCGGACCGATGGCAGGAGTGTCGTACCTCAGCATTTGGATGCGGCTACCGTCGTTGCTGGGGCAGGCCGGGCCGCTGCTGGCGTAGGAGCACCAGTTCGTCGCGCCACCCAGCCAGGACGGACCGCCCAGGTCGGCATGAGCCATGCCGTCCGTGGCCGCCGAGCCCTGGCCGATGGTCAGCTTGCCCCCGGCCGTGGAGAGGGAGACGTTTGCATGACGCGTCCGCCAATTGCCAGGTCTTCCGATCTCCAACTGGACCCCGGCAGTCATCCCGCTGTCCAGCTCCTCGCTGCCGGTGAAGCGGAAACGCGTCTCGGACGAGTTGGCGTCCACATGCTGCAAGTCGCCGTCGTCGTCGCCGCCTCTGTCCACACTGATGATGGCACGGTTGACGTGACCGGAGACCGAGAATTCCACCGCCTGAGCGGCTAGGGGCAGGGCCAGCGCACTGGACACCGCAGCCGCGATGAGCTTTCTTTCCATTGGAAATGTTCCCCCAGTTTGATTGCTTTCCACTGAATGACTATCTTCCGGACCGGAACCGGAGAGATTTCGCGAAACCTCTCGTGTCAACGAGAAGCGAGGCGAGTCTGGCAAACGGCAGGACGATTCGCAACGAAGTTCAACCATTTTGCGACAGAGGCAGCCGATTTGTTGCATGAATGCAACAGGCCGGCCCGCATCCGGCACGATGCAGAGAATTCCGACTTCACGCGGAGCTTCCGGCGCTCTCGCCGTGCCACACATGACCCGCCGGGAGACGCAAGCGGGCGTCGCCGACTTCCCGAAGGCCTCCTGCGGGGTCTGCGAGCGGCCGGTGGCACGCTTCGAGCCCTACGGCGTCCCCCCGCGCATCGGACGTTGTCCCCACTGCGGTGCCAAGCCGCGCTCGCGGGCGCTCCATCGGCTCGTGCGCGAGCGGATCGGACCGCGGCTCGAAGCCGGAGACCGGGTGCTGGAAGTCGGTCCGTCCCGGTTCAGCGCCGATCACGTCATCGGCGGCCGCCTGTTCATGCCGGCGCGCTGCGTCGCGGTAGACGTGCGGCGCCGGCGCCATCACCGGCGCCTCGGCGCCGCCGGTGGCCGGTTTGTGGCGGCAAGCGCGACGCTGCTCCCGTTCGCGAATGCGTGCTTCGACGTCATCCTCTGCAACAACACCCTGCCCTACGTACGCGAGGATCACCGAGCCCTCGCCGAGATCGCCCGCTGCCTCAAGCGCGACGGGCTCGCGATGGTCGACACCCACCGCGGCCCCGGCACGACCCGCACCGCTGATGCGCACCGCCGGGAGCACCCCGAGCTCGGCGAGGCGTGGTTCGCCGCCAACGGCGACGCGTGGGTGTACGGAGGGGACTTCCTCGACCGGGTGCGGGGGGCGGGGCTGGAACCGGCGGAGCTGGAGCTGTTTCCGGACGCCCCGGACCGCTTCTTCATCAGCAATGGACTGAAGCCGCGGGTTCGCGCCCTGTTCGCGTCGCGCCACCCGGCGGGTCTTCGCCGGTTCTTCGGCGAAGCCCCAGCCTGACTCCCCCTTCAGTTGGGGGGAGTCGGCCGCGAAGACGATCCAGCGGGCGAATCGGCCGGATCCGGGCCAGCCGCCGGGGCCTCGGCGGCCATGGCCCGTTCGAGCAACCACGCCTCCACCGGCGCGAAACGGGACTCGAGGGCGTCCGTTCGATGTTCCACGAGCGCGAGCCGGAGGCCGAGCACGGCCAGATCCTCTCTGATCCGAGCCTGCCCGGCCCGGAGTTCGGTCTGTCCCGCCCTCATCTCCGTGCGCAACTCGGTCTGTAGCGCACGCAAGTCGTGTCGGATCCCCGCCTGTCCGGTCAGGACCAGAGCGGCAAGCGCCGCGAAGGCGACCACGACCGTTGCCAGTATGCCGAGCTGCTCAATCTTCACGCTGCACACCTCGGTGAGCCGGAAGCTCATCGTAACCCCGCGACAGACGGAAACGCCATGGCCCGGCGTCCTCGACGACGGGCCGGCCGGCGCTTCGCAGGCAGGCGTGGAGCCCGGCTCGCGTCAGCCTCCGTCCCGACGGTCGTCGACGAAAGGGAATCGTCCACGAAAAACCGTCCGGTGAGCGGCGCCGGAAAAGCCCGGGCGCATGACCGGCTCGCGCCGGTGCGCTTTGGCGTCTACGGCGAGTTGGCGATCAAGCGCCGCGAGTGCACTTCGACAGCCGCGGCGAGTTGGCGACGAAGCGCCGCGAGATCGCGCCGGCCGCCGGGACGCGGGAGCAAGGGATGTCCCGCGTCCCGGCGCCGTGCCGGACCGGCCCGAGGCAACTCGACTTCAGCGTGTCGCGCAGTGATCCTCAGCGAGTTCCGAAGTCCGAACGCGGGGTACAATCAGTGCTCAGCCCACCTCACCTGATCGGACATGACGACGAGCAAACCGAACGGTCGGCAACGGAAGACTCTCGAAGGATTGGCGGCGGCGCTCACCGAATGCTTCGAGGCGGCGACAGAGGCGGGGACGAAGCATGTGGACGCCCGCCTCGACAAGCAGGACGACACTTTGCGCATGATCTGGCAGCAATGCGGCGGGAAAGCCGACCAACGCCTGCCCATCGACGACTGAGGCTCGGCATGATGGGGATCAGCCCGCGACCCTGGCGATGCGGCCCGCGATCCGATCGGCGGCGGCCTTGACCGGATCGTCGGCCAGGTGCGCATAGCGCGCGGTCGTCTGTACCTGGCTGTGACCAAGGAGCTTTCCGATCATCGGCAGCCCCTCCCCGACCACCAGACCGCCGCTGGCGAAGCTGTGTCTCAGATCATGCAGGCGCACGTCGTCGAGACCCACGCGCTTGCGAATACGCCCCCAGGGGAATTGAAGCGAGGAGAGACGGCTTCCGGGCCGGCGCCCGGTGATCACCCAGGGATTGTCCTCCATGCGCGCGATGCCGCGCAGCACCTGCACCGCCGGCTCTCCGAGATGCACGACCTTGGCCCCGGTCTTGCTGTCCGGTAGTCGAAGCTCCCCGACCTCCAGCGCAACGTACTCCCATCGCAGGCTCATGATCTCCGAAAGGCGGCAGCCGGTCAGCATCAACAGACGGATGGCGGCGATAGCCGAGTCGGCCACTGCGCCGTTGCGCTCCGCCTCGCGCAACGCGGCGCCCAGGCGACGGTATTCCTCGTCGGACAGAAACCGCTCGCGCTTCGCCTCCCGGAATCGCTTCACGTATCGGCACGGGTTGGAGCCTTCCGGCCGGAGCCCCCAGAGCTCGGCCGCGGTGAACATGGCGGACAGGATTCCGAGGGTGCGGTTGGCCGCGTAGGGGGTTCCGCGCATTGCCTGATGCAAGGCGATCACGTCCGCGCGGAGGATGTCGGCGACTCTCCGGCCGCCGAGCCGAGGCAGCACGTGCCGCCGGATCGAGATCTCGTAGCTGTACGCGGTGCTGGACTTGCAGCGATCCGGAACGTATTCGCCGAGGAAGCGCCCGGCAAGCTCGTCCATGGTCGGTACCCCGGCCTCTCGCGCTCGCAAGTCACGCCCTGCCAGATCCTTGCCGGTCCTGGCGGCGGTGATGATCTCGGCCGCGCGTGCTCGCGCAGCGGCGGGAGGAATGGCGCCGTGGGGACCGATGGTCTTCTTCAGAACGCGACCGCGATGGCGGTACTTCACCACGTAGACCTTGCGCCCTGATGGGTGAACGCGCACGCCGAACCCCTTGATGTCCCGATCCCACAGCATGTACTCGCGCTCCCGCGCGGTCAGAGCATCGACGGCTCTCTTGGTGATTCTGGCCACAGGCTTCTCCTTGGCGGATTGCGTCTCGGGACCGAATAGGTACCCGACGGACGCAAACCGGAGCAAACCTTGCCGCACCGCCCGACAACCGCTCCTCCGGTCTGTCGGCCGCAATGACGGACGCGCACACCGAAGCGCTCGATACCCCGAGTTGCGCACGGGTCCCCGACTGATTCGGACGCCGCCGAGCGCGACGTTCCGCCCGTGGCGCCAATTGCCGCCAACTCGTCGGCGTCCTCTTTCTTCGATCGTGCTCAGGGATCGGACAGGTACCCGAAGAGGCGTAGCGAGGCACTTCGCAGCGCGTTCAGGCATGAAGGGAGCCGGATACAACTCATTGATATCCAGGAACAAAACGACTTTTCTGACCTTCATTGCCGGTACTTCTCGACACGAGAGGTTTCGCGAAATCTCTCCGGTTCCGGCCGGGAAGATAGTCATTCAGTGGAAAGCAATCAAACTGGGGGAACATTTCCAATGGAAAGAAAGCTCATCGCGGCTGCGGTGTCCAGTGCGCTGGCCCTGCCCCTAGCCGCTCAGGCGGTGGAATTCTCGGTGTCCGGTCAAGTCAACCGCGCCATCATCGCCGTGGACGGCGGCGCCAACGACGGCGATCTGCAGCATGTGGACTCGAACGCGTCCCAGACGCGCTTCCGCTTCACCGGCAGCGAGGAACTGGACAGCGGACTGACCGCCGGGGTCCAGTGGGAGGTCGGTGGAACCGGGCCCTTCAGCACGCGTCACGCCAATGTCTACCTCTCCAGCGCCGGCGGCAAGCTGACCGTTGGTCATGGATCGCGTGCCACTGACGGCATGGCCCACGCCGACCTGGGCGGTCCGTCCTGGCTGGGTGGTGCGACGAACTGGTGCTCCTATTACGGTTCCGCGCCGGGTACGGGCGGACCTGCCTGTCCGAGCAACGACGGCGGTCGCGGCCCGATGCTGAGATACGACACGCCCGCAATCGGTGCAGCCAGTATCGCCATTTCGGCCGCCGACAACGAATACTGGGACGCCAGGGTCCAGGTCGCCGGTTCCATGGGTGATGCCGGATACGATATCCGCATCGGTTACATCGGCGAGTATGACACCACAGTTGTGACGCCCCATCCGGAATCGCACCCACATTCGACCAGCGCGACGGAGCCTGCCGGAGACGTGGTGACTGCGTCCGGCAGCGTCGGTTTCGGTCAGGGGACTAGCGTTTCGGCCGCCTGGAGCCAGAACCGCCTTGACGATCACGAGTACCAGTACGTGAAGGTGGATCACAGCTACGGAGACGGCAGCATCGGCGTCTACTACAAGCGGGGCGAGACTGACGGCGGTACCGAAGGCTCGCTCTTCGGCGTCGGCATCGGTCACAGCCTGGGCGGCGGCGCCACCGCTTACGCCGGCTACCGGCAGATCGCGGAGGACGGCGCGGACGATATCGACCTCGTGTTGGTCGGGATGCGCGTGGCGTTCAACTGATCCGCCATGCCTCGAAGGCCTCCCTGGAGGGGCCGGAGCGACCACTGAAAGCCCCTTCCCTTCCCGGGAAGGGGCTTTTTCTTCGGAGGGTGGTTTGGTGGTGCAGGCGTGAGCGTGTAGAAAGTTCCACTCGTTCGCATCCGGGACGAGACCAGGACCTACCCGAAAGGTGTCTTGATGCGCATGAAATCGGGCTCGCGCTCGTGGATGGCGAGGTAGAATGGGCCTCATCCAATCGCGACGGATCGTCGCGGCGTACACTCCCGACATGCACAGTCGAAGAAACTGCACCGGAGCCGCTGCCACTTTTCCGGAAACTCGACATGCACAAGCTCAGTCAGGAAACCCTCGCCATCATCGGCGCGACCATCGCATTGGCTGCGCTGATCCTCACCAGCACCGCCGGAATCCGCGGCGAGATCCAGGCAGTCCGGGTGGAGATACGAGACGTCCGCATCGAAGCACGCGCGGACCGGGAGACGTTCCAGAGCCACATCATCCGGCTGACCGAGCAACAAGGCATCCTGAGCGGACGCGTCGAGAGCATCCGCAACCCACTGGCGACGATACGATAGGTGCGGGGTCCCACCCGCCGCTACGCGAGTTCGTTTCGTCGGCATGCCCGGACTCAGTCAGGAAACTATGGCCATCATCGGCGCCAGCGTCGGACTGGCCGCCCTCATCCTCACCAGCATCGTCGGACTGCGCGGCGAGGTCCGGGCTGTCCGCACCGAGATGCGGGCGGAGATACGCGATTGGCGGGTCGGAAGGGGGGACTTCTTGTTCTTTGCTGGTCGACGGACATGATTCCGTTCGGGAGAGCTTTCGGCCTACGCATGATGTGCCTCGATGTGCATGAAATCCGAATTCCCGTCCGTGGCCCATGCGATAGAATGCACAGCATGAATTCACGACCGGCTCACACCGTCCGAGTCGGGGCGGTGGAGTCGAAAGATCGAAAGAATTCGTCCTTGACGCCGCCTTCATCAGGAGGCTCCACATGCCCAGACTGAGCCAGGAAACTCTCGCCATCCTCGGAGTCGGTATCGGCATCGCCGCCCTGATCCTTACCACCACTGCCGGACTACGTGCCGAAGCCAGGGCCGACCGGGAGACGTTCCAGGCCCAGATCCTCCGACTCACCGAGCAGCAGGGCGTCCTCACCGCTCACGTCGAGAACATCCGCAGCCAGCTCGCAGCCACCCGATAGCTCCGGAATACCGACATGCCCAGGCTGAGTCAGGAAACCCTCGCCATCATCGGCGCCGGCATCGCACTGGCCGCTCTGATCCTCACCAGCACCGCCGGACTCCGCAGCGAGATCCAGGCGGTCCGCACCGAAATCCAGGCGGTCCGCACCGAGATGCGGGCGGAGATACGCGATATCCGGGCCGAGACCCGCGCGGACCGGGAAGCTTTCGAGCGCCATATCATCAGGCTGACCGAGCAGCAGGGCATCCTCGCTGGAAACATCGAGAGCGTTCGCAACCAGCTCGCTACGACGCAGTAGGCGCGGGGCGTCGACCCGCAAGGCTTCACGACCTCGGGCCGCATGCCGTGGGGTCAGATTCGTCTTTGAAGTGGCGGTAGTCGAGGGTGACGTCTACGTACTCGGACCTGACGGTGACGCCGGCGACCGTGATCGTGCGGATCGAGACGCTGGTATGGAACACAACCGCGGTCGGCACCTGGGTGCTGAGCCTGCAGCGCCTCGCGGCTTCGGCGCCATGGATCCGGACCGTCTCGCCATTGCTGCGCGCGATGGCCTCGACCACCTCGTGGATGTCGGGAAGGACTGTGCCGACGAACCGACTGATCCTCGGCCGAACGAAGACGCCGTGCCGGTCAATCGTCGATCGGCAGGCGCTCGTCCTTCGAACCCCCGCACTGGCGCCAGATCATGCGTAGTGTTTTGTTCTGAGCCTCCAGAAGGGGTCTCGTTCTCTGCTCTCCCGCTTCCACGGCTGCACCGAAGCACTCGTTGAGCGCAGCCGCGAGATTCTCGACCGGGGGTGGTCGTAGCGCCTTGGCCAGATTCTCGATGGCCCGCTTCTGCCGTCCGTTCGGCTTGCTCATGGCGGTCTCCTTGCTCGCCTCCGAATGGTATGTGGTTATCCATCTCCATGCGTATTCGACCCTGCGATTGTCGCCGCATGCGTGGACGGACATGTGATATGGACGCGGGAGACCGACCCGCGTGGTTTCGCGACTCTCCGTCAGCCGTCGATGGGCAGACGCTCGTCCTTCTTGCCCCCGCATTGCGTCCAGATCATCCGCAGGGTGTCATCCTGCCTGTCGAGGCGGGTGTCCATGCGCTTGTTCAGCCGCTGTTCCATCGCATTCATGTCGGCCTTCAATTCAGCCTTGACCGATTCGGCCGCTCTTTCCGCGGCTCTGTCGGCGACCCTTTCCGCGACTCTCTCGGCGACTTCGGCGGCTCTTTCCGCCGCTTTCTCGGCAACCCTCTCCGCGGCTGTCTCCGCCGCTTTCTCGGCAGCTCTCTCGGCAACTTTCTCGGCAGCTCTCTCGGCGGCTGCCTCCGCCGCTCTCTCGGCAGCCCTTTCCGCGGCTGTCTCCGCCGCTCTCTCGGCGGATGCATCGAAGCACTCGTTCAGTGCGGCGGCCAGATTCTCGATGGCGCGCTTTTGCCGCCCGTTCGGTTTGCTCATGGTGGCGCTCTCCCCGGCATGCAAGCCGTGCTTGCTTCTTGCACGTGGCGGCTGCATTTGTGCATTCGGCCCGCCCCGTCACCAGGACGACGACGGCCGCAAGGGCGGCCACGACCGTCGCCGGGGGTGCCGAGCCTGCTCGATCGCCAAGATTGTTTCCCTCGTGGACCGGATGGCCATCCTACCCCCGGGCCGAGCCCGGAATCCATCGAGAGTCCCCTCGATTCCGGGCCGCCGGGCGCTTCGCGGGCAGGCGCCGGGCTCGATGTCCGTAGGCTCCGGCCCCGACCGTCGGGCCTGTCGGCCAAATTCAGGCCGTCCGCGCCGAGGTGCAGGCCGAGATGCACGATGTCGGAGTCGAGCCCCGCTTGGACCAGACAGTATGATGGCGGCCGGCACCGGGATTCGTCCCGCCAAATGCCGACCTCGCCGAACAGAAGGAGGAACTCCGAACATGACCGAAACGACACCCGCCGGGACGTCGGCTCCGCTCAGGACGAATCTCGGAATCGACCGGATCTACCTCCGCGACCTGTCGTTCGAGTCGCCGCAAGCACCCGTCGTGTTCGCCTCGGAATGGAAGCCGCAGTTCCAGATCGAGCTCAACTCGCGCGCCAGCCGCCTCGAAGACGGCCGGTTCGAGGTCGTCCTCATGCTGAACCTGGAGGCGAAGTCGGGCGAGAACACCCTGTTCATGGTGGAGCTTCAGCAGGCGGGCATCTTCCGCATCGAGGAGACGGACGAGGAGAAGCGCCGCGAGGTGCTGGGGGTGGCGTGCCCGGACGCGCTCTTTCCGTATGCGCGCGAGACCGTCGACACCCTGCTCGTCAAGGGCACTTTCCCGCCCTTCATGCTCGCGCCGGTGAACTTCGACACCCTCTACGCGGAGGCGAAGCAGCGCCGCGAGGCGGCGCAGGCAACCGGCTGACGGCCCGCCGCCGGCGGCGTTAGAATGGACATCGTGCAATCGCGACGGATCGTCATGACGCACTCCGGCATGCCCAGAATCAGTCAGGAAACCCTTGCCATCCTCGGCGTGGGTGTTGCCTTGGCCGCGCTCATCTTCACCAGCATCGCCGGCATGCGTAACGAGTTTCAGGCCGAATTTCAGGCCGTCCGAGCCGAAGCCCGCGCCGATCGGGAAGCCCTGCGTGCCGAGGCCCGTGCCGACCGGGAAGCGATGCGCGCCGAACACGAGACGTTCCAGAACCACATCCTCCGACTGACCGAACAACTGGGTATCCTCCGTGTTCGCCTTGACGGCACCCCCGACCCGCGTCGGCGCCATCCGATGTAATCCCCGCTTATCGACCCGCATACGGACGAGCGATCGAAAACGATGGCTTGGCTCGGAAAGATCCTCGGCGGAACTCTCGGCTTCGCCCTCGGTGGCCCCCTCGGCGCTCTGGTCGGCGTCACGCTCGGGCACAACTTCGACCGCGCGTCACGAGCGGGCCGGAATCGCGGCTGGGCGGACCACGATCTCCTCGACGCCGGCGATCCGGCGGACTTCCACGAGTCCGCCGACTTCCTCGACCCCCGCGAACGGACCCAGACCGCGTTCTTCACCGCCACGTTCGCGGTGATGGGCCATCTTGCCAAGGCCGACGGTCAGGTCACCCGCGACGAGATCCGCCTCGCGTCCCGGGTGATGGACGAGATGCAGCTCTCCGGCGCTCATCGCCAACTCGCCCGGCGGCTGTTCCAGGAGGGACGGGCGCGCGACTTTCCGGTTGACGACGTCCTCGACCAGCTCCGCCGGGAATGCCGGTACAGCTCCCATCTCGTCACCATGTTCGTCGAAATCCTCCTGCACGCGGCATTTGCGGACGGCACGCTTCACGCACGGGAGCGGGCCCTCCTCGAGTCCATCTGCGCGCGGTTGCGCCTGCCGGCCGGAGAGCTGGAACGCCTCGAAGCCATGGTGCGGGCCGAGCATCATGCGCGAAGCGGCAAGCCCTCGGACGCACTCTCGCCCGCCGACGCCTACGCCATTCTCGGGGTGGAGGAGAGCTGCTCGGACGCGGAGCTGAAGCGGGCGTACCGCCGCATGATGAACCGGCACCACCCGGACAAGCTGGTGGCCAAGGGACTGCCCGAAGAGATGATGCGGGTCGCCACGGAGAAGACGCGCGAGATCAAGGCCGCCTACGACCGGCTCAAGGAGGTGCGCGGTCTCTGAGCCGGCGGCCTCCCGCAGCGCACAATCGCCGGCCGGCCCGCGCACGAAGCTCGACCCCGGCGTCCGCGGCGGGAAGGAGACGCGGGATCCGGCACCACGAGGGCAGACGACGGAGAATGCGCCATGGACCACCTGCCCGGAACTTCCGCCGACTTCCACAACGCGGACCCGAGGGGCCGCCGTGTACGCCTGAATTGTGTCGGCACCGGGAAAGATCCGTGCCGGCAGCAGATCGCGCTGCGAGATGGCCCGAGGCTCGCCGCGCGCGCCCGACTCGCCGAATGAGCGCGAATCCCGCTCGGCCGGCGCGTATTTCCTTCGCACCGCCACCGAAGCTCGTCGCGGTCGATCTGGACGGAACCCTCGTCGATTCGGTCCCCGACCTCGCGTGGTGCATCGACCGGACCATGCCACGGTTCGGAATTCCCCCGCGGGGCGAAGCGCTCGTGCGCGACTGGGTCGGCGACGGAGTGCAACGGCTCGTCGAGCGGGCCCTCACCGGCGAGCCGGACACACCGGCAGACCCGACGATGCTGCGCGAGGCCTGCGCGGTGTTTCTGGAGCTGTATGCCGTGCACGGCAGCGACCGCAGTCGGGTCTACCCCGGAGTCCGGGAGGGCCTCGCGAGGTTTCGGACTCGCGGCGCGTCCCTCGCCTGCATCACCAACAAGCCCCACACGCCTGCCGTCGGTCTGCTCGCAGACCTCGCACTGCTCGACTTCTTCGATCTGGTACTCGGCGGCGATTCGCTCGATCGCCGCAAGCCGGATCCGTTGCCGTTGCTTCATGCCTGCTCGGTGCTGGACATGGCGGTGGAGCGGTCGATCTTCGTCGGCGATTCCGTCAACGACGTGGAAGCGGCGCGGGCCGCCGGGATGCGCGTGGTCTGCGTGAGCTACGGCTACAACCACGGACGGGACATCTGCGAAGCCGCTCCCGATGCGGTCATCGACTCGCTCGACGAACTGGCCGCGCTCTGTTTCGGGGAGAGCCTCGACGGCAGCGAAACCGCACCGCCGGTGACATAATCGGCACTCGGGGCCAGCGTCCTGCACCGCACCGGCGAGGACACCACACGATGGACATCCAATCAGCGATCCGAGCCGTCATCGAGGGACAGAACCTCGACGGTGCGCAGATGACCGCAGTCATGCACTCCATCATGACCGGCGAATGCACGCCGGCTCAGGTCGGAGGCTTCCTGGTGGGCCTGAGGATGAAAGGCGAAACGGTCGAGGAGATTGCGGCGGCGGCGACCGTGATGCGGCGCCTCGCGACGCATGTCGACGTCGACAAGGCGAGTCTGGTCGATACCTGCGGCACCGGTGGGGATGCCAGGGGCACGTTCAACATCTCTACCGCGAGTGCGCTGGTCGCGGCCGGAGCCGGAGCGAGGGTGGCGAAGCACGGCAACCGTTCGGTCTCCGGCCGCTCGGGCAGCGCCGACGTGCTGGAGGCGGCCGGAGTCAGACTGGATCTCGCCCCGGAGAGGATTGCACGCTGCATCGACGAGGCCGGCGTGGGCTTCCTGTTCGCACCCGCCCATCACGGCGCGATGAAGCACGCCATCGGTCCGCGCCGGGAGATGGCGGTACGTACCATTTTCAACGTGCTCGGTCCCCTCACCAATCCTGCCGGGGCGCTGCGGCAGGTCATCGGGGTCTTCGACCGCGACCTCGTGGAGCCGCTCGCCCGCGTGCTCGGCGAGCTGGGAAGCGAACACGTGATGGTGGTGCACTCCGAGGACGGGCTGGATGAGCTGAGCGTAGGAGCCCCGACCCACGTGGCCGAGCTTCGCGACGGCACGGTTCGCAGCTTCGCGTTGCGTGCGGACGAGCTCGGATTCCCGCGCGCTGGGGTGGATTCAATTGCCGTCGATTCGCCTTCCTCGAGTCTGGACCTGATCCGATCGGTGCTGTCCGGCAACCCGGGACCGGCCGCGGACATCACCGTCCTCAACGCCGCGGCGGCGATCTACGTGAGCGGAATCGCATCCAGCCTCCACGAAGGGATCGACCGCGCACGAGACAGTATCTCCTCCGGCCGGGCAACGAGTACTCTGGACCGCCTGGTGGCGATCAGCAATGAGTAGACGCAGGCGACCCGGCGGCGGCGTGCCCCCTGCCGCACCAAAGGGTCGAACGACCGGTCGGCGTTCGGTTGTCGTCAGTACGTGTCACGGTGCGCGGCGGCACGTCACCATTGCAGGACCCCTGACATGACCGGGCTTCCCGCCCCACCCGACGTGTCGTCCAGGGCCCGGGCCACGACCGCCGATTCCGGCGTTTCTCGCGACTGCCCCGACGTACTCCGGCGCATCATCCGCCACAAGGCGCGAGAGGTCGCGGAGCGGGCCGAGCGCACGCCCCTGCGGGTGCTCGGCGAGCGGGCGCAGGCGCAGGCACCGCCGCGCGGGTTCGCCGCGTCACTCCGGTCCCGAATCGCGGCGGGCGAACCGGCGGTCATCGCGGAGCTGAAAAAGGCCTCACCGAGCAAGGGGGTGCTGCGAGAGGAATTCGAGCCCGAATCCATCGCACGCGATTACGCCCGGGGCGGCGCGGCGGCCCTGTCGGTGCTTACCGACGAGGCGTTCTTCCAGGGCGCCGACCGTCATCTGGTCGAGGCGCGTGCCGCGAGCGGTCTGCCGGTGCTGCGCAAGGACTTCGTGATCGACGCCTGGCAGGTCTACGAGGCGCGGGCGCTCGGAGCGGACTGCATCCTGCTGATCGTCGCCGCACTCGGAGATGCGCAGCTCAACGAGTTGGCGGGGTTGGCGGTGCACCTCGGCATGGACGTCCTGGTGGAGGTGCACGATGCGGCGGAGCTGGAACGCGCCGCTCGACTCGATTCCCTGCTGCTCGGAATCAACAACCGCGATCTCCGCACCTTCCAGACCACGCTCGACACGACCCTGGGCCTGCTCGACCGCATCCCGGACGACCGCACCGTCATTACCGAGAGCGGCATCCACACCCGCGCCGACATCGCCCGCATGCGCGCGGCGGGGGTCGACGGATTCCTGGTGGGGGAAGCGTTCATGCGCGCCGAGCGGCCGGGGATGCGGTTGCGGGAGCTGTTCTTCGATGGATGAAGCACACGCCGCGACGACGGCCACAAACGACACGAGCCAGTTGTCCGAACCGGAAGCGGGAGCGCAGGACCGAGGCGTTTCGTACCCGGAAACGGGTCCGGGGACGGAGCACGCAGCGACCGGGAGAGTCTCCGTATCGTGACTGTCCGAGATTCTGCGAGAAAACGGAGACGACAGTGAGAGCCACCGTGAAATGGCTCGACGGAGTCGCCTTCGTCGGCGAATCCGGCAGCGGGCACGCCATGGTCATCGACGGAGCCCCCGGCGCGGGGGGCCGCAACATCGGGCCGCGCCCCCTGGAGGCCATGCTCATCGGCCTGGGGGCGTGCAGCGCGTTCGACGTGGTCACGATTCTGCGCAAGGCCCGTCAGGCGGTGACGGACTGCCGGGTGGAACTGGAGGCGGAGCGGGCGGACGCGGTGCCCGCGGTGTTCACCAGCATCCGCATGGTATTCGTGGTGAGCGGCACGGAACTGAGGGAGAGTGCGGTACGCCGCGCCGTGGACCTCTCTGCGGAGAAGTACTGCTCCGCCACCGCGATGCTTCGGGCAAGCGTCGAAATCACGCACGAATACCGTATCGAGCCGGCGTGAGTCTCCCACGTCGGCCGCAGGTGTCGGGGGCAGTGGAATTCAGTCCGCCTTGTACGGGTCCGCCGCGTCGCGCAGGCCGTCACCGAGGAAGTTGAAGGCCAGCACCGTAATCACCACCGGGACCACCGGAAACATGAGCCAGGGGTACAGCGCGACGGCGTTGATGTTCTGCGCCTCGGTGAGCAGCACCCCCCAGCTCGTCACCGGCGGCCTCAGGCCCAGTCCGAGGAAGCTGAGCGCGGTCTCGCCGAGGATCATCGCCGGAATCGACAACGTGGCCGACGCGATCAGATGGCTCATGAAGTTCGGGAGGAGATGGCGCGCAATGACTCGGCTCGGGCGTGCCCCCATGAGTACCGCGGCGGTGGTGAAGTCCTCCTCGCGCAACGCCAGCAGCTTCGATCGCACCGCCCGGGCAAGACCCGTCCAGTCGATGAGGCCGAGAATGATGGTGAGGCCGAAGAACACTCCAATCGGGCTCCAGGTCACCGGGAGCGCGGCGGAGAGTGCCATCCACAAGGGCAGCTCCGGGAACGAGCGAATGATCTCGATCAACCGCTGGACGACGCTGTCGACCCAGCCGCCGTAGTAGCCGGCCAGCCCTCCGAGCACGAGCCCGACCACGAAGCTCACCGCAATCCCGACCAGCCCGATGGTGAGCGAGATCCGAGCCCCGTGAACGATGCGCGAGAGCACGTCGCGCCCCAGCCGATCGGTGCCCAGAAGGAAGACCGTGCCGCCGTCCTCGACGCACACAAGGTGGAAGCTCGCCTCGACCTGGCCCCAGAACCGGTAGGTGTCGCCCGAGCACAGGAACCGCAGCCGGTACCGCCGCTCGGGATCCTCGCGGTACTCCCGCTTGAGGTTCTCCATGTTGAGCCGGTATTGCAGTCCGTAGACGAACGGACCGACGAATTCTCCGTCGTGGAACAGGTGCACCGACTGGGGCGGAGCGTAGATGAAGTCGCTGTGGCGCGAATGCAGGTCGTAGGGCGCGACGATCTCGCTCACGAGCACCGACAGGTAGAGTAGCGCGAGCACCGCGCCGGACATCACCGCGAGATGGTGGCGCTTGAACCGCCACCACATCATTTGCCACTGCGAAGCGAGGAAATACCGTTCCTGCTCCGGAGTCAGAGCCTCGACCGAGTGCGGGTCGAAAGGCTCGGTGGAGACGTAGTGCTCCAGGCGAGTTCCGGTCCCGTCAGCCGACATGTCTCTTCCTCTCGCGCGGTGGCGGGGAAGTCGAACGCACGTCTGGCGGACGGACGTCCCGCGATGCCGGGGGTCCGACACGCCTCGCCGCAACCTCCGTTCCCCGAACCGATTTCTCCGGTCGAGGGGCGCGAGGGCTCACCTCCGCGTCCCTCCCTCGAGCCGGATTCTCGGGTCAAGCGCCGCGAGAGCGAGGTCGGAGAGGAACATCCCGACCACCGTGAGGACCGCGAGGAACATGAGAAACGACCCCGCGAGGTACATGTCCTGGCTCTGCAGCGCACGCACGAGCATCGGCCCGGTGGTCGGCAGCGAGAGCACCACCGAGACGATGGCGGCGCCTGACACGACCTGCGGCAGCAGATTGCCGATGTCGGCGATGAACGGGTTGAGCGACATTCGCAACGGGTACTTCACGAGCAGCCGGAACGGCGGCAGCCCCTTCGCGCGGCCGGTCACCACGTACTGCTTCTGCAGTTCGTCCAGGAGGTTCGCGCGCAGGCGTCGAATCATGGCCGCGGTTCCCGAGGTACCAATCACCACCACCGGAATCCACAGGTGCTCCATCACCGACACGAACTTCGGCCAGCTCATCGGCTGGTCGACGAACTCGGGATCCATCAATCCGCCGATGGAGGTCCCGAACACCACGTTCGCGAAGTACAGCAGCACCAGCGCCAGGAGGAAGTTCGGGGTCGCGAGCCCGAGGAAACCGATCAGCGTCAGTCCGTGATCGCCCCAACTGTACTGGTGGGTGGCGGAGTAGACCCCGATGGGGAACGAGACCACCCAGGTGAAGACGATGGTCGAGAAGGAGAGCAGGAAGGTCAGGAACAGCCGGTCGCCCACCACCTCTCCAACCGGCAGATCGTGCTCGAACGAGTACCCGAAGTCCCCTTGCAGCATCCCCAGCAGCCACGTGGCGTACTGCTCGACGACGGGGCGGTCGAGACCGTAGTGGCGGCGCAGAAATTCGACCTTCTCCACCGACACCTTCTCGCCTGTCGCCTCCAGCTCGGCGATGTACGACGTGAGGTAGTCGCCCTCGGGAAGCTGGATGATGGTGAACACCAGCGCGCTGATGACCACCAGGGTGGGGATCATCACGAACACTCGTCGCACGGTGTATTGCAGCATGACGCGGTCAGTCCTCGAACCAGAAGGTGTCGGGTCGGTAGATCCCGAAATGGGCTCCCGGGTCCCAGTTGTAGATCCCCTTCTCGGGCAGATTGCGCAGACGTGCGTCCATCACCACCGGCTGCGGCACCCCGGCCACGATACCGATGCTGAACGCGTTGTCGGCGCGGATCGCGAGCATCCGGTTCCAGATCGCCCGCCGGGCGGCGGTGTCGGACGCGGCGAGCCAGTGTCGGCTGAGCTCCGCGAGTTCGCGGGCCGGGGCAAGCGCCGGGGGCTCGCCCGACGCCCCCGCCGTCTCGTGGAACTGTCCCCACCGCGGCCACTGGAAGTGGTCCTGCCGGGTCGGGGCGAGGTCGCGGGGGCTCATGTCGGGGAGCGGAAGCCCGTTCTCGAGCCCGCCCCACACCGAGATCACGGTCTGCCCGGATGCAATGCGGTTCCTGAACACCTCGCGCTGCAACGGCTTCGAGAACAGCTTGATGCCCGCCTCCTTCCAGGTCCAACCGACGAGTTCCAGCACGTCGGTCTGTTCGGTGTCCTCGCCCGCGGTCTCCACGATGATCTCGAGCGGTCGTCCGTCCGGCATGAGCCGAACGCCCTCGTCGTTGCGCTCGATGAGCCCGATTTCGTCGAGGAGCTCATTCGCGGCGTCGAGGTCGAACCGCGCCCAGCGTGTGCGGTAGGTCTCCTCGTACAGGGGTCCCTTCTCGTGGACGGTGTCGTTCCCCTCGGTTGCAAGCCCGAAGTAGATCACCTGGTTGATTTCGTGACGGTCGATGGCGAGCGACAGAGCGCGTCGGAACCGCACGTCGTGCAGGAGCGCACGCCAGCCGGCATCCTCGACGTTGAGGTTGGGATAGAGCGCAACGTGCGCTCCTCGCGTGGTTTCCCACAGCCGAACCAGCTTGCGGTTGTGTTTTTCGCTCTGCTTGAGGAACGTGTAGTCGTCGAAGCCGAGATGACGCGCCTGAAGGTCCGACTCCCCCGCCCCGGTCTTGGCGGGGATGAGCTTGCCGTCGGAGATGTTCATGACCACGCGGTCGATGTACGGCAGTTGCCGGCCGTTCGCGTCGACTCGGTGGAAGTACGGATTGCGAACGAAGACGTAGCGCTGGGAGGGCGGCGCGGTGGTGTTGATCCAGGGCTGGAGTGACGGAAGGTCGGGGTTCGTGTTCTTGTAGGGCCGGAACCGACTGGTATGGAGCGCGGCCCAGTTGCGCTTGCCCTCCTCCTGCGCCAACCCGTTCAGCGCCGTCTCGTCGGCGTATCGGGCGTGAAACGCCCTGAGATAGTGAGCCGGAGCGTACAGCGGCTCGGGCCGCGCCCCGGCCAGCGCCGGCAGGAAGAACGGATTCGGCCGCGACCACGTGTAGCGCACGGTGTGCTCGTCGAGCACCTCGAAGCGCGGTGGCTCGCCGCCCATGAGATACACGCGTGGAGGACCGAACGGGGAGAGCGAGGCGTCGGTCGCTATGTCTTCCCAGTAGTAGCGGAAGTCCTCGCTGGTGAACGGACGGCCGTCCGACCACCGATGACCGGGGCGGAGTCGGAGTGTGAAGGCACGTTCCTGCTCGACGTCGACGCCCTCGAGGAGATCGGGGACGAAGCGATAGTCCCGGTCGTAACCGACGAGCCGCGCGTAGCCGTACACCACCATCAGGCGTACGTCCTTGCCGCGGCCCATCAGCAGCCGCAGCTCGCCACCGTGCCGGCCCGGCGCGAGACCGTCTCCAGCGAGGGCGGCAACGCTCGGACGCGCCGGCACACGCTGCTCGACGGGGGGCAGCTCGCCGTTCGTGACGCGGGCGGCGAGGGAGGGAGTCTCGACGTACGGTGCCGCGGCTGCGCCGGGATCGGCGAGCACGACGAGGAGCGCAATAGCCGGGGTGATTCTGCTAGCGCGATGCACGATGCACGTTCCGACAATCCTTCTCAGGCAATAGCCGACGATGCCGCAACAAATACCGGAATGATCGCGGCGAGAAACCAGTGGCGAAGCGCAATCATCAGTGCAGCCACGAGGATGGCTCCGATGAATTCAACCACCAAGGGGACTCCCTTCGGCCACCCCCCCGCTCGCACGCACCGCGTGCCCCGGCGCGACCTCCACCAGCGTCGGCCGCCGGTCGCCGCCGTCGGTGAACGGCGCCGGCCAGTCCGCCGGATTCGACACCTTGCCGTCCATCAGTGCACCGAGGTCGAGACGGACGGAAGGGTCGGTACGGGGCACCGCGGCGAGCAGGGCCCGGGTGTACGGATGGACGGGGTTCTCGAACAACCGCTCGCGGGGCGCGACTTCCACCAGGTGGCCCGCACACATCACCGCAATACGGTCCGCCATGTAGTCGACCACCGCGAGGTTGTGCGAGATGAACAGGTAGGTCAGTCCGAGTTCCGACTGCAGATCCTTCAGCAGATTCAACACCTGCGCCTGCACCGAAACGTCGAGGGCGGAGACAGGCTCGTCGCAGATGATGAATTCCGGGTCGAGCGCCAGGGCCCGGGCGATGCCGATCCTCTGCCGCTGTCCTCCCGAGAAGCTGTGGGGGTAGCGCGAGAGGAAGCGCGGATCGAGGCCGACGTGGTCCATCAGCTCCTGCACGATCGCGGCACGCTCGACGCGGTCGCCGATGCGGTGAATGACGAGCGGTTCGCTGATGATGTCGAACACCGTCATGCGTGGATTGAGTGAACTCACCGGATCCTGGAAGACGTACTGCGCCTTGCGGCGGAACCTGACGAGGGCATCGCCCTCGAGGTCGAACAGGGAGAAGCTGCCGCCGGACTCGTGGTACGTGATCGCTCCGGCGTCCGGCTCGACGACCCGCATCAGTATCTTGCTCACCGTGGTCTTGCCGCACCCGCTCTCGCCGACGAGCCCGAGGCATTCGCCGCGGCGAATGTCGAAGCTCACCCCGTCAAGGGCGCGGACCGGTGCCTCGTCGGTCGGGCCGAACCATGTCGAGCTGCGAAGCGCGTAGGTCTTGGACAGGCCGCGAACCGTCAGCAACGGTTCGTCCGTTGCGCCCGCCGGCGCACCGTCCAATCCGGTGCGCACGTACTTCCGGGACGAGCGCTCCACCTCGCGGATGGGCGTGAGGCGCTCGCCCCGGTCGAGGCCGATTCTGGGCACCGCACGCATCAGGGCCTTGAGGTAGGGATGCCGCGGGTCCGAGTAGACGTCGCGCAACGCACCGCGTTCCATGAGCCGACCGTGGTACACCACCACCACCTCGTCGGCCATGTTCGCCACCACGCCCAGATCGTGGGTGATGAGGAGCACCGCCATTCGAAGCTCGGCCTGCAGGTCGCGGATGAGCTTGAGGATCTGGGCCTGGATGGTCACGTCGAGCGCGGTGGTCGGCTCGTCCGCGATCAGCAGGGCCGGACGACAGACCAGCGCCATCGCGATCATCGCGCGCTGGCGCAGCCCCCCGGAAAGCTCGAACGGGTAGCTGTCGACGGCCCTGGTGGGGCGAGGGAACCCCACCATCCCCAGCATTTCCTCGGCCAGATCCCTCGCCTCGGCGCGGGTCGCTTCGCGGTGCAGCCGCACCGCCTCGCCGATCTGGTCGCCCACCGTGTGCAGCGGCGAGAGTGACGTCATCGGCTCCTGGAAGATCATCGAGATCCGGCCGCCGCGGATCGCCCGCATCTCGGCGCTGTCGGGAGCCAGCGCCGCGATGTCGACGCCCTCGGCGTCCCCTGGGTCGGCCCGGAAGCGGATCTCACCCTCGCCGATCCGCGCCACCGCCGGCAGAATCCCCATCACCGACTGCGAGATCACCGACTTCCCGGACCCCGATTCCCCCACCAGCGCGACGGTCTTTCCGTGCGGAACGCGGAACGACACCCCGTCGACGGCGCGCAGCACCCCTTGGCCATGCAGCCGGAAATCCACGCGCAGGTCGGAGACTTCAAGAACGTTGTCGCTCATGCCGGAGCCCGACATCCTCGAGGCACCCCGACCGGTTGCGATCGCGCGCGAGCGCATGCGCTCCCGGGGACCCGGCTTGCGGCCGCGCTCATGCCCGGCCGCCCGTGCCCGGCTCCGCGGCCGTCATCCCCAAGGCTTCGAGGTTCGCGCGGGTCGCGAGATCGGGCTCCACTCCGCACCGCGCCGCGGCCCGCCACGCGCAGCCGACCAGTTCGTCGAACCGTTCCAGCCTCGAGTCGACGCGCAGCGTCGCGGCAGGGCTCGCCACCCTGAGCTCCATCCAGCCGCGGGCGCCGTCGCGCCGGGTGGAAAAGTAGCGGAGCCCGAACCGGGTGATCTCGTCCCAGGCGATGCGCCGGCGTGGCGGAGAGAACCTCAGACCCTCGTCGTCGGTTTCGACCCGGGTCCGGTGCCGGCGTACCAGTCCGACCCCGTGCAGCGCGAAGCCGAGGCTCAGCAGGCCGAGGATCCAGACAGTCACGGGCGGCAGGTCGAACATCACGAGCGGCGGCAGCGTCAGGGCGAGCCCGCCCCCGGAGACCAGACAGTCCGAGAGCATGGCGGAAGGCGGATAGCGGTGTCGCGTCATTCGCGTGCCGAAGTGCCGAGAACGGTTCGACGCGAGAGGGATGTCCCCGCGCTACGCCGCCGAATGAAGCCGCCAGCCCTCGTCCGTGTCCTCGAACCGGAACTCGTCGTCCCCGGCAATATCGTCCAGCGCCGCCAGTTCCTGCAACACGTTCATGATCTTCTCGTTCTCCCCGGTCTGTTCGGCATAGAGCACGCGCACCACGCGGTCCGCCGTGCCGTCGATTCGGCTCTGGCCCTTCTCCCAACGAGCAACCGTCTGTGCGGTCTTCCCGAGGAGCATTCCCAACAGCTTCTGGGACAAGCCCATCTCGACACGGAGAAACCTCAGCTCCGCGCCGGTCAATGTCCGCTTCTCCTTCGAGAGATGCGTCCCGATTGCGCGATGCAATCCGTCGATGTCCTCGATGCTGACCGCTCTCCCATGTCTCGTCTCCCTGACCGTAAAGCCATTGAGCAGGAAGATGTTGTCCATTCCGCATTCCCGGTAGTGATGCAGTTCGCTCGTCATTTCTCCTCTCGATATGTGAAGCTCGCACAGTTACATCACGGTAATCACGTCCAGATTGTCGTCATGGTCTGAAACCGCTACCACAACCTGAACGATGCGTCCGGCGAAGCGTCGCCGCAGGGCCAATTTCCAGCGGCCCTCCCCGTCCGGAACAATCTTTTCGGCGATCCGCCCCCCTCGTATCGTTCCGAGCGCCTCTCGCAGGATGATGTCGCGTTCGTTCATCCGCTCTTGCGCGTGCTCCGACCAGAATATGTTTCCGGTGCGCCTGGCCAGATCACGCACACGCTCTTGCGCGTCCTCGTGCGATGGCGGTTGCCGAAAGGGGACGATGGATGACGCCATGACCTATCATCCTGATAGGTTCCGGGCAAAGTCAAGAGAGAGCGCGCACGCACGCCGGCCGGTTGCCCGAGACCGGCGGCGAAATCGGCCGCGTCATTGCCGATTGCCGCCGCTATCATCGCCTGCCCATGACGACGGCGCCCTCACCGTCGGCCCGCGTTCGGTTCCATTCGATCGTATGGCCTCTCGCGATCGCCGAGACGATCGTCTGGGCAGCCATGTACTACTCGTTCCCGGCTCTGCTGCCGACCTGGGAGCAGGAGCTCGGCTGGTCGAAGACCGAACTCTCGTTCGCATTCACACTCTCACTGGTGGTTTCTGCATCGCTGGTGCCGGTGGCCGGGCGCCTGATCGACCGCGGCCACGCCCGCGCGGTGTTCGCCGGTGGGACAGTGCTCGGCGCGGTGCTCCTCGCCCTGCTCTCCACCGTCACGGAGCTGTGGCAGTTCCTCTGCATCTGGATCGGGCTTGGGGTCGCGATGTCGAGCACGCTCTATGAAGCGTGCTTCGCGGTGCTGGTCCGTTCGACCGGGGACCGGGCGCGGCGCGCGATCACCATCGTCTCCATCGTCGCGGGGCTCGCGGGCACGGTGGCGTTCCCGAGCGCGCACCTGCTGGCAGGGGCATTCGGCTGGCGCGGTGCGGTGCTGGTGTTCGCCGCGGTGGTCGGGGTCGTCGCGGCGCCGCTCGTCTGGAGCGCGTGCCGCCGCGCCGAGATCCAGGCTACGATGCACGCCCCGGAACCGAGCGCGAGCGCGGGCCAGGCGCTGGCGGTGACGCGAAGCCCGGTCTTCTGGCTGCTCGCGATTGCGATCTTCCTCGCCGCGCTGGACCACGGAATGCTCATCTCGCACGTGCTGCCGATCCTCGACGATCGCGGCATCGACGCCGGGCTCGCGGTCGTCGCGGCGTCGTTCATCGGCCCCATGCAGGTTGCCGGCCGCCTGGCGCTGATGGCGGCGGACCGGTTCGCCAACACCCTGGTGGCATCCACAGGTTGCTTCGCGATGATGGCGATCGCAGGGGCGTGCCTCCTCAACGCCGGCGCGGCGCCGGCCCTGCTCGTGGGATTCGTCGTGCTGCAGGGCGCGGGGATCGGCGTCGCGAGCGTGATGCGTCCGGTGGTCACCGCGGAGCTGCTCGGCCGGAGAAACTTCGGCGTGGTGTCCGGGCTCATCGGCCTCATGCACATGAGTGGATACGCGCTCGGCCCGTCGGTCGCGGCAATCGTGTGGTCCGCAGGGGGCTACGATCGGGTCGTCCTCCTCGCGGTCGCAGCGGCAGTCATCGCGATCGCCGCGTTGCTCGCGGCGTGGAGAGCACCTGGGTCCGGTGCCCCTCGCACACCGAACTCCGCCGGCGCACCGCCCGACTGAATCCCTTCGTATCCGTTCCGCACCGCCGGGAATCGTACCCTTCGGTTCGAGTTCGTGCAGATACGCAAAACGCGTCCGTTACGTCGACGATCCGCTTCGAGCCGGTGGTGCCAATGGACACTGCCCGGGGTTTGTTCATGTCCATCCCCGCTCGTGTCTCACCGAGAACCGACTCGACGTGACGGGTGAGCGGCCTTGAGCTTCGGAATGACGTCGGTCGCGATTCGTTCGAACATCGGCCGCTGCTCGGGCCGGGTCGGCCAGTAGAGGCCGATCTCGGTGATGCCCAGTTCCAGCACCCGACCCACCATGTCGGTAAACGCGTCCTCGGACTCGTAGTAGGCGATGCCGCCTCCGCGCTTGCGTCCCGTGGCGTCGAACATCGTGTACGAACGGGTCAAGGTCGCCGGGTCGCGGCCGATCGCGGCACAGTGCTCGTCCATTCGACCGGCGCGTTCGCGCGTTTCGGCGATCTGCGCGTCGAACTCCTCCAGAAAGCTCAGGCTGTTCCAGATATCCGCATGGCGCGCCGCGCGCTTCAGCATCACCGGTCCCATCGCCGCCAGCATGATCGGTGGGCGCGGCGATTGCACCGGACGCGGATTCATCACCGCGTCGTTGATGGAGTAGAACTTCCCCGAGTACGACGTGACCTCGTGGGTCAGCATTCGATCGACGATTTCGAGGTATTCCTTCAGCCGCGCCACGCGCTCCCGGTTCGACCAGTTCGGGATCCCCATCATCTCGCAGGAGGGGTCGATGGTGAGGCCGATCCCGAGGCCAAGCTCGATTCGCCCACCCGAGATATGATCGAGGCTCAGTGCCTGGCGCGCGAAAGTCGCCGGGTCCCGGAGCGGGATCTGGGCCACGCAAGGGCGAAGCCGCAAGGTGGTCGTGGCCTGTGCGACAGCGCCGAGTGTCGCCCAGAGATCGAACCAGGGATTGGGCGGATTCGTCCAGTCGACGAAGTGGTCCGCAAGTCCACCGAGGTCGAACCCCAGGGACTCGATGGACCTGAAGCGCTCCAGCACCGTGCCCCACGACACATTGGGCGTGATCAGCACTTCGAACCGGAGCGGGCGAGCCATCAGGATGCCCTCTCCCGCGCCGCATTCCTTCCCTTCGCCCTGCCGCGCCCGCTCCGACCCTCCGGTCCGCGACCCGGGGGCACGTAGATTCCGCTTGCTTCCCGCGCCTGGTTCATGGCGTCTATCGCCTCCTCCATCGTGAGCAGCGGGATGGTCTCGGTCGCGCTCACGGTTCCCGCGGCGCTCAGGGTCATGGCGAGTGCGGCGGCGCTGACGTTGTCGGGCAACTCGAACAGGAGCACGATGTCGTACTCGCCAAAGCAGAAGAAGTAGTAGTGCAGGCGGCCACCGACCTCCTTGAGCAGCCTGGTGGTGGTGAGCATCCGATCCTCGGGACGCTGCACCAGGGCGTTCATCGAATCCTGAGCATACTTCGCGCGAAGCAGATAGAAGGACATCGTGACATGCTCCCGGTCGTCGTCGCGTCGTGCGGCGGCGGAAAGTGTGCCACGAACTGGAACGGCAGAGCGCACGGAGCGCTATCCCCGGAAGCGGTCCGCGACGAGGCTGACGATTTCGAACATGATCGCCGCGGCCGTGTGTGCGGTTATTCGGTTCGGATGGTCCTTGGTCGGCATCAGGCACACGACGTCGCCACCGATGACGTTCTTGCCGCGCACACAGCGCAGGAGACGCATCACCTCGTCGATCCTGAACCCCTCGCAGCCGGCTTCGAGGTTGGCGACCGCCGGCGCGACCGTGGGGTCGAGGCAGTCCAGGTCGAACGTGATGTACAAGGGCGCGTCGCCAATCCGCTCGTCGATGATCGCCATGGTCGCATCCGGACCCAGCTCGCGGTAGCGATCCATGGAGATCACTTCGTAGCCGAGTTCCTCGCTCGGCTTGCGCCAGTCGAGCGTGCGGGGGTTGCCACGCATGCCGATCTGCACGCTGTGGCCTGCATCGACGTAGCCGTCGCGTACGAGCCAGCTCGCCCAGTGGGCCGCGGACTTCACGGCTCCGAGGAAGTGAGGGACCTGCTCGTAGGCGTCGGTGTGGGCATCGAAGTGCAGGAACACCGCCTTTCTCCCTCCGGTGAGGCGCGCTCCTTTCCCGGCGATGGCCTGCATGATCCCGCCGGTGACGGAATGGTCGCCGCCGACCGAGACCGGAGGCACTCCCGCTGCGTCGATTGCCTTGTAGAACTCCGTGATGCGTTCGATGCATGCCTCGTTGTCGTTGGCCTCGGGCAGCGGCACGTCGCCCATGTCACAGATACGCGCGCGAGCCCACGGATCGATTCCGAACTCCATGTGCACGCGACGGGCCATCGCCGACACGTCGCGCACCGCTCTGGGTCCGAGGTGCTGGTCCCGTTCCGTCGTTCCGTTGCCGGTCGAATGCGGCACCCCGACGAGCGCGATGTCGCAGTTGCCGGGATCGCGTTCGACGGGACAGCGAAAGAAGGTTGCGATATCCCACCAGTACAGGCTCTGCAGCATGAGTTGGTCACTGGTGGCAAGGCCTGTCATGGTCACTTGTCGTCTCCGTGGGATGAGGCTCGAGTCCGTATCGATACGCAATCGTGATCGCGGCGACTGGATCGACCGCGATCAGGCACGAATTCGTTCGAGTGCGCGCTCGCCGATCTCGGGAGACCCGAACGGCTCATCTTCGGTGCAGGTCCCTGGAGACCCGCAACGCCGGTCGCAGGCTGCGCGCAAGGCCGGCAAGGCTCGTATCAGAGTCTGAGCCCTTTCTCTCCACGTCCGATCGCCAGGGAGCCGGAGCGTACGAGTTCGATGATGGCACTCCGATCCAGAGCGTTGATGAAGGCGTCGAGCTTGGCTCCGTCGCCGGTGACTTCGATGATGTACGTCGACTGGGTCACATCGAGAATACGGCCCCGGAAGATATCGGCAATCCGCTTGACGTCCTCCCGAGCGTTACCGGACACCCGCACCTTGATCAGCATCATCTCGCGTTCGACGTGCGCGTCCCCGGTGATGTCCAGAAGCTTGACCACGTCGATGAGCTTGTTCAATTGCTTGGTGATCTGCTCGATGATTTCGTCGGATCCCGAAGTGACGAGCGTCATGCGGGACACGGTCTCGTCCTCGGTGGGTGCGACCGAGAGCGACTCGATGTTGTAGGCGCGGGCGGAAAACAGGCCGGCGACGCGGCTCAGCGCTCCCGGCTCGTTCTCGAGCAGAATCGAGATGATATGACGCAAGGGTTGAAACTCCGGCCGACTTCAGGCGAGTTCTCGCAGTCGCGACTGCTCCGAAAGCACCATCTCGGCGTGGCCCTTCCCCGCCATCATCATCGGATAGACGTTCTCGGCGGGGTCGGTGATGAAGTCCATGAAGACCAGGCGATCCTTCATCGCGAACGCCTCGCGCAGAGCGCCCTCGACGTCCTGAGGCTTGTCGATGGTCATCCCCACGTGTCCGAAGCTCTCGGCCAGCGCCGCAAAATCCGGCAACGAATCCAGGTAGGAATGGGACTCGCGGTTGTCGTACATGAACTCCTGCCACTGGCGGACCATGCCCAGGTAACGGTTGTTGAGATTCACGACCTTGATGGGAAGGCCGTACTGCTTGGCCGTCGACAGCTCCTGGATGCACATGATGATGCTGCCTTCGCCGGTGACGCACGCGACCTGGGCATCGGGGTAGGCGAGCTGTACCCCGAGCGCGGCCGGCATTCCGAATCCCATCGTTCCAAGCCCGCCGGAGTTGATCCAGCGGCGCGGCTTGTCGAAGAGGTAGAACTGCGCGGCCCACATCTGATGCTGCCCGACGTCGGATGTGACGTATGCGTCTCCGTTCGTGACCTCATGGAGCTTCTGAAGCACCGACTGCGGCTTGATCAGCGTATCGGAGTCGCAGTAGGCGAGACAGTCGACCGATTTCCAGCGGTTAATCTGCTCCCACCATTCCGAGAGCGCCTGCGCATCCGGGCGGCGATTCGTCCCTTCCAGCATGCCGTTGATCTCGCCGAGCACATTCGACACCGAGCCGACGATGGGGACATGCACCTTGACCGTCTTCGAGATCGACGCGGGGTCGATGTCGATATGCACGATGCGCGCTTCGGGGCAGAACTTGCTCACGTCCCCGACCACACGGTCGTCGAAGCGAGCTCCGATCCCGATGAGCACGTCGCAGTGGTGCATGGCCATGTTCGCTTCGTACGTGCCGTGCATTCCCAACATGCCGACAAATTGCGGATCTGTCCCGGGATACGCCCCGAGACCCATCAGGGTGTTGGTGATGGGGTAGCCGAGCGTGCGCGTGAACTTGACCAACTCGTCCGCGGCATCGTCGAGCACGACACCGCCTCCGGTGTAGATCATTGGACGCTTCGCGGAAAGGATCAGGTCGAGCGCCCGCTTCATCTGCCCCGGATGGCCTCGCACCACGGGGTTGTAGGAACGCATCGTCACACTTTCCGGATATACGTAAGGGACCTTGAGATCGGGTCGGGTCACGTCCTTGGGGATGTCGACGACGACCGGACCCGGGCGTCCGGTGGTGGCAACGTAGAACGCCCTCTTGAGGGTCTCGGCGAGGTCCCGGACGTCCTTGACGAGAAAGTTGTGCTTCACGCACGGACGCGTGATCCCCACGCAGTCGACTTCCTGGAACGCATCGCTGCCGATGGCGTGGGTCGGGACCTGCCCGGTGATGACCACCATGGGCACCGAATCCATGTGGGCGGTCGCGATGCCGGTGACCGCGTTGGTGGCACCGGGTCCGGATGTGACGAGCACCACACCGGGCTTGCCCGTGGCTCGGGCGTAGCCGTCTGCCATGTGGGTCGCACCCTGTTCGTGGCGGACGAGGATGTGCTGAAGGTCCTCCTGCGCGTGAATCTCGTCGTAAATGTGGAGTACCGCGCCGCCGGGGTAGCCGAAGATGAACTCGACCCCTTCATCCTTCAGGAACTGCATGAGTATCTGCGACCCTGAGAGCTCCACCTCCATCCCCCCTCCGGAATGCAAAAAAAGCCCGCTGGACGGGCTCCGGACACACCACATGACCGGCATGCAACCTAGCCGAAAAAACGACGGCGGGTCAAGATTCTACGGAAATTCCGCCCCATCCCGGCGGCATCTCGCACAATTTGCCGGCGAATCGTTCGTTCCCGGCGGACCCCGCATTACCGGAGCTGGTCGGGGGAGGCGCCCGCGAAGTGTTTGCGCAGCTTCGGGGAAGCGTTCGAACCAGACGACACCGGAAGCTCGAACTCGCGAACGCGGGTGCGGCAAGGCCCGTGCGCCCGGGCGACGGCCACCGGGGGACGGACGGTGGTGTCGCGTGCATCGAGCCACTACGATAGCCGCGTGCGGCGCGGGGAGCCGTGTCGACCGATGGTTCGTCGCCTGCGACCCACGACGCCGCCGACATGAATTTCATTCGGTAACTGTCCCAGGGAGTTTCGCCAATGCGATGCACGCAGACGCTTCTCGCGACGATGCGGGAAACGCCGGCGGAGGCCGAAATCGTCAGTCATCGACTGATGCTCAGGGCCGGTCTGGTTCGCCTGCTCGCGTCCGGACTCTACACGTGGCTGCCACTCGGCATCCGCGTATTGCGAAAGGTCGAAGCCATCGTGCGCGAGGAGATGAACGCGGCGGGTGCCCAGGAGGTCCTGATGCCCGCCGTCCAGCCTGCGGAGCTGTGGGAGGAGTCCGGGCGCTGGAGCAACTTCGGTCCGGAACTGCTGCGACTGAAGGATCGCCACGAGCGCGAATTCTGCGTCGGCCCGACTCATGAGGAGGTGATCACGGACATCGCACGGCGCGAGGTGCGAAGCTACAAGCAACTCCCGATCAACCTCTATCAGATCCAGACGAAGTTCCGCGACGAGATTCGCCCGCGATTCGGCGTGATGCGTGCGCGAGAGTTCATCATGAAGGACGCGTACTCGTTCGATCTCGGTGCCGACGGTCTCGAGCGGTCGTACCTCGCAATGCACGACGCCTACTGCCGAACATTCGAGCGCCTCGGGCTCGACTACCGAGTAGTGGACGCCGACTCCGGCGCCATCGGCGGCAGTCGATCCCAGGAGTTCCACGTCCTCGCGGACTACGGCGAAGACGCGATCGCGTTCTCCGACGGCGGCTTCGCGGCGAACGTGGAGCTGGTCCCGTGTCCGGCGCCGGGCGAACCGCGTCCCGGGGCGAGTCTTGCGATGAGCGCCGTCGACACACCCGGAATCCACACCATGGCCGGGCTGGCCGAGTTTCTTGGAGTTCCCGCCGAACGCTGTCTCAAGTCACTGCTCGTCGAGAGCGAGGACGGAGGCCTCGTGGCCCTCGTTCTGCGCGGCGATCACGAGCTCAACGCGATCAAGGCGGAGCGCACCGACGGGGTGCTCGCACCACTCACCTTTGCCCGCCCCGAGCGCGTGCGCGAAGTCATGGGATGCGATCCGGGCTCGCTCGGCCCGGTGGGTGCGAACGTGCCGGTCATCGCCGACGGATTGGCAGCGGCACTCTCGGACTTCGTGTGCGGGGCAAACCGCGACGGCGTGCATCTCACCGGTGTGAACTGGGGGCGGGACGTCCCCGAGCCTGTCGTTGCCGATCTGCGCAATGCGGTGCACGGTGACCCGAGCCCGGACGGGTCGGGGGCACTCACGATCCGCCGGGGAATCGAGGTCGGACACATCTTTCAGCTCGGTGACAAGTACAGCCAGTCGATGGGCGCGGTCGTCCTCGACGACGAAGGGCGTGCGGTCAACCTGGTCATGGGCTGTTACGGGATTGGAGTGACCCGGGTGGTGGCCGCGGCAATCGAACAGAACCACGACGAGAAAGGTATCGTGTGGCCAACCGCAATCGCGCCGTTTCACGCGGCCCTGCTGCCGATGAACATGCACAAGTCCGTCCGGTTGCAGGAGGCGGCCGAGAAGCTTTACGCCGATCTGACCGCCGCGGGTGTCGAGGTCCTGTTCGACGATCGTCGGGTGCGTCCGGGCGTGATGTTCGCGGACTCGGAGCTCATGGGCGTTCCCCATCGGATCGTCATCGGCGATCGCGGACTCGACTCAGGCACCGTGGAGTATCGACATCGGCGTGACGCCAAGAGCGTCGATGTCACTCTGGACGACATCGTGCCGCACATGCGCAAGCTCGTGCGGTAGGGCGAAACCGGCTCGAGGACTCAGGCCGATGCCCGAAATTCTCGTGCTCTACGACAGCCGACACGGCAATGTCGCAGCGATGGCGCGCTGCGTGGCCCGCGGTGTGGAACGTGCGGCCGGGATGCAGGCGTGCGTGCGAACCATCCCCCCCGTCTCCACGACCTGCGAGGCGGTCGATCCTCCGATTCCCCCCGACGGTCCTCCGTACGCGACGCACGAGGATCTCGGGCGCTGCGCCGGGCTTGCGCTCGGAAGTCCGACGCGATTCGGAAACATGACCACAGCGATGAAGCACTTCATCGATTCAACGTCGGCACTGTGGCTTTCGGGGAAGCTCGCCGGCAAGCCGGCCGCGGTGTTCACGTCATCGTCCTCGATGCACGGAGGGCAGGAGACCACGCTGATCTCGATGATGCTTCCCCTTCTGCACCACGGCATGTTGGTCTGCGGACTCCCCTATGGCGAGCCCGAATTGATGCGGACACGCAGCGGAGGCACACCATATGGCGCTTCGCACGTCGCAGGACCGGACAGCTCGCGACCGCTCGACGACGACGAGGAACGGCTTTGCATCGCACTCGGGCTTCGGCTTGCGATGCTCGCCCGGCGCCTGACTCCATAGTCCGCGAGTCTCGTCCAACCCCGAAGCGAGTGGGCGGCTTGAGGACGCGTGGCCCCGGCCGCCTGCATCAGTTTCTCGGAGCGGGTTCCGACCGCGTATGCGGATACCGTCCACGCCGCCGAATCGGAAGTCGGCTCCGACGAGCTCCACCCGAACCCGCCGGCGCCGATTCGGCCGCGATGAGGTCTCGCACGAAGGGCACCGTCAGCCGGCGCTGGCGCGACAACGAGTGGTAATCGAGTCGGTCGAGCAAGGCGACCAGACTCGGCATGTCCCGTCGATGGCGGGCGAGCACGTAGCCGACGACATCGTCCGGGATATCGATACCACGCGCGCTCGCGTGCCGCCGAAGCGCCCTCGCCCGGCTTTCGTCATCCAGTTCGCGCAGGCGGTACAGGGCCGCCGCACTCAGTCGAGACTGCAAATCCGCAAGTCCGAATGGAATGTTCGCAGGCGCGGCACCGGCGCTGACGAGCATTCGCGTTCCCCGGGCGGCAGACGCCTCCACAAGTGTGAACAACGCCTCCTCCCAACCGCGGTCACCCGCGGCCGCGTCGATGTCGTCGATGCACAGCAGCCCACTGCGACCAAGTCCGCGAACCGCGTCCACGCGTTGGGAGCGCCAGTCGCGCATCGGCACGAATGCCACCGCGGCGCCGCCGGCGCTTGCCACTTCGCTCGCGGCCTCCAGCAGATGGGACTTTCCCGAACCGACATCGCCCACGATCAACACCCGCCCCGGCTCCGGCTCCGCGGCAATTCGCCGTACGGCGTCCACGAGCTCCGCATTGGCCGGCGGGACCTCGAAATTCGCGAATCGCCGCCCGCGTGACACTGCGAGTTGCAAGGGAAGCTGACCGTCATTGTCCACCGACTCCATCGCCGGGGCACCGGTCAACTGGTTGCCGCGCCGTGTCACGGCAACAGGCGAAGTGCCAGCGCCCCGTCCACGTCGCCGATGTCCTCGGCCAGCGTGGACCCCAGGCCGACAAGCTCCCGCAATCCCGTGACACCCGTACGCAGCGTCAACCCGAGGCGCAAGCGACCCGAGACGACCGCCAGCACATCGACGGATTCCACCTCGTTCAGGGCTTCCAGGTATCGCATCGTTCGTGCATATCCCATGAAGTCATGCACACCGCTCACAGACACCACGATGGCCGCTCCCCCGGTATCCGTCACCGTGTTCATGTAGTGGGCGGCGAGCGAGTCGATCGCTTCGTGGACGCCCTCATCGACGACGAGTTCGAATACGTCGCCTTCAGCGTCCCACCTCTGCGCGCCGTCCGGCAGCAGCAGCGACCACTGAGCCTCCCACAGCACGCCCTGGCGGATCCGGCCGATCAGGATGCTGCCGGGCTGATAGCGCTCGGACGCCTCCCGGATCCGAAAGCCCGCCTCGACCCAGAGCTCCGGCGGACCGGCAAGCGTCTGATCCTCCAGATCGAGTAGCGGCAGAAACAGCGGCACGCCTCTCGATGCCGCTCCGTGTCGGAGAATCCAGGCTGCCTCCTCGGTACCGTCCGAACCGACCACCTGCAGCGACCCCTTGTTTTCGACCACGACCCACGCCAGCACCTGCGGGCGGGTCTTGCCCCACACCGGCAGTCCCGCCTCGCGCACGAGACGGTCGACGGCAGCCTGATCGAATTGGGCCCACAGTCGCGGCTCCTGTACGCTCGTCCCGCCGAGCCCCGCCTCGACCACCCGCAACTGGTACTGCTGCACGAGCCCCTGCGCATTTTCCACCAGGGAACCGATCTGCGCCGAATCCGGGAATCCGCGCAGTCCCGTGACCTTGACGATGACCTGTCGCAACGCCTGGCGGAAAGCGTTCGCGCGATCCGCGTCCTGATCGGACCACACCACCTCGGTTTCGTAGAGCGGGACCTCCGCGCGAACGGCCGCGCCCACCGCCAACGTCAGGAAGACGAGCAGAATGGTGAGCTCCCGACAGCCCGGAAGTGCATTTCGGAACACCGCGGGAATCATCTCGTTCGCTCGAGGGATACGTCCGCGCGAGCCGCGCGGCATCGTGAGCTCGACGCTATTGGAAGCGCCGACAGCAAGTCAAGCCGGAGGCGATGGAACTGGTCGCTGCCACTCAGCCACCAAAGGCGACGAGCCCCGCTCCCGACAAGGTACCGACGAGCGGACGAGTCGCAGGCCCGCCATAGCCTCGGCGGCCGACGAATCCAGTACCATCGCGGGTCCGATGAGCCGCCCGCCGCAAAAACGCCTCAGCTACAGGGACGCAGGTGTCGACATCGATCGCGGCCAGGACCTCGTCGCGCGCATTCGCAGGATTGCCAACGAGACCCCTCGCGAGGGCGTCATCGCCGGACTTGGCGGATTCGGTGCGCTGTTCGAGCCGCCGTTGCACCGCTATCGGAACCCTGTGCTGGTCTCCGGTGCCGACGGCGTGGGCACGAAGATCAAGCTTGCGATTGCCCACAACCAGCACGACACCATCGGAATCGACCTGGTGGCGATGTGCGTGAACGACATCGTCACGCTCGGCGCGGATCCGATGTTCTTCCTCGACTACTTCGCCACCGGCCGGCTCGATGTCGGCATCGCGGAACGGGTCGTTGCCGGAATCGCCCGAGGGTGCACGCTCGCGGGAACCGCGCTCGTGGGAGGAGAAACCGCCGAGATGCCGGGCATGTACGCCGACGGCGACTACGACCTGGCAGGCTTCTGCGTTGGTATCGTGGAGCGCGGCTCGATAATCGATGGCGCCCGGACCGCGCCAGGAGACCTGATTGTCGCAATCGCGTCGAGTGGTCCCCATTCCAACGGCTACTCGCTGATTCGCAGTGTCCTCGATGCAAGCGGGGATGATCTCGATCGGGACATCGACGGAATTCGCCTCATCGACGCCCTCCTCGCCCCGACTCGAATCTACTCGACCAGCGTCCTTTCGCTCATCCGCGGTGGTGACGTGCATGCAGTTGCGCACGTCACCGGCGGCGGCATCGTCGAGAATCTCCCGCGGGTCCTGCCCGCAGGGACGTGCGCCGTCATCGACGCGTCGAGCTGGCGCCGGCCTGCGGTCTTCGAGTGGGTCCGGGACGCCGGAGGAATCGCTGAGGACGAGATGTGGCGTACCTTCAACTGTGGCGTCGGCATGCTGCTGGTCACCGCCCCGGATTCGTCCCGAGCCCTTGTCGAGGCGCTCGAAGCAAACGGCGAACGTGCATGGGTGGCCGGTCGAATCCACGAGGGCGGGAGTCCTCCCGAGGTTCGAATCAAGTGACTTCGAGACTCGGGATCGTGGTGTTGATCTCGGGCCGTGGCACGAACCTCCAGGCAATTGCAGACGCCATCGCCGACGGCGCGCTGCCCGTCGATCTCCAGGGCGTCGTCTGCAACGAGCCGGACGCCCCCGGCATCGAGCTGGCCCGACTCGCGGGGTACCAGGTAACGGTGGTGCATCATCGCGACTTCCCCGACCGCGAACGGTTCGACGTGGCGCTCGCGGATGCGATCGAGCAATTCGACGCGGAACTCGTGGTGCTCGCCGGCTTCATGCGTGTCCTCTCCCCGGCGTTCGTACGGCGCTACGCAGGGCGACTCATCAATATTCATCCGTCGCTGCTGCCCGCATTTCCGGGGCTCGATACCCATGCACGGGCGCTCGATGCCGGTGCGACGGTCCATGGGGCGACGGTCCACTTCGTGACCGCGGAACTCGACGGCGGACCAATCATCGCCCAGACCCAAGTGCCGGTACTCCCGCAGGACGACCCGGAAACCCTGGCTGCGAGGGTGTTGGCCCGCGAGCACATCATCCTGCCGCGCACCCTGACGTGGTTCTCGCAACGGCGAATCAGCCTGGATGGTGAACAAGTGCTGATCGACGGGATCCCCGCCCTTTCTCATCCCGAGGCGTCCTTGGTCGGGTCGTCTTGCGGCTGATGCGGCGGGCGAGCAGGCGCTGCTCCCTGGTTCGGTGCACCGACTGAAGCGCGGACCGCCGCAGCAAGGATACCGCGCAGGATATTGACTTCCACCCGGTCCGGTTCGGCCCGGCTGAACAGCCGGCGCAATCTGCGCATCAACAGCTTCGGCGCCGCCGGGTCGAGATAGCCGATCCGCACCAGCGTATCTTCAAGGTGCCGGTAGAATTTTTCGAGTTCGTCCCCGGTCGCGGGCGGTTGCGGCCGAGGAGCCATGGCGACGCCTCCGCCATGCGTCGCGAGCCGCGACTCGTAGGCCACGATCTGCACCGCCGCGGACACGTTCAGGGAGCTGAAGTGCGAGGAGACGGGAATCCGAATCAACGCATGGCACTTGTCGATTTCCGCGTTGGTGAGTCCGGATCGCTCGCGGCCGAACAGTATCCCAACCGGTGTCTCCGCGGCTTGCGCGACCGCCCGGGATGCCCCCTCACGCGCATCGACCACCGGCCACTCGATCCGCCGCATCCGGGCCGTGGTTCCGAGGACGAGACCGCAGTCGGCAATCGCATCGTCCACCGATCCGACAATCCTGGCCTCATGCAGGACATCGTCGGCTCCCGCCGCCCGGGCCGTGGCCTCCGCGCTTGGAAACCGTGCCGGCGCGACGAGCCGGAGACACCGCAGACCCATCGCCTTCATCGCGCGGGCCGTCGCCCCGATGTTCCCTGGATGGGCAGGTTCGACGAGCACGATGCGCAAGCGATCCAAGGGGTTTGCGTTCATTCCATCAGCCGGTACTGGATACAGGTCGTCGAGGATCGCACCGCACCCTCGCTTCCCGTCCCATTTCGCCCGCAAACGCCATCGAAGACAATCCCGATTACGAATCTGGTGTTCCGCTTCGCGCTTGCTCTTACAATGCCGGACCCTTCCAGCCAGCCCGACCCGTGACCAACCACCCGCTACTGAACATCGCCGTCCGTGCCGCGAGACAGGCAGGGAACGTCATTGCGCGCAACATTGATCGCTTTGACGCATTCGCGGTTTCGGAGAAGGGAGCAAACGACTTCGTCACCGAGATCGACCGTGTCGCGGAGCGACGCATCATCGACACCATTCGCAGGAGTCACCCCGACCATGCGTTTCTCGCGGAGGAAAGCGGCGCGCACGGGAGTCATGACTTCGAATGGATCATCGACCCGCTGGACGGCACGACGAACTTCGTGCACGGGTTTCCGCATGTGGCGGTATCGATTGGAGTGCGTCATCGAGGTCGGATGGAGCACGGTGTCGTCTTCGACCCGCTGCGGCAGGAGCTGTTCACAGCCTCGCGCGGCTCGGGGGCCAAGCTCAACGACCGGCGAATCCGGGTGGCGACGAAAGGCGGCTTGAAGGGTGCCTTGCTCGGCAGCGGCTTCGTGACTCGAGAATTGGATCGACTCGAGTCCTATCTCGCAATCCTGAATGCCATGATTTCCGGATCGGCACAGATCAGGCGCGGAGGAGCGGCCGCGCTGGACCTCGCATACGTCGCGGCGGGTCGCCTCGACGGCTTCTGGGAGTACGGTCTCGAACCGTGGGACATTGCCGCGGGAACGCTGCTCGTCCAGGAGGCAGGCGGAATTGTGGCGGAGCCGAGTGGTGGTGACGACTATATTCGGTCCGGCGACGTGGCAGCGGCGAATCCGAAGGTTCTGCGCGCGATCCTGAGGGCGATTGGACCACCGGCGCCGACCGCCCGACTCGCCGAAACGGCGGTGAGCCGCGTGTCCGACAAACCCCGAGCGGTCTAGCGGACGATTTTCAGTGTCTCCGGGACAGGCGGACCACGGTTTGTCCGTCTGCCGCCCGAGACTGCGCCCCCACACCACTCACGTCTTCGGCAGATACTCGGGAGACACATCTCCTCCAACGGTCCAGCGCATCCCGTCCGTACCGCAGACGCCGGTGTAGACGACTCGCCAACCCTCGCCGATCACTCCGTCGATCGAGTTGAAGACGATTGTCACGGTCCCCTCCGTCGCGCTGAGACCCGCTACGGTGATACTCTGCGTGTAATCGTCGGCGAAGGCATCTGCGGCGGGCAGGTCGAGCAGCAGGTTGTCCGCCCCGGCAAGACTTCCGTTGGAGCACGCAATTCCAAGCGCGGTCCGCGCCGGATTCGCGAGGTTCAGGGCCTCACGCACCTTCTCCCTCACCGCGTAGTCCCGATAGGCGGGAACCGCGACGGATGCGAGAATTCCAATGATGGCCACGACGATCATCAGCTCGATGATGGTGAGGCCATCCTGGGCGGCATTCCTCATGCGTCCCCTCCTTCCAGGTAATGGAACCGCAATTGGTGCGCTGCTAGTCTTGCGCTTCCGCTGCCGTTCGTCCAGACGGGCCCATTCGATGAATCTTCACGAATACCAGGCCAAGGAACTCCTCGGGGCCTACGCAATCCCGGTACCGCAGGGTCGTCCCGCGACGGATGCGACCGAGGCTCGGTCGGCCGCCGAGGAGTTGGCGGGAAGCTCGTGGATGGTCAAGGCACAGGTGCACGCCGGCGGTCGCGGAAAGGCTGGCGGTGTCAAGCGGGCAAGGACCCCCGACGAAGTTGCGGCCGCTGCGCAGTCGATGCTGGGAACGCGGCTCGTCACGAGACAGACCACGACGCAAGGACAGCCGATATCCACCGTCCTGGTTGAATCGACGTCGGAAATCGAAAGCGAGTTCTACCTGAGCCTGCTCGTCGATCGGACACGTCGCCAGATTGCAATCATGGGATCCGCAGCCGGCGGCATGGACATCGAGGAAGTGGCGGCGTCGGAGCCCTGGAAAATCGTCACCGAGTTCATCGATCCCGCAGCCGGGCTGCAACCGTATCAGGTGCGACGAATCGCATTCGCGCTTGGACTCGAAGCGAACCAGCGCAAGCAGCTCGGAACCATCCTCCTTGGGTTGTACGACCTGTTCCTGGAAAAGGATCTCAGTTTGCTCGAGTTGAATCCGCTCGTGAAAACGACCGACGGAGCACTGCTGGCGCTCGATGCGAAAATTGATGTCGACGACAACGCGCTGTTCCGGCACCAGGATCTTCGCGACCTCGACGATCCGTCCCAACACGACGAAAGGGAGGTGCAGGCAAAGCGATTCGACCTGAACTACATCACACTCGACGGCAACATCGCGTGCATGGTCAATGGCGCCGGACTCGCGATGGGAACGATGGACATCATCAAACTCCACGGAGGCGAGCCCGCGAACTTTCTCGATGTCGGGGGCGGGACCGATTCGCAGAAGGTCAGCGAGGCGTTCAAGCTGATTACAAGCGACCCGAACGTGAAAGCAATCCTGGTCAACATTTTCGGGGGAATCGTCCGCTGCGACCTGATTGCAGAGGGAATCATCCAGGCGGTGCGGGAAACCGGGATTGATGTTCCCGTCGTTGTTCGCCTCGAGGGCACCAACGGTGAACGCGGACGGGACCTGCTCGCGAAGAGCGGCCTCGCGGTGATTCCGGCCGAATCCCTGGCCGACGCAGCGGAGAAGGCCGTCGCGGCAGTGAACTGACCGCGTTTCGACACTTGTTTCGATTCGAGCGCACCACGCCCATGAGCATACTGGTCGACCACAGCACGAGAGTCATCTGCCAGGGATTCACCGGCCGGCAGGGAACATTCCATTCGCAACAGGCGCTCGAGTACGGAACGAAACTCGTGGGCGGCGTCACTCCGGGAAGAGGTGGAATGGTGCATCTCGGGCGACCCGTATTCGACACGGTGCATGACGCAGTGAACGAGACCGGCGCCGACGCGACGATGATCTACGTACCGGCGGCATTCGCGGCAGACGCCATTCTCGAAGCAGCCTCGGCCGGAGTTCGCGTCATCGCATGCATCACCGAGGGAATCCCGGTTCTCGACATGCTGAAAGTGAAGGCCGCGCTCGCACAATACCCCGATACTCGACTGATCGGTCCGAACTGCCCCGGCATCATCACGCCCGAGGCATGCAAGATGGGTATCATGCCGGGCCACATTCACTCGAAAGGATGCGTGGGAATCGTGTCACGGTCCGGGACCTTGACCTACGAGGCAGTACACCAGACCTCTGGCTGCGGGCTCGGGCAAAGTACCTGCATCGGAATCGGCGGCGATCCGATCCACGGAATGAGCTTCATCGACTGTCTGCGCCTGTTCGAATCGGACGCGGAGACGCGAGGTATCGTGATGGTTGGTGAAATTGGCGGCAATGCGGAGGAGGACGCGGCCGAATTCATCGCCGCCGAGGTCTCCAAGCCCGTTGTTGCCTATATCGCCGGAGTCACTGCCCCACCCGGCCGGCGCATGGGGCATGCCGGTGCAATCATCTCGGGCGGCAAGGGGACTGCGGAGGCAAAGTACGATGCACTGGACGCGGCAGGCGTTCGGACGGTCAGGTCGGCAGCCGACATTGGTGCTGCGATTCATGCCCTGACCGGCGAATGACGGCAGCCCGAACAGACGATGAAAAAAATTGAGGCCATCATCAAGCCGTTCAAGGTCGACGACGTGCGGGAGGCGCTGTCCGATATCGGCATCACCGGCATGACCGTCACCGAGGGCAAGGGGTTCGGTCGGCAGAAGGGGCATACCGAACTCTACCGCGGTGCCGAATATGTTGTTGACTTTCTCCCGAAAGTCAAAATTGAAATCGTCGTTGCGGATGCGGACTGCGACCGCTGCATCGAGGCGATTACCTCCGCCACACGCACCGGCAGAATCGGGGATGGAAAGATTTTCGTGGCGCCGATTCAGAAAGTCATCAGAATTCGAACCGGGGAGCAGGACGAAGACGCGCTCTGAATTTCATGCCCGACCCTGCGCAACCGGGCGGAGCGCGAACACCGTCGTCGCGGACGCGGGTCGCAGTCAGGGGGCGGGCGTGGATCGCGTCGCGCCGAGCCCGGCATCGTCCGGATCGTTCAGCCGCAAGACCCGGGCCGCATCGGCGGAGAGATCGTCGAATCCCATCTTCCGGTACGCAATCATCATGATGGCAAGTGCGTCGGACACCGCCGGCGTCCTCTGATAGTTTTCTACCACGTAACGAGCCCGATTGGCCGCCGCGAGCCATGCCCCGCGTTTCATGTAGTAACGCGCCACATGGATTTCATGCAGGGCCAGAAGATTCTTCAGATACTGCATTCGCTGCCGGGAATCGTCAGCATATCGGCTTTCGGGAAATCGTTGGACCAATTCTTCGAACGCGCGGAACGCCTGCAGCAAGGCACTTGAATCGTGCTCCGAAACGTCCTTGGCGAAGAATCGGTCAATAACGGAACTGTCACCGACGAAGCGCACGAGCCCCTTCAGGTAGTAGGCGTAGTCGACGTTCGGGTGGCGCGGATGAAGCTTGATGAACCGGTCGGCGGCGGCCAGTGCGGACGCCGGTCTGTGCAGCTTGTAGTAGGCGTAGATGAGATCGAGCTGGCCCTGCATCGCGAGCAGACCGAACGGAAACCTGGCATCGAGCTTCTCGTAGTGCTCTATCGCCTGCTCGTAGGTGCCACGATCCAGGTGACCCTTCGCCGAGTCGTAGAGCCGCTCGGCCGACCAGTCCCTGGTCGGGTCGGGTTCCTCGCCCCACATGGAACATCCAGCCAGCACCGCTGTCGCGATGACAAGAACTACGGAGCGCATAATTCGTCTCATGGTCGAAAACCACCAAGATATCTCAGCCTGTCCGCAGCGCGACATCGCTGCATGCGAACCTGCGCCAGTGCATCTTCTCACAACGGAGCGCAACTTGATCCACAGGCACTTCCTCGCAGCCCCGTGAACCGACCGATGACGAAGCACATTCGACTCGACGGTGTCATTCCAGGCTCGCTGACCGGATTGCGAACCGACCAGGCGCTTGCGAGGTTGTTCCCCCAGCACTCCCGAGCCCGAATCCAGCAGTGGATCCGCGCTGGTGCCGCAACTCTCGACGGGGCCGCCGTTCGAGCCAAGCATCGAGTGGTGGGCGGTGAGCGAATCAACATTGTCTACGCCATCGAAGGCGATGCTCGGTCGGCCGCACAACCGGGCCCGCTCGACGTACTCTACGAGGATTCGGACTTGCTCGTCCTGGACAAACCACCCGGGCTGGTGGTTCATCCCGGCGCGGGCAATCGCGACGGGACGCTCCTCAATCGCCTGCTCGCATATGATCGCGAGTTGCGCACCATCCCGCGCGCCGGCCTTGTGCATCGACTGGACAAGAACACCTCGGGGTTGATGCTCATCGCGCGCTCGCTGCACGCACACACTCGCCTCGTGGCCCAGATCAAGGCGCGGGAGGTAGAGCGAACCTACGAAGCGGTGGTCATCGGATTGCCGCCTGCGCACGCGACGGTGAACGCGCCGATCGGCCGGGATCGTGCACGTCGCACCCGCATGGCGGTCGAGGACCACGGTAAACGGGCAGTCACGCACTATCGAGTCGTCGAACGCTACCGTTGTCACGCACGGCTGGAAGTCGTCATCGAGACCGGTCGAACCCATCAGATTCGCGTACATCTCGCCCATTGCGGCTATCCGATTCTTGGAGACTCGGTGTATGGAAAGCGTCGCTCCCACCGACGCGCAACTCCTGTGCCGAACGCAGCTTCCGAATTCCCCCGCCAAGCCCTCCACGCCAGACGCCTGTCGTTCAGCCACCCGGTGTCCGGTCGTGCGTTGACGATCCAAAGTGACCTCGCTTCCGACATGCAGGAACTGGTGGCGGCGCTGCGTGCTGAAGCGGCCGACGTGCGATGACCGCCAGACCAATCGAATTCGTCGCACCGGCCTGGCCGGCTCCGTCGAGTATCCGTGCGATTTCCACAACGCGCACGGGTGGTGAGAGTTCGCTGCCGTACGACTCGCTCAATCTCGGGATGGGCACCGGCGACGCTCCGTTGGTCGTGGTCCGAAATCGCGCGCGCGTTCGGACGTCCCTCGGCCTCGACCATGACCCCTGCTGGTTGAATCAGGTACACGGCGCGCGCGTCGTTCGCGCGCAACGATACGATTGCACGCCGCAGGCCGACGCGAGCGTCGGTACCGCCGGTTCGCCAGCATGCGCGGTGTTGACTGCGGACTGCCTGCCGGTCGTGCTATGCGACACGTCGGGAACCCGTGTCGGAATCGCGCACGCCGGATGGCGCGGACTCGCGAGTGGCGTGATCCCGCGTTGCATCGAATTCATGGATCGGCCGGGCCACGAACTGCTTGCGTGGCTCGGTCCCGCAATCGGTCCCGCATCCTACGAAGTCGGACCGGAGGTTCGCGACGCCTGCCTCGCTGCCGCACCCGGTGCCGAGCACGCCTTTGTTCCGTCTCGGGCCCGAGCGGGTCACTGGCTTGCGAGTCTGTACGCAATCGCAGCTCGCCAACTCGCATTGCTGGGGATCAGGCGAACTTACGGCGGCGGATTCTGCACCTATGGCGACAAGCGCCGGTTCTATTCGCACCGCCGCGACGGCGTAACCGGAAGATTTGCGACCCTGGCATGGGTACGAGGCTCCGGCCCCGAGCCACAAGACGCCCGCGAGAGGTTCGATGCTATCAGCCCCGGTTGATTCCGGCCCGGGCAACCGCATCTATCGGACATCGACACCCCGGCGCGAATCCCGAGATGGACTCGGGAGCCCGATGCCGGTGGGGGAAATCTCGAAATGAGAACCGACAGGCTTACGACCAAGTTTCAGCTTGCACTCGCGGACGCCCAGAGCATTGCGGTCGGCCACGACCACCAATTCCTGGAACCGGTGCACGTCATGGCGGCACTGCTCGACCAGCAGGGCGCCACGGTACGTCACCTTCTCGCTCAGGCCGGGGTGAACGTCAACGCACTGCGTTCACAGATTGGAATCGTGCTCGACTCCCTGCCTCAGGTCCACGGTGTGGCGGGTGACGTCCAGATTTCCCCCGAGCTGGGACGCTATCTCAATCTTTGCGACAAGCTGGCCCAAAGGAGAAAGGACCAGTTCATTTCAAGCGAGCTGTTCCTGCTCGCCTGCCTTGAGGCGGCTGGCAATATGGCTACCCTTCTGACCCGATACGGTGCAACGAAGGAGGCGATTGAAGGAGCAATCGACTCCATACGGGGCGGCGAATCGGTCACCGACCGGGACGCTGAAAATAACCGCCGGGCGCTCGAAAAGTTCACGATCGATCTGACGGAGTGTGCCGAGCAGGGCAAGCTCGATCCGGTCATCGGACGAGATGATGAGATTCGCCGAACAATCCAGGTGCTGCAGCGTCGAACAAAGAACAACCCGGTGCTGATTGGCGAACCCGGGGTGGGGAAGACCGCGATCGTCGAAGGGCTCGCACAGAGGATTGTCAACGCCGAGGTACCGGAAGGTCTGAAAGGCAAGCGTCTGCTGGCGCTGGACATGGGTGCGCTGATTGCCGGGGCGAAGTACCGGGGTGACTTCGAGGAACGAATGAAGTCCGTCCTCAACGACCTGACAAGACAGCAAGGCCAGATCATCCTGTTCATCGACGAAATTCACACGCTCGTTGGAGCCGGTAAGGCAGAAGGGGCGATGGACGCCGGGAACATGCTCAAACCGGCACTCGCGCGCGGGGAATTGCACTGCGTCGGTGCGACCACTCTGGACGAGTTCCGGCAATACCTTGAAAGGGATGCCGCGCTCGAACGCCGATTCCAAAAGGTGCTGGTCGATGAACCCACCGTCGAGGACACGATCGCGATCTTGCGCGGGTTGAAGGAACGCTACGAGGTCCACCACGGGGTGGATATCGGAGATCCCGCCATCGTCGCCGCCTCCACATTGTCCCACCGCTACATTGCGGACCGGCAACTTCCCGACAAGGCCATCGATCTGATCGACGAGGCCGCCAGCCGAATACGGATGGAAATCGACTCGAAGCCCGAAGCGATGGATCGGCTCGATCGTCGGCTGATTCAGCTCAAGATCGAACGTGAAGCCCTGGGAAAGGAGAGCGATGACGCTTCGCGCGTACGGCTTGCGCGACTGGAATCCGATATCGCTTCCGCGGAACGGGAATTCTCCGATCTCGAGGAAATCTGGAACGCGGAGAAGGCCGAGGTTCAAGGTGTCCAGCACGTCAAGGAGGCGCTGGAACGGGCACGGATGGAGCTGGAGACAGCACAGCGCGGAGGCGATCTCACTCGCATGGCGGAACTCCAGTACGGACGAATACCCGAACTCGAAAAGCAGATCGAACACTCCGGCCACACCAAGCCGCAGGAAATGCGGTTGCTTCGCCACTCGGTGACCGAAGAGGAAATTGCCGGAATCGTGTCGAAGTGGACGGGCGTTCCCGTGACCCGCATGCTGGAAGGAGAACGAGACAAGCTGCTTCGCATGGAGGAGGCGCTCCATGCACGGGTGATAGGTCAGGATGAGGCGGTAGGCGCCATCTCCAACGCTATTCGAAGAGCCCGGGCGGGGCTCTCGGATCCGCGACGCCCCAGCGGGTCGTTTCTCTTTCTCGGTCCCACCGGAGTGGGCAAGACCGAACTCACCCGCGCACTGGCGGAGTTCCTGTTCGATATCGAGGACGCGATGGTTCGAATCGACATGTCGGAATTCATGGAGAAGCACTCGGTCGCGCGCCTCATCGGCGCTCCTCCCGGGTACGTCGGATTCGAGGAAGGAGGATATCTGACCGAGGCAATCCGGCGCCGTCCCTATTCAGTGGTGCTTCTCGACGAGGTAGAGAAGGCCCACTCCGACGTCTTCAACGTGCTGCTCCAGGTGCTGGAGGACGGACGACTGACAGACGGACACGGACGCACGGTGGACTTTCGAAACTGTGTTGTGGTGATGACGTCGAATCTCGGTTCAAACATGGTCCACGACCTCACACAGCAGAACGACTTCGGGGCCGTCAAAGGTACGGTCATGAGTGCCGTAACCGAGCATTTCCGACCCGAATTCATCAATCGCATCGACGAGATCGTGGTGTTCCATTCGCTCGACGCAGCGCAAATTGACGCGATCGCGCGGATTCAGATCGAGAGGCTTGCGAAACGACTTGCGGACCAGCACCTGGGTCTCGAGGTATCGGACGCCGCGATGGCGTTGCTCGGCGAAGCGGGATTCGACCCGGTCTACGGAGCGCGCCCACTGAAGCGCGTAATCCAGCGGCGCATCGAGAACCCGCTCGCACAGGCGGTACTTGCAGACCGGTTCTCGTCCGGCGATACCGTGAGGGTGGACGTTACTGCGGGGAAACTCGAGTTCACGGCCCGGCACACGCAAGCCGCCTGAGAGTCCGGCCGGATGACGAACCTCGAGGTGTTCGTTGCCGCCATGACCCTGTTTGGCCTGGTGGCCGGAAGCTTGATGAATGTAGTGATCAGCCGCCTCCCGCGCATGATGGAGGCGGCCTGGCATACGGATTGCGTCGAATTCCTGGAGTTGGCGCCGTCGCGCCGGCCCGCCAGGTTCACTCTGGGACACCCGCCGTCATCCTGTCCGGCGTGTGGACACCAAATCTCCTTGCTGGAGAATGTTCCGGTCCTGAGTTATGTCGCTCTCGGCGGCAGATGCTCCGCGTGCCATTGGAAGATTCCTCTGCGCTATCCGATTGTCGAGATTTGTGGTGCACTCGTCGGGGCGGTAGCTGCCCTGCACTTCGGCATTGGAGCCGCGGCCGCTGGCGCGTGTGTGCTCGGACTGGGTTTGCTCGCGTTGAGTGCCATCGATTTCGAAAACCAACTGCTGCCCGATGCGATTACGCTCCCTTTGCTTTGGTTGGGTCTCGCCTTCAACCTGTTCGACACGTTCTCGACACTGCGAGACGGCGTTCTGGGAGTCATGGCGGGATACGTCGTTCTGTGGACGGTCTACCACGCATTCAAGTTCGTAACCGGTCGCAGTGGAATGGGATACGGTGATTTCAAGCTTCTGGCGTCGATCGGAGCGTGGCTCGGATGGCAAGCGCTCCCGGGTGTCATTCTGCTCGGGTCGCTGGCGGGGGCCATTGCAGGCGCCGCGCTGGTCGCGTGCGGGCGAGCGTCCCGCGCCGCGCCCTTCCCGTTCGGTCCGTACCTCGCCGGTGCAGGTCTGTTCATGCTTTACTGTGGCGACAACCTGGGCCCCCTGCTGGCTGCATCCTTGGCCGCAACGACTTGATGCGCAGCCGCGCCATGATTGTCGCGCTGACTGGCGGGCTTGCTACGGGAAAGAGTGCGGTCGCCGAACGATTCGAGGAACTCGGCGTGCCCGTGATCGACGCCGATGTCGTCACCCGCCGACTGGTCGAGCCGGGGATGCCTGCCCTGGCGGAAATCGTGGAAGCATTTGGAGACGACGTTCTCGACAACCAAGGGCGCCTCGATCGCGCCCGGATGCGCAAGCGCATATTTGGCCATGCCCCCGACCGCATAAAGCTCGAAGCGATTCTGCACCCTCGGGTGCGCGACGAGATGCAGGCGTTTGCCGCATCGTCCGACGCGCCCTACGTCGTGTTCGTGATTCCTCTCCTCGTGGAGACGCACCAGGCCGCGCAGATGGATCGGGTCATCGTCGTGGATGCGCCCCGTACGCTTCAGATGACACGCGCTCAACACCGGGACGGCGGTCGGCAGGAGACGATCGCCGCGATCATCGACAGTCAGGCGACTCGCGCAGACCGTCTCGCCGTCGCGGACACCGTTCTCGAGAACACCGAGGATCTGGCAACGCTTCGTGAACGTGTGGACGCGCTACACCGGGAGTGCCTCGCGCTTGCGGATAGATGGAATTCAGTGAAAGAATCGCGCAACGGCCGGGCGCGAACTGGCCCGACCGAGAATCGGTAATGCAGGATACCAATCGCGGGCTAATCGTATACGAGCAACCGCTGAGTGAGCGGATTCGTACGTTCCTCCGCCTCGAATTTCTCTTTCGCCGCGGACGGTATCTGCTTCGGCACGAGTCGCCCTGGGCAAGCCGTCTGACCTTCGAAGTCATTATCGACGTGATGGCGGTGCTGGGTCGCGCTGACCTGAAGAAGGAAATCATCAAGGAGCTCGAACGTCACTCGGCGACGCTATATGCGTTCAGCCGGAATCCGAAAGTCGCTCAGGAGCGACTCCAGGAAGTGCGGGACGAGGTTCACTCGATGCTGCAGGCGCTGCATGGGTGCGAAACTGCTCCGGGCAACGAACTGCGCCACAATGAGTTGTTGAACGCCGTTCGCCAGCGCAGCAGCATTCCTGCCGGGACCTGCGACTTCGACCTCCCAGCCTTTCACTACTGGCTGGAGCAACCGGGTACCCAGCGGCTCCGTGACCTGAACGACTGGATTTCCACGTTCAGTCCATTTGAGTCATCGGTAGGATTGTGCCTTCGCATCGTGCGTGAGAGCACAGCGGCCACACGGGAAATTGCAAACGGCGGGTTCTTTCAACGCAATCTCGGCTCGTCCACGCCGTGCCAGATGATCCGGGTGGCGCTCCCCCGGAATGTCTCCCTGTATCCGGAGATAAGCGCGGGGAAGCAGCGATTCGCGATACGATTCCTTCGTCCTGGCGATACATCGTCACGACCGAGTCAGACCGACGAGGACGTCGAGTTCGATCTTCTTTGCTGCGTCATCTGAACAAACTGGAACCGTGGTCTAGCCCATCTTTACCCAATTGTGGGTCGCGATGGGTCGGATCAGCCCGAAATTCGCTGATTTTGGCATATAACCGATTGATTCTTGGTCGAGATGGCTGATGTAGTGCCATAATATTGTCTATATGTGTTGCACCACACC